>NZ_JADPJF010000088.1:153733-171502 GCF_023073295.1 Bradyrhizobium sp. 23 | reverse complement strand
GGTGAAAGCAGGCACGCCGCTTCAGACGATCCAGATGGCAGCCGACGAAGCCGGCTTCTTCTTTCCGCTCGATCTCGGCTCGCGCGGCTCCTGCGCCATCGGCGGCAACCTCTCGACCAATGCCGGCGGCAATCGCGTGATCCGCTATGGCATGACGCGCGAACTGGTGCTCGGGCTCGAAGTCGTGCTGCCCGACGGCACCATCATCACTAGCCTCAACAAGCTGATGAAGAACAATGCCGGCTACGATCTGAAGCATCTGTTCATCGGCTCGGAAGGCACGCTCGGCATCATCACCCGCGTGGTGCTGCGGCTGTTTCCAAAACCGCGTTCGACCATGGCCGCGCTCTGCGCGCTCGAGGACTATGCCGCGGTGATCGCGCTGCTCGGCGCCGCGCGAAGCGGGCTCGGCCCGCTGCTGTCGGCGTTCGAGGTGATGTGGCCGGATTACTGGGACGTGATCACGTCGCGCGCAGGCGTCAAGCCGCCGGTCGCCGCAGGCCATGGCCTCTACGTGCTGGTGGAAGCGCAGGGCACCGACGAGAGCCTCGACGCACCGCGCTTCCAAAGCTGGCTCGAAGAGCTGATGGAGCGCGGGCTGCTCGCCGACGCCGCCGTGGCGCAATCGCTGGCGCAGACGCGAAGCTTCTGGCGCGTGCGCGACATCTGCGCCGAGTTCGGCCAGGTGTTGGGTCCGCACATCTCCTACGACATCGGCCTCGCCGTGGCGCGGATGGACGAGTTCGTCACGCGCTGCAAGGCGGCGCTGGCTGATGGCGTCGAGGGATGCGAAAGCGTCTATTACGGCCATATCGGCGACGGCAATCTGCATCTCGTCTCCTGGGTCACCGGCCTTGCCGTCGAGCAGCAGCCGAAGGAAGAGATGGACGCGATCATTTACGGTCTCGTGCGCGAGATGGGCGGCAGCGTCTCGGCCGAGCACGGCATCGGCACGTTGAAGAAGAAGTGGCTGGGTCATGCCCGCAGCGAGGCCGAGATCGCGCTGATGCGAACGCTGAAGGCCGCGCTCGATCCCGATCATCTGCTCAACCCCGGCAAGGTGATCTGAGAGAGCCAATGCGATCGCTGAAGCTCGATGCGCCGAAATCGCTGTCGCAGCGGGTGATGCAGCGGCTGCGCCAGGCCATCATCGACGGCGAGTTCGCGCTCGGCGCCGCCATCTCCGAGGAGATGGTGGCAAACTCCTTCGGCGTCAGCCGCACCCCGGTGCGCGAGGCGATGGGTCAGCTGCAGGCGCAGGGCCTCGTCGTGATCCGGCCGCAGGTCGGCAGTTTTGTCTTTACGCCAAGCGCGGAAGACATCACCGCGCTCTGCACGTTCAGGATCGCGCTGGAGCCCAAGGCCGCTGAGCTCGCCTTCCGCCATGATCGCGCCGGTGCGATCGCGACGATGAGCGAGGCGATCGCGGCGATGGAGCCGGCGATTGCAGCCAGGGACAACATCGCCTATGGCCGCGCCGATGCCGCTTTCCATGAGGCGCTGTTCGCCCATTGCGACAACCGCTATCTCGCCGAATCCTATCAGCTCGCATCTAGCCGCGTCGCGGCACTCCGCACCAATTTGACTTCGCCGATCGACGTGCGCACGCGCACGTCTTTCGACGAGCATCGCAAGCTGCTCGATCTGTTCGCCCGCGGCGAGTTTGCCGCCTTCGCGACGCTGATGACCACGCACGTCACCAATTCTGGCGTGGTCTACGCCAAAGCGCTGCAGGTCGATTGAGCGCTGCTACCGCGCATTTTTCGTGCCGGGCCTGTCCAGAAAATCCAGCGCGGTGTTGATCTGTTCGAGCTGGTGTTCGATTTTGTCGCGGTCCTCGGCCGTGGGCGCCTTCTCGAGCTGCTCAACCAGCTTCTGCTTTCGGAGCAGCAAGTTCTCTATGACTGTACTCACGGCTCCCCCATCCGCCAGGGGCGAACATCGAGGCAATATTACACCCCGGAGGCGAGCGCGCGCCAGCCGGGCCCAGCGCAACCCTGCATCAGAATGTTCGCGAGGGCAGTTGGTTCCTGCGCGTGACCCGAGAAGGTGCAGACAGCTGATGGCGGCGCTCGCGAACGGTTAACGCGGTCGCACGCCCGGGCTGCCGGTCGCGGAACCGGATCTTTCACCTGCCCGTCGGTTGTATTCGGAGGCCCGGAGTCCTATGCGTATGCGCCATGGACATCCAGATCATCGCCGCCGAAAAACCCCTGATGGCGCAGGCACGCCCGCACAAGCCGGCGCCGTTCCTGCCGATGAGTCGCGCCGAGATGGATGCGCTCGGCTGGGACGCTTGCGACATCGTGCTGGTGACGGGCGATGCCTATGTCGACCATCCCAGCTTCGGCATGGCCATCATCGGCCGGCTGCTGGAGGCGCAGGGCTTTCGGGTCGGCATCATCTCGCAGCCGGACTGGCATTCGGCCGAGCCGTTCAAGGCATTGGGCAAGCCAAAAGTCTTCTTCGGCGTCACCGGCGGCAACATGGATTCGATGGTGAACCGCTACACCGCGGATCGTCGCCTGCGCCATGACGATGCCTATACCGCGGGCGGCGAAGGTGGCAAGCGGCCGGACCGCTGCACCGTCGTCTACGCGCAGCGTTGCCGCGAGGCGTTCAAGGGCGTCCCGGTCGTACTCGGCGGCATCGAGGCCTCGCTGCGCCGGATCGCGCATTACGATTACTGGTCCGACAAGGTGCGCCGCTCGGTGCTGGCCGACGCCAAGGCGGACCTGCTGCTCTACGGCAATGCCGAGCGCGCCGTCGTCGAAGTGGCCAATCGTCTCGCCGCCGGCGAGGCGCCGCGCGAGCTCGACGACATCAGGGGCGTCGCGCTGTTCCGCCGCGTGCCCGACGATTACACCGAGCTGCACGCCGACGATATCGACTCCGCCGATGAGGGCGCTTCGCGCACGAAAGGCTTGACCGTGATCCGGCTGCCCGCTTTGGAGCAGGTCGAGCAGGACAAGGAAGCCTATGCGCGCGCGTCACGCGTGCTGCACCGGGAGAGCAATCCCGGCAATGCGCGGCCGCTGGTGCAGCGCCACGGCGATCGCGATCTCTGGCTCAACCCGCCGCCGATTCCGCTGACCAGCGAGGAGATGGACGCCGTCTACGATCTTCCTTACGCGCGCGCCCCGCATCCGTCCTACGTTGACGCGAAGATCCCGGCGTGGGACATGATCAAGTTCTCGGTGACGATCATGCGCGGCTGTTTTGGCGGCTGCACCTTCTGCTCGATCACCGAGCACGAGGGCCGCATCATCCAGAACCGGTCCGAGGGCTCGATCCTGCGCGAGATCGAGAAGATCCGCGACAAGACGCCGGGCTTCACCGGCGTGATCTCGGACATCGGCGGTCCCACCGCCAACATGTACCGGATGGCGTGCAAGGACCCGAAGGTCGAGGCCGCGTGCCGGCGGCCGTCCTGCGTCTTCCCCGAGATCTGCCCGAATCTCAACACCTCGCATGACGATCTGATCCGGCTCTATCGCAAGGTGCGCGAGACCAAGGGCATCAAGAAGGTGATGGTCGCCTCCGGCGTGCGCTACGACCTCGCGGTCGAGAGCCCCGAATACATCAAGGAGCTCGTCACCCATCACGTCGGCGGTTATCTCAAGATCGCGCCCGAACATACCGAGCGCGGGCCGCTCGACAAGATGATGAAGCCCGGCATCGGCGCCTACAACCAGTTCAAGCGGATGTTCGATGCCGCGGCCGAACAGGCCGGCAAGAAATACTATTTGATCCCGTATTTCATCGCGGCACATCCGGGCACGACCGACGAGGACATGATGAACCTGGCGCTATGGCTGAAGAAGAACCGCTACCGCGCGGATCAGGTGCAGACCTTCCTGCCCTCGCCGATGGCGACCGCGACGGCGATGTACCACACCGGCGTCAACCCACTGCGCGGCGTGCGGCGCGGTGGCAGCGACAAGGTCGAGGCGATCAAGGGCCTGCGCCAGCGTCGCTTGCACAAGGCGTTCCTGCGCTACCATGACCCCGACAATTGGCCGGTGCTGCGTGAAGCCCTGAAAGAGATGGGCCGCGCCGATCTGATCGGTTCGCGCCCCGACCAGCTGGTCCCCGCGCACCAGCCGCCCGGCACCGGCAAGGCCGCCGGCACGCGGCGGCCGGTTCGTCCAGACGGCAAGACGCAGCGGTTCACGACCAAGAATTTGCGGGTGATGAAGTAGCGGGCGAGCCGGATCAGGTCCGGTTCAGCTTCGCATTGTCGCCCTCAAAACAAAAACCTCGAAAACAACCCCATGCACAGTAGCCGGCATGAGCGGGATCAATGACTTAGGCGATTGCCGAATCCGTTGAATCCGCGGGGTGAGATAACGGAAAAACCGAAATTATGTTTTGACGAAATATTGACTCGTCGGGCAAAACAGGCGCAAGATGCCATTGTCGCGGCACGCGTGGCAGGGCGAGCCCCAACCGCTACTCCGTATCGATATCCTCGAGCTTCACACCGCGTCCCGCGCGGAGGCTCGAAGCAACCGTCCTCCGACTTGAATCCATTCAACACAGCAGGCGTCGATGCGCGCCCGGATGCGCTGGGGAGCGTAGTCGTAAACCCGATAGCTCGCGGGGTAGCCGGTGTCCGCTCTGTCCGCGAAACCGGACATAGCCAGTCCCGCCTTGTGAGTCAGCTAGGGGCCACAAGCGGAAGTGCGCTGGGTCTCAGACTTGAGAGCGCGACAAGTCCAGCGTGAGGGAGACCACCACCAGCGTAAGAAGGAACAGAGCAAAGATCGAAATTTTCACGCTTCGTCCCCAGTCGGTGACCACCCGCGCCAACCACAACATGGCAACGAGAGACGAGCAACCGGAGACACCGATGGCTAGGGCGTCCGCGTCGTGAGTAAGACCCAGCGGGAGTTTGAGTCCAATGTAGACGACGAACCCCGCCATAAACATCGACCAAGCCACCCATCCGATCGAAACCGCTTCCTCTAGCAATAGCTTTCGGCCGAAGAACCACTGAGCGCGCGACACCATGAATGCAGAGGCGGCGAGCACGGCCGCAGAGACTGTCCCAAGGTGTTCAGCAGCGGTCATGGCGTTCCCTGTCGTGGGGTCTTGAGGTCTCAGATGAGCCCGAAGCTGATTGCGATTAAGAAGAATACGATCAGGCCGATGCCGACCAGCTTGAAGATGTAAGCGGCCTCAACATGTTGCCCAATCCATTCGAAGTCCGGCCCCCATAGGACGGTCGCGACGAACCCGAGAACGAAGGTCGTGATCAGCAGGATCACGTGGAGGGTGTCCATATGGATCGACCTTTATCGTCACTGCCACGACCACTCACCCATGACGCCGATAAACCAGCCAGCATTGAAGGCAACAACCAGCATGAGGAGGCAGGTCAATAAAGAGGGCTCGACGTCTTGCACGCCCTGAGCACGCCAAATTGCGAGCAACCCCAGCGCACAAATGCCCGCGCAAAGAGCAGGCCAGATCGCTGCGAACCGCCCCCGACGGGTCTGTGGCAGACGCCTGGCCCGGCGAGACGCCACCAAGGCAGTCAAGGCCAACACAATCAGACAAGCGGTGAGCAAGTACATTCGACGGGATCATCCCTGGCGCAACCGCCGCCATCTCGAAGGCGCTGGCGAGCCAATAGCATGCATTGATTGCCTCAACCTTAAAGCGATGGAGAAAACTGATCCCACGGACCAACCCCCTTGCGCGCTTATCGCAAGCACCTACGGGAGGAGACCGCGCGACGCATTGGCTCAAGTCAGGCATGGGGCGGAAGGGGCCTTAATGGTCCGCAAACCTAGTTCTCGGGCATCTGCCGGCTCAGGTCGTCCTCGTGCTACTTTAGCGGCATGTGGCCTTTCAGCATTCGTTCCACCCTCCTCCTCGTACTCATCGTCGGGGGCACGTCCAGCATCTACGTGTTCGGCGTCAGCCTGATTATGGTACTGATAGCGTTGGGCCTAGCCGGACTTCTATACGTCGCGTTCGCTAAGCGCTACGGGTGGGGCAATGAAGGGCGTCTCACGAGGCATCTCAGTCGCCCGCCGTTCGAAGACGAAAGCCGCAAATCCAGTTGAAGTGGACCGCGCGGACGACCGCTCCGGACCAAGCGCTGAACGGTGGAGCTGGCCATAATGGGCACATTCTACAGCGATGACCAGATGCAGGAAGCGATTGCGGCGCTGGAGGACCACACTCCCGGTATCTGGGAGAGAATGAAGAAGATGGCTCTGATCCCGGACGCCCCTCACGATGAGGGACAAGAAATAGAACAGGGAGCCATCGTGCGCGTGCTTACCATCGTTCTGCCCAAAGTGCCGTTCGTTGCGCAAGCTCGGGACCCATTAGAGGCAAGGGCACGCTTAAGTATAGACTTGGGCGACGCTGCGCGAGCCGAAAGCGCATCCGCAAAGGATGGCGTTTAGATCAACGCGATGACCGCTGCGGGTCACAAGCGGTCCTCGACAGATTGCGCGGCAAGTCAGCTGAGGGGCCAGAAGCCGACTCGTTGGTCGACCGCAGCCGGTCACGACCACCAAGCCTGCTCAATTCTTCATTGCTCTTGCCGCCTGTTCCAAACTGGCCGGAACGATCACGCGATGAAACGGTGCTATCGTAGCAAGATAGATGCGCCCCAGTCAGTTATGGCAATGCACCACGGTACCCGCGACCAGCTCGCGCCCATTTGCTGCATCGGCGCGAAGTTGAATGGTGACGCGGAAGTCGAGATGCCGGTCATCCGCACCCACGACCAACTCCGTCGCACTCTTTGACAGCACCGGGAAGAAGCCGATAACCGGCCCACGCGCCGCCGCGGCAAGACCGACGGCGCGCGACGATTTGACCGCGACTGCCGCCATCACCACATCGCGGACACGCGTGAGCGCACGAATCCACCACGCCTGTCGCTCGAGCGCGGCGCGTGCCAGCACCTCTACATCATCGCTGGCGCCCGCCGGCAGTTGAATTGCAAAGGCGTCCAAAAGGTCCGCGCCCGCGTAAAGCGGCGCAAGCACGCTGTTGCTGGGCATCGGCACGGCGCGCGCTTTTGTCATGGGATCAGGTACCGCATGCCGGGGAGGGGCGTAGCGCAGCCGGCGTTGCAGAGGATCTTGCCGCCGCCGTCCTTTTATATCCACGCGCTCTGCAACGCAACAATCCTGCGGCGCACATGTCTCAGTTAGGCCAAAAGGCCAGCTGGCAGCGATGTCTGCTTCGGTCCGCTTCCCCCTCGAGGAGCGGCACTTACCCATACGCGCTTCCCAGGTCGTCATCTTTCCTCCGGCCGAAGTGTCGCAAACTCCTCCCGTCCTCCATATGTTGCCTCCATGAAAAAGATCGGATTCCTCTCCTTCGGGCACTGGACGCCCTCGCCGCAATCGCAGACCCGCTCGGCTGCGGACACGCTGCTGCAATCCATCGAGCTTGCGGTTGCGGCGGAAGAGCTCGGCGCCGATGGCGCCTATTTCCGCGTGCACCATTTCGCGCGCCAGCTCGCCTCGCCCTTTCCGCTGCTGGCCGCGGTCGGCGCCAGGACCAGCAAGGTCGAGATCGGCACGGCCGTGATCGACATGCGCTACGAGAACCCGCTGTATATGGCGGAGGACGCAGGCTCTGCCGATCTCATCGCCGGCGGGCGCCTCCAGCTCGGCATCAGCCGCGGCTCGCCCGAGCAGGTGATCGATGGCTGGCGCTATTTCGGCTACGGGCCGGCCGACGGCGAGAGCGACGCCGACATGGGCCGGCGTCATGCCGAGGTCTTTCTCGACATCTTGCGCGGCGAAGGTTTTGCAAAACCCAACCCGCAGCCGATGTTCCCAAATCCACCGGGGCTGTTGCGGCTCGAACCGCATGCGGAAGGTCTGCGCGAGAGGATCTGGTGGGGTGCCGGCTCGAACGCCACGGCGGTCTGGGCCGCCAGGCACGGCATGAATCTGCAGAGCTCGACGCTCAAGAACGACGAGACCGGCGAAGCCTTCCACGTGCAGCAGGCCGCGCAAATCCGTACCTATCGCGCAGCCTGGAAAGAGGCCGGCCACCCCCGCGAGCCGCGCGTCTCCGTCAGCCGCAGCATCTTCGCGCTGATCGACGATCGCGACCGCGCCTATTTCGGCGGCGAGCGCGGCAGCGAGGACCAGGTCGGCTTCATCGACCCGCGCACCCGCGCGATCTTCGGCCGCTCCTATGCGGCGGAGCCTGATGTGCTGATCGAGCAGCTCCGAACGGACGAGGCGATCGCCGAGGCGGACACGTTGCTGTTGACGATTCCGAACCAGCTCGGCGTCGACTATTGCGCGCACGCCATCGAGGCGATCCTCACGCATGTGGCGCCTGCGCTGGGGTGGCGGTGACGCCTGGACTGCCGCACAATTTTTAAAGGTTACGGCTTTTAAAGGCTACGTCGCGGGCTGGTAGTGTGCCAGCCGCTCCGGATCGGCATCCGGAACGGAGACCGTCTGCGCCCTGATCTGGCTGCCGATGACCAGTCCGGTGAGCGAGAGCATGAGCCCCAGCGCCAGCGGCGCGAACAAGGCCTCTTCCTGAAACAATCCATTCAGCAGCACGACCATGACGCCGAAGCCCGCGAGCCCCTGCGTCAGATATCCGGAGAACGCATAAAGACGCCAGGCCTTCAGCGCCACCGCGAAATGAAACGCCAGCGGAACGAGGGCGGCGATGCCCATCTGGTACAGCAGGACCCCGATCGCACTCTCGACGGCGCCGTTGGTCGTTCCGGCGGCCTGCGCGGCGCTCCAGTCGATCGAGAAATAATCGTCCGACAGATTTCCGCCGACGCCCAGGCCGCGGCCAAACGGCTTTTCGAGAAATCCGTTCAAGCCGCCCATGAGGCCGAGGACGTGATAGTCGCCGATCTGCAAGCCGACGCGGATCGCGACAATTGCAAACACGATCAAGGCCACGAAGCCGAGCCATAGCGTCACCACGGCGCCGAGCAGACGGGTCGATATCCAGGCCGTGGCGACGAACACCACCACGATGAGCGCTCCCTTCACGCTGCAAACGATCAGCAGCGGCAACGCCACGAGGGCCAGAACCGGACGCCCTACCGAAAACAGGAAAAGCCCGAAAAACGCGATCCCGTACGCGAAGCTGATCGGGTGCATATTCGGCCCGTGGATGCGGAGGATCTTCGACACGCCGAACCCTTCGAGCAGGGGCGTATTGAGAAAGTCGAAGCTGAAGCGATCCTTCAGATCGACCGGCACGTTGCCGGTGGCGCGCATCTCGGCTTCCCAAGCGCCGGAGCGGGCCGCCTTGAGCTCGTCGAAACCCCAGAACGTGTAGCCGTTGGTGACGGCCAGCCAGAAATCCCGAAACGCAAACTCGACGTATCCGCACAGGATCAGAATGACTCCAAGCGTCACCAGGAACGGCGTGGCGCGAACCTCATAGGTCGCGGCCGTCAGCAGCGAGAGCTGAAACAGGAACAGCGGCAGCACGATGTTGCGCAGATAGACCGTTGCCGCCTGGCCGTCCTGGACGAAGCCGATCGCGAAATACAACGACACCACGGCGAGGGTCACGACGCCCCAGCGCATGATCTGATTGACCTCAGTCGACCGGTTCCTTTGGCCGGCGACGTAGAGCCCAAATGTCGTCAGCCACATCACGGAGCAGACGAGAAAATTATAGCCTTTGATGAAGTCCAGGTCGGACGGCGCCGAAATCAGCGGCGACAGGATCGAGACGAACAGGTTCTGGAAGAACAGGACGAAGATCGCGATCGCCGGCGCGTAGGTTGGAGCCGCAACCACGATGGCGATGGCGACGAGAACTTCGACGGTCAGGGACAGGACCGGGCTCGCCCCGTGCAGGACCGGCACAAAGCCGATGGTTGCGATGGCGATGCAGAGCGTCGGGATCAGCTCGCGCCAAGGCGAACGTGAAGGCGAACGCGAAGGCTCGGGACAGCCCGCCTGCACGGCTTGAAGATGCGGTGAGGTCCCGCCACTCATGACTCGTCCTTTGGCGCAGCGCGGCGGCCACGATAGCGGCAGGATGCGTAAGGATTCGTTAACGATGACGGACCGGCTTCAGCGGCGGCCCGGCTTCGCGGCGCCGAACAGCGCGCGCATGACGTCGGGATCGGGCTTGCCGGTCCCGTTTTCGAGCAGGCCGAATCCCTGCGCCAGCTCCCAATGCGCCCAGCCCCAGCAATGCGCCCGCGCATATGCGGTCACGGCCGCGAGCCAGCGTACGCGGCTGTCCCGGGGCGCCGCGGCTTTCAACACGCCAAATTCGTTGATGATGATCGGCCGCGAAAATTGCTGCTGCCACGCGACCGCGGGCGCGAGCCAGCGGCTGACATCCGGCTTGTCCCTGGCGGCGGCAATCGCCGTGTCGAGCATGAGGAGCGCCTTCGTCGCGCCTCTGTCCTGCAAATCCCGGCGGAGCGCCTGAACCCCGGGATCGCCGGCGCTGATCGGATAACGCAGATCCGTGATGTCGTGCAGCGGATCCTGCACGTCCCAGTGGCCCTGGTGTGTGAACACCATGGGATCGTAGAAATGGATGGCGTAGACGACGTTTGGATCCGGCAACGGGCGAAACCGCGGCAGCGAGTCCGCGCGTTGCCAGTCGACCGGGCCGACGATCAGCGTGGTCGCGGGAAGCAATTGGCGAACGAAGGCGGCGAGCGTTTCGACCTGCTTTTGCCATCTGCCGGCTTCGATGTCGGGCTCATTGAGCAGCTCGGCGAACACGCGGTCGGCCGGGAACGATTGAATGACCCGGGCGAGCGTGCCCCACGCATCCTCCAGCTCGCGCAGCGAGGCGTCGGCGTCGTCCTTGTGCAGGCGATTGAAACGATCGCCGGGATGAAGATCGACGGAGATTGAATAGCCGAGCGAGATGAGCTGCTTCAATGCCTTGTCGAGCGCACGCAGCGTCTCATCGCGTTCCGCTTTCGAAGCGAAGCGCAGCATCACGCGCTCGGCCGGCACCGGCAAGCGGACATGACTCATCCCCGCCTTGCGAAGCTGCTGCAGCAATTCGCGAGTTGGAGGCGCGGATTTTTCGCCATTGATCCAGCCGTCGGCATTGAACCCGCGCGACAGTGCGGCGAGCCTGTGCGGCGCGACGGTCTGCGAGGCAGGTACGCAAGTTTCGGCCGATGTCGCGGAGGCGAGCGACGTTGGCATCAAGATCGTGGATAGCAAGATCGTGGCAAGGAGCAGACGACGGCACGGCGTCGCCATCGTCAAACCGCCCTGCTAAGCGCACCGCCGTCAGGGTGAGGCGCGGCAGAGCCGGCGGGCGCATGATTGACGACGAGACCGGTCGGCACGGTGTCGTACTTCGACAGCGCGGCGGTCACCCGTCGCATCGCCGCCGAACCGAGCTCGCCGGCGCGCACCACCGGGATGATCAGGTCCGCGTGCGCGGCGAGCGCGATCGCATCTGGCTGCAAGGCAAGATTGTTCGCATGGACGATGATCAGGTCGAACTCCGAGCGAATGTCGTCCTCCGGCCGCGCATCGGCCTTCCTGCCGGCGCTCAGCAGCTCGTCGATCGACTGGAGTCCTGCCGTGGTCGAGCCGTCCTGCCATTCGGTCACCGGCGGCTGGGCGCCCGCGAATTCCGGCTGCAGCCGGATCAGCACGCTCATCATGCCGCGATTGACGGCCGCGCGGTTGAGCGAGCGCGCAACGGTATTGCCGCCGGCGCTCTTGCCGACCGACAGCACGAGGGCGACCTTGCAGCCACGCACCGGGGCACGATCGATACGCTCGAGCAGCGGACGCAAGTAAGCGCCGAGATCGAGCTCGGCTGGGGCGGCAATCGGTCGTTGCCAGACAGTGTTGGGCGCAGCTCCCGACATCAGTTCGGGAATGCGGGACCAGACCGGAAGGTTCGGCATCGCCTCGGGTTGCTGCACGGCCGGAGCCGGACGCTTGGCTTGCCGCTTCGGCGTCTCCCTCGCCTCCGCACGCGTGGGCGTTCGAGCCGGAGCCTCGGCAGGATCGGACTTGTCGGACATGCTCGTCATCGCCGCAACCGTAGCGGTTGACGTCAGCAGCGAGCCGATCGCGAGCGCGGCGAGCAGCAGGGCGAGCGGCGGACGCGTCGAGCGCAGCGGCGGGATCGCGGGCGAAGCGATCTTGGTCTGCGAGCTCTGAAGCTGACGCTGCTCGTTGGTCGTCTTGAACCGCGACAAAAACTGCTCGTAGATGTTCTTGTTGGCATCGGCATCGCGCTGCAGCTCCTGCAGCTTCACGAGCGCCTGGCCGTCCACCAGCATCTGCGTCTCGACCGCCTTGAGCTGCTTTTCCAGCGCGGCCTGCTGCTCGAGCTGGGCCTCGTATTCGGACTTCGCGGTGTCGATGTTCTTCTTCCGCTCGACCTCGATCTGCCTGTTGATGTCAGCCAACTGGCTGTAGGAGATCGCAAGATCAGGATGGCGGTCGCCGTAGACCGCCTTCTTCTGTGCGATCTGGTCGTTCAGGGTCGAGCGCTGCGCGCGCAGCATGCTCAGGAGATCCTGCTTCACCGGACCTTCGACATTGGCCTTGAGATCGCGCTGCACCTGCTCGTAACGCGCCTTGGCTTCCTCGGTGCGCGCACGAGCCGCGGAGACCTGCTGGTTCAGGTCGGTCACCCGCAATTGCTGGGTGGTGGAATCCTTGCCGGCATTGAGGATCTTGTGCTCGAGCCGGAAGGCTGCGACGGCGTCTTCCGAGACGCGCAGGCGCTCGCTGAGCGTCTTCAGCCGGTCCTTGAGCCAGTCGGCCGCCTCGTCCGTCGCATCGCTGCGCACGCGGCTCTGGGTCGCGACGAACGCCTCTGCGATGGCATTGGCATAATACGCTGCCCGCTCCGCACTGTTCGAGGTGAACGAGATGGCGATGACGTAAGTCAGGCCGCGACGCGAGATATCGAGGCGGCTGCGGAGTTTTTCGAGCAGGCGCGTCATGTCGGTATGACCGCCTGCGATATCCTCGTCGTCGGCGATCTTGAGCTTCTCGATCAGGGGCCGGAGAAAGCCGTCCGATTTGGCGATCTCGATCTGGCTCTGAAGCGCAGCGGCGTCCTGGCCGATGCCAGGCAGCACGTCCTGGTCCGTGGTCACGCGCAGCTCGCGGGGATCGACCACGACGAGCGCCGTCGCGGCATAGCGGACCGGCAGCACCATCAGCACGGCGACGCCGAGCGCGAAGAGTGCCAGCGCCAGCATCAGGATGCGCCGGCCGTTCTCACGCAGAAAAGAGAACGCGCCGGTGAGGGTCAGCGATCCCTTGATCAGCGCGGGGGCGATGTTGTCGGGGGTCGCCGCCGCAGCCCGCGGCGCTTCCCACGAAGCCGCGGGCTCCGTCGGGGCGATGCTTCGCGGAGATGCGCTTCTACCGAACGCCATGGGGTTGGACTCGAAATCAACTAACAGGCACAGCCTAGAGACTTGCTGCACCGTAAATATCCATGGTTAACCCGCGGTTACGGCTGCCGCGAAGCTCGGTAAACGATTCGTTAAGGAGACGACGCACGGCCCTGCGCGGAGAGGGGTTCCGTGCGTCCGGATACCGGGCGACACCGAATGCATAAAGTCCGCTATTGGTTGGCGCGGACGCTTGCGGAAGACTTTCTTGCGCTTCGACGACCCGGCGCGCCGGATCTCAAAACAAAGCGGCGTTGCCAGCCTGCCCGTAGATCATTGCGGCCACGAGAGAGAGCAGCAAGCCCGCGCCCGAAAAGATCACGAGGACTTTCAGAGTTTCGACATCAACGTTGGTTCTCGTCGCGCGGGATATCGCCTTTGCCAGTGCAGCCATCATCGCCAGCTCCGAACAGGCCGCGCGAAGGCGCGACCTGTTTTGTCTAGCGTCATTGGGCGCATTTGCGTGTGAAGCAGATTACAAGTGATGTTGCGTGCTGCACCTTACACCGCCGGCCGAGCGTGCCTGGATCTTACCATTCATAGAGCACCACGCTCTTGCCGGCGCAGCAGCGCGTGACGTGCCCCTCGCGTATCACGGGCGGTCGCGCGACCTACATCTTATGCGGGAAACAGCCGACTTGCTGCCACTTTGCGGTGCAGGCTCGCGGCCGGTATTATTCTCAACTGATTCTCGTCTGACGAGGTACGGATGTCGCGGCCGCTCATCGGCGCGGTCCCTGTCAGGCGGAAACGATCTTGGTGCCGAGGATGATTCGGCGTCGTCAGGGGAGGACAATTTGCCATGCCTGGGATGACTGGACTGCAGCTGGCCGGCGCTGTCGCCGCGGAGCGCCCCGGGACGGTCATCCTCCTGAGCACGGGATACGCAGAGATTCCCAGCAACGAACGATCCAGCCTGCCGCGTTTATCAAAGCCATTCGACCAGGCTGCGTTGGCGAAGGCAATCGAGGCGGCAATGCGCGAAGACGAGCCAAGCGGATCCATCGTCGCTTTTCGGCCGAAGAGCGCGTGAAAGCCGGATGATGAATGGCGCACCGTCTGGCGCGGTCCCGATTCGGAAGCGCCAATGGTCCATCAAATCCCGCCGGGAAGCTCAACGCCCGCTTCCGTCAGGTCACGGAGGAATTTCCGCACCAGGAGCATGTTAGTTCTCTGCAACTCGTGATTATTGCCGAACTTGAACTGGTTGGCTTCGGTTACGATCAGACCCTGGTCGGTCTCGCGGAAAATGCCTTGCTTCTTCAAGCGATCGGCGCGCCGCCGAACGGTTTCGATCGGCAGACCGAAAAAGCGGGACAGGGCGGCACGGGAAACGCCCTGCTTGATCTTGTCCGGCTCCACCGCCTGGATACTGCCAAATTGCCGGTCGAGTTCGGGGGTCTTCATGATCTTGAGAACGTTGGCGTTCAGGACCGCATGAATGATCATCAAGTCCAGCGGATCGAAATCGTAGTGGCGGAACATTTCGCTGGCTGCGCACAGCATGTAGGCCAACGAGTGGCGGGAGACGGTTCGGATCAAATCCGACGCGATGTCCTCGCCTTCAGTCGTACCAACCATCACCAGTCCCCGCTTCTACAGATGTCCGGTCCGACGCCCACAAGCCGGTTCTATGTATCCGTGGCGCACCACGCGTGAGGCAGGACCGGTCTGCTGTTCCCCCAATATGGGTATGGTTGCGGTTCAATCGGGTCAATAGCCGGCTTGTCGGCAATATCATTTTCACCGATACGGGATTGAGTGGCCGGGCGCGCAATTGGCGCGTGCCAACGGTGGTCGTGGGCCAAATGACATTCATCATCGAAGCTGTAAAAGACGACTGCCGCACCGTGGATTTCCGTGACAGCGCGATCGTTGCGGTGATCCTGGCCCGCAAGCATGCGGTGAATGGTTTTGTGGTGTCGATCACGGCTCCGGACGGGCAGCTTTTTTCCGCCGATCAGTTCAACCGTTTGCTGACGAGCAAGGGGCTTGGTTCGGATCCGGCGGCGCAAGATGTAGGGCGGCGCTAAAGCGGGCTTTGTCGGCGGTACGCAGAATCCCGAACAGTGCAATTGATTGTCATCGCGCCGAAACGGGTGCGCCGCCTGCGGACGAAACGAATGGATGCGGGAAATCGGCGTCGATCGCGTATTCGAAAATGGCGCGCCCGGAACGATTCGAACGTCCGACCCTCAGATTCGTAGTCTGATGCTCTATCCAGCTGAGCTACGGGCGCGTTTTTCGCTGACATTGCGGGCGTGGCCCGCAGGCAGCCCCCGGCGACGCCGGAGGGGTGCGAAAGAGCGCCCTGACTAACCGCTCTTGCCCCAATTGGCAAGGTCCGGATTGAGGTGATTTTGCTGGGAAATGACGGTTTCCGCACTCAGCCGCCGGCCGACCTACGCCCGCGCCCGCTCGTTGCGGACGGAGAGCAGTTCCACGGGGCGGTCGGGGATGACGATCCGGAAGGTGGCACCGATGGTGCCTTCGACCAGATGGATGTCGCCGCCATGGGCGCGGACCAGCTCGGCGGCGATGGCAAGGCCGAGGCCGCTGCCGCCGGGGCGGCCGGAGGTCTGGAACGCCTCGAACAGGTGTTCGCGAGTCTTCTGCGGCACGCCAGGGCCGGTATCGGAGACCTCGAGGATGGCGACCGCGCCCTCGCGTTTTCCCGTGATCCGGATCTGCTGCGCGCCGCCCTCGGCGGACGCATGGCTTTCCAGCGCTTGGGCGGCGTTGCGGACGAGGTTGAGCAGCACGCGGAAGAGCTGGTCGGGATCGGCATCGACCGCGAGCCCGCGCTCGATTGCGGCGACCCAGGAGATCGAGGCGTCGGAGGCAAGGCCAGCGGTCTCGCGCACCTCAAGCACCACCGGCTCGATCATGATCATGCGCCGGTCGGGCGCGGCTTCCTGGGCGCGGCCGTAAGACAAGGTCGACTGACAGAAGGCGATGGCGCGCTCGAGCGAGCGGACGAGTTTTGGCGCAAAGCGCTGCACCCGCGGATCCGGCACGCTGGCGAGCTGGTCCGACAGGAGTTGTGCCGAGGCCAGCAGATTGCGCAGGTCGTGATTGATCTTGGAGACGGCGAGGCCGAGGGCGGCGAGCCGGCTCTTCTGATGCAGCATCGACATCAGGTCGCGCTGCATGTCCGACAATTCACGCTCGGCAACGCCGATCTCGTCGCTGCGCTGGCTCGGCACGATGATCCCCGCCGAACTCTCGGGATTTTCGTGGAAGCCGACCAGGCTCGCGGTCAGCCGCCGCATCGGGCGCACGAAGAGATAATGCATGGCGAGATAGACGAGGCCCGCGGTCAACACAGCGATGATCAGCGCGACCACCACGACGTTGCGGGAGAAGCGGTACATCGACTGCCGCAGCGGCAGCTCGTCGGTGACGATCTCCATGAACTGGGCGTTGCCGACGCCGGGCCCGACGATCCGGATGGCCTGGTTGCCGGTCTCCAGCATCATCCGGAACGAGCCGGTGATCGCCTCCCACGCCGTCATGTCGCGCAGGTCGATGTCGTGCTCGATCGCGGCGGGCAGATTGTCGCTGGCGAGCAGACGGCGCTGCTGGCCCATCTTGATGGCGACGGCGCGCGCATTGATGCTTTTCAGGATCTCGCGCGAGAGCGAATCGGGGACCATGCCGAGCGGCGCCGCATCGAGCACCAGCGCCGCCGTGTTGGCCGCGGCGACGCGGTCGTTGAGCCGGTTGACCCAGAAGTTGGCGATGGCCGGCACGTAGAGCAGGATGGCCGCGATCATCACCAGGGGGACGGTGAGCAGCAGCAGCTTGCCGGACAGCCCAAGTCCGCGCGTCCCACGCGGCAGCGCCGCCGGCGGGTCCCGCTGATCCCCATCCTGGATCGGCTGGAGGTCTGTCGCTGCCACGAAATTCGCCCTCGCTGCCTTTACCGGGTTGAAGATTTGGCTGGTGAAGGGTTTGGCGCGTACGAAGATGCGGCCCGCCCCCAGCGCGGTCAAATTACAGATCGTCAATCTGCCAAGGTCGGATGTAAGCGCAGATTTGGCGAGTCGCTACCTCAAGGGTTAAAAACCCCGCACAAACAGCGATATTCGCCGGAATTGAGCTCTTGTGCGGCGTTGACGAAAAGAAGGCGCTCGCTTATAAGCCGCGCAATTGTCCGCGATGACCCGGTGTGACCGCCGGGAGCGGCTCTCTTGGGGCCGAAAAAGGCCCGTTTTGGGCAGCATCTTCCGGACTTTATCATCAATTCTACAGGCAAATTGCCCGGTCAGCGGAGAAAAACCCGTGAAGCGGACTTATCAACCCAGCAAACTGGTGCGCAAGCGCCGTCACGGCTTCCGTGCCCGTCTCGCCACGGCCGGCGGCCGAAAGGTGCTCGC
>NZ_JADPJF010000088.1:150529-153656 GCF_023073295.1 Bradyrhizobium sp. 23 | reverse complement strand
CCCGCCGCGCTCGCGGCCGCAAGCGTCTGAGCGCCTGAGCCGGACCCCCTTTTTGGGATTTCATCATGGATCGGCTGAGGCAGCGAGCGGATTTCCTCGCCGTTGCCAATGGCGCGCGGGTGAATAGCCCCGCGTTCGTCCTGCAAAGCCGCGGTCGCGACGATAGCGGCCCAATCCGGATCGGCTTCACCGTCACCAAAAAGAACGGCAACGCCCCCGAGCGCAATCGCATCCGGCGCCGGCTTCGCGAACTGGTGAAGCGGCTCGATCCGGTGTCGATGCAGCCCCATCATGATTATGTGCTGGTCGGCCGAAGGGACGCGCTCTCGCGCGGCTTCGCCACCATGCTCGACGATCTGCGCATAGCGTTCGCGAAGCCCGCGCGGCATACGCACAAGGGACGCGGCTCAAAAAGCAGCCCAACAACCGACGGCTTAAAGCCCGGCCCCGCTCCTGCGACCAGCCGCAAACCGGATTGATGACGAGAGAATGATGACCGACAACCGCAATACCATCCTCGCCGTCATTCTGTCGGGCTTCGTGCTGATCGCCTGGCAATATTTCTACAACATGCCGGCGATGGAGAAGCAGCGCGCCCAGCAACAGGCGCAGGCCGAGCTGCAGAAGACCACGCCGCAGCCGACGGCTTCCGCTACGCCGGGCGCCACGCCGCAGGCCGGCAGCACGGCCCAGCCGTCGACGCCGAGCGCGAACCAGCAAGCCCAGCCGGTTCAAAGCCGTGACACCGCCATTGCTGCCAGCCCGCGCGTGAAGATCGAGACGCCGCGGATCGCCGGCAGCATCTCGCTGAAGGGCGGACGCATCGACGATGTCGCGCTGGTGCAATTCCGCGAAACGGTCGATCCGAAGTCACCGCCGATTATTCTGTATTCGCCCTCGGGGACCGCGGAGCCGTATTACGCCGAGTTCGGCTGGGTACCGGCGACGGGCGTGACGGCGAAACTGCCGGACGCGCAGACCGTCTGGCAGCAGGACGGCAGCGGCAGCCTGACGCCGACGACCCCGGTGCTGCTGAAATGGGACAATGGCGAGGGCCTCAACTTCCGTCGCACCATCTCGGTCGACGACCACTACCTCTTTACCGTCAAGGACGAGGTGAGCAATGTCGGCAACGCGCCGGTCACGCTCTATCCGTTCGCACTGATCTCGCGCCACGGCACGCCGCAGGTCTCCGGCTACTACATTCTGCATGAAGGCCTGATCGGCTATCTCGATGGCTTGCAGGAATACGCCTACAAGAAAATCGACGAAGCCAGGACGGTGAACTTCAAGGCCACCAATGGCTGGCTCGGCATGACCGACAAATACTGGGCCTCGGCGCTGCTGCCGGACACCAGTGCGCAGATTCAGGCGCGCTTCTCGTCGAATCCGAGTGGCAACGTCCACACCTACCAGACCGATTATCTGCTCGATCCGGTCACCGTCGCGATCGGCGGCTCCGCGACCGCGAACGCGCGGCTGTTCGCCGGCGCCAAGGAAGCCAGCGTTGTCGGCATCAACTTCCCGCTCGCCGGCCATGGCGGCTACAACAAGGAACTCGGCCTCAACCATTTCGATCTGTTGATCGACTGGGGCTGGTTCTACTTCATCACCAAGCCGATGTTCCTCGGCCTCGACTTCTTCTACCGCTTCTTCGGCAATTTCGGCATCTCGATCCTGCTCGTGACCGTGATCGTGAAGCTCCTGTTCTTCCCGCTGGCGAACAAGTCCTACGCCTCGATGGCGAAGATGAAGTCGGTCCAACCGCAGCTTCAGGCGCTGAAGGAGCGCTACCCTGACGACAAGGTGAAGCAGCAGCAGGAGATGATGGAGATCTACCGCAAGGAGAAGATCAATCCGGTCGCCGGCTGTCTTCCCGTGGTGATCCAGATCCCGGTGTTCTTCTCGCTGTACAAGGTGCTGTTCGTCACCATCGAGATGCGGCACGCGCCGTTCTTCGGCTGGATCAAGGATCTTTCCGCGCCGGACCCGACCAACCTGTTCACTCTGTTCGGGCTGATCCCGTTCGATCCGACCACCATTCCCGTGTTCGGCCACTACCTCGCGCTCGGCATCTGGCCGATCATCATGGGCATCACGATGTGGTTCCAGATGAAGCTGAATCCGACGCCGCCGGATCCGACGCAGCAGATGATCTTCAACTGGATGCCGCTGATCTTCACCTTCATGCTGGCGGGCTTCCCGGCGGGCCTCGTGATCTACTGGGCCTGGAACAACACGCTCTCGGTGCTTCAGCAGAGCTTCATCATGCGCCGCAACGGCGTGAAGGTGGAGCTGTTCGACAATCTCAAGGCGACGTTCGCGAAGAAGGCGACGTAGCGGTCGTCATTGCGAGGCAAAGCGACGAAGCAATCCAGAGTCCCTTCGCGGATGCATTTTTGGATTACTTCGCTTCGCTCGCAATGACGCGGACAAACAGAAAGCCTTCGCATGACCGACGACAAAGATGCGAAGCTGATCGAGGTCGGGCGAAAGCTGTTCACGCGCGACTGGCAGTTCATCTGGGCCTCGCCCTCGACTGAAACGCTGCCGCCGATGGCGGGGCTGGAGATCGCTTTTGCCGGCCGCTCCAATGTCGGCAAGTCCAGCCTGATCAACGCGCTGACCGGCCGCAACGCGCTCGCGCGCACCTCGCATACGCCGGGCCGCACCCAGGAGCTGATCTTCTTCGAGGTCCCCGGGAAAAGTGACCTGCGCCTGGTCGACATGCCCGGCTATGGCTATGCCAAGGCACCGAAGAGCCAGGTCGCGTCCTGGACCGAGCTGATCCACAAATTCCTGCTCGGACGCGCGAGCCTCGCGCGCGTCTACGTGCTGGTCGACGCGCGGCACGGCCTCAAGGACGTCGATCTCGAAGTCCTGAAGACACTCGATCGCTCCGCGGTCAGCTACCAGCTGGTTCTGACCAAGGCCGACCAGATCAAGGCCGCCGAGCTTCAATCGCGCATCGTCGAGACCGAGGCCGCGCTCGCCAAGCGTCCGGCCGCGTTCCCGAACGTGCTCGCGACCTCGTCGCGGAGCGCAACCGGCATGGCCGAGCTGCGCGCCGCGATCGCCAAGCTGCTGGAAGAGCGCACCTCGTAATGGCGGCGTTCCGCCTGTTGAT
>NZ_JADPJF010000088.1:150019-150388 GCF_023073295.1 Bradyrhizobium sp. 23 | reverse complement strand
GGCTCGCCGCCGCAAGCGCCATGCTGCTGTTTCATGCAACCGCCATACTCGCGACCGTCGCCCTGCTCGGGCGCGGCCTTCTGCACGGCGGAATTGGCATCATCGCCGCGTCCGGCTTCGCAGCCGGCGCCGCGCTGTTCGCGGGCGACCTCACCTTGCGGCAATATGCCGGCCATTCGCTGTTTCCATATGCGGCGCCGACGGGTGGATCGGTGATGATCTTGAGCTGGCTGGCAGTGACGCTCGCGGCGGTGGTGGGAAAGAAATAGTGGCTCTTTGTTCCTTCTCCCCTTGCGGGAGAAGATGGCGCGAAGCGCCGGATGAGGGGTTCTCTCCACGAACTCACTATTGCGCGCGCGGAGAGAACCC
>NZ_JADPJF010000088.1:144562-149944 GCF_023073295.1 Bradyrhizobium sp. 23 | reverse complement strand
CTCACCCGTCTCGCCGCTATCGCGGCGATCCACCCTCTCCCGCAAGGGGAGAGGGGAAGAACATCACTTTGCGCCCCGCCCGCCAATCGGATAGAACGCGGCCCGAGTATCCCGCCAGCGAGATCCGCCTCATGACCGAAATCTCCCCGCTCGACCAGGCCCGCATCCTGTCCGAAGCGCTGCCGCACATGCAGCAGTATGACGAGGAAACCATCGTCATCAAGTATGGCGGCCATGCCATGGGGGACGAGGAGACCGCGAAGAATTTTGCCCGCGACATCGTGCTGCTCGAGCAGACCGCGATCAATCCGGTGGTGGTGCATGGCGGCGGCCCGCAGATCGCGACCATGCTCAAGCGCCTCGGCATCGTCTCGGAATTCGCAGCCGGCCTGCGCATCACCGATGCCGCCACCATCGAGATCGTCGAGATGGTGCTCGCCGGCTCCGTCAACAAGCAGATCGTCGGCTACATCAACGAGGCCGGCGGCAAGGCCGTGGGGCTCTCTGGCAAGGACGCCAATATGGTGAAGGCGTCCAAGACGACGCGCACCATCATGGATCCGGACTCGCACATCGAGAAGGCGGTCGATCTCGGCTTCGTCGGCGATCCCGAGAAAGTCGATCTCACGCTGCTCAACCAGCTGATCGGCTACGAGCTGATCCCCGTGCTCGCGCCGCTCGCGACCTCGAAAGAGGGGCAGACGCTGAACGTCAACGCCGACACTTTCGCAGGTGCCGTGGCCGGCGCGCTGAAGGCAAAGCGGCTGCTGCTGCTCACCGACGTGCCGGGCGTGCTCGACAAGTCCAAGAAGCTGATCCCGCAGCTCTCGGTCAAGGACGCGCGAAAGCTGATCGCGGACGGCACCATATCGGGCGGCATGATCCCGAAGGTCGAGACCTGCATCTACGCGCTCGAACAGGGCGTGGAGGGCGTCGTCATCATCGACGGCAAGATGCAGCACGCGGTGCTGCTCGAGCTCTTCACCAATACCGGCACGGGCACGCTGATCCACAAGTGAGAGAAGAGCGGACAGGAACAGTGCTGGGAGAGCGGCGGCCTCGCCGCTCCGTCCTGACGCGCTTCCTGATGACGCTCCCTGCCGCAGCCATCTCGTTCGTGTTCTCCTCCGCACCGGCCTTCGCCGACCTGAAAATCTGCAACCGCATGTCCTATGTCGTCGAGGCCGCGATCGGCATCGACGACAAGGCGGCGACCGCGACGCGCGGCTGGTTCAGGATCGACCCCGCCACCTGCCGCGTGGTGGTGCAGGGCACGCTCTCCGCCGACCGCATCCTGCTCAACGCCCGCGCGCTCGGCGTCTACGGCGCATCCCCGATCCCGCAGAACGGCAGCGACACGCTGTGCGTCGCGCAGGACAATTTCGTCATCGCGGCAGCGCGGCAGTGCCGCAGCGGCCAGACCCAAGCCGCCTTCACCCAGATCACCCCGACCCAAGGCGCGGACGGCAATTTCGTCGCCTATCTCGCCGAGGACTCCGAGTATGACGACGAGCAGGCCCGCCTCGCCGGCATCCAGCGGCTTTTGGTGATCGCAGGTTACGACGCCGCGCCGATCGACGGCGTCGACGGGCCGAAGACGCAAGGCGCGCTGGCCGCTTTCCTGAAGAGCCGCGGATTGTCGTCCGACATCCTGTCGTCGCCGAACTTCTTCAAGACCATGGTCGATGCCGTGCAGACGCCGTCTGCGACAGGCCTCACCTGGTGCAACGACACCGCGCACAAGGTGATGGCGGCGGTCGCCACCGACGACGGCAAATCGGTGACGAGCCGTGGCTGGTATCGCATCGACCCCAAGACCTGCCTGCACCCTGATGTGAGCGGCCAGCCGAAGCAGATATTCAGCTTCGCGGAAGCCATCGACGCCGATAACCGAATCGTCAAGCTGAAGGACAAGCCGCTGAACTGGGGCGGCGACAAGCAGCTTTGCACGCGCGAGACCAAGTTCGAGACCAACGAGCAGACCGACTGCGGCGCGCGCGGTTTCGCGGCCACGGGCTTTAGCGCGGTGGACATGTCGAGCGGCGGCAAGACGCTGCGGTTTGCAATGCCGTGACGGGTGCTGTTGTGATGGTACCGGTGCCACGCACGCCGCTGTCGTCCTGGCGAAAGCCAGGACCCATTACCCCAGGATTGGATTTGGCGAAGAACGACGACCGCAGTGTCCCAATGATCGGTCACGGCGTATGGGTCCTGGCTTTCGCCAGGACGACGATTGAGGGTGGGGCGCCGCCGCGGTCAACGGATAGAGAGTGAAAATGACCTCCTCCCGCGCCTTTGCCCATATCGACACCTGGGTGTTCGACCTCGACAACACGCTCTATCCGCACCACGTCAATCTGTGGCAGCAGGTCGATGCGCGGATCACCGAGTTCGTTTGCAACTGGCTCAATCTGACACCGGTGGAAGCGCGCAAGATCCAGAAGGATTATTACCAGCGCTTCGGCACCACCATGCGTGGCATGATGACCCTGCATGGTGTACGCGCCGACGACTATCTCGCCTATGTCCACAAGATCGACCATTCCCCGCTGGAGCCGAACCCGGCCCTGGGCGAGGCCATTGCAAAACTGCCGGGACGAAAGCTGATCCTGACCAACGGCTCGGTCGATCATGTCGATGCGGTGCTGGCGCGACTCGGCTTTGCCACGCATTTCGACGGCGTGTTCGACATCATCGCCGCCGAATTCGAGCCGAAGCCGGCGCCACAGACCTACCGGAAGTTTCTCGCCGACCATTCGGTCGATCCGACCCGCGCAGCGATGTTCGAGGACCTCGCCCGCAACCTCACCGTTCCGCACGAGCTCGGCATGACCACGATACTCGTGGTGTCGGACGGCACCAAGCAAGTGGTGCGTGAAGATTGGGAACTGGCGGGCCGTGATGCGGCCCATGTCGACCACGTCACCGACGATCTGACTGGGTTTCTGCAGTCGCTCGCGATCGGCTGACCCCCGCAGCAACGCAGGAGCGACCGTGCCTCAGAAGCCGACAGACTTGGCTGCGATCGAATGGGAAGACCTGCGCTACTTCCTGCACCTGGCTCGCGAAAAAAGCCTCTCGGGTGCCGCACGAAAGCTGGGCACCACGCAACCGACAATGAGCCGGCGCCTCGAACTGTTCGAAAGCAAGCTCGGTGCGATCCTGTTCGACCGCCTTCCGTCCGGCCTTCGGCTCTCCGACACCGGACGGCAGATTCTCGATTATGCCGAGAGGATGGAGGACGCAGCACTGGCGGCGCAGCGGATCGCAGTCGGCAGCAGCGCTGGACTGACCGGAACGGTGCGCGTGACCTCGCCCGAATGGCTCGGGGCACGGATCCTCTCGCCTTTGCTGGCGAAGTTCTGCGCGGCGCATCCGACCGTCACCGTCGAGCTGGTTACTGACGCCGAGGCCCTGAGCCTCACGTGGCGGGAGATAGATGTCGCCCTACGCTTCGGGCGCTTCCAGCAGGACGGACTGATGCAGCGGAAGATCGGCAGCATTCCGTTCCAGCTTTATGCTGCTGCTGCCTATCTCAAGGCAAAGGGACCGCCCGATTTTTCGGACGGTGGCGCCGACGCTGCGCTCATTACAATGAACGCGGCGCTCGCCGAAAGCGTTGCGGAGACGAAGTGGCTGCGTCGCTATTTGCCGCAGGCACATGTTGGATTCTGCAGCAATAGCCGCGATGGTCAGGCCGCTGCGGCCGCCGCCGGCGCGGGGCTGGTTTGCTTGCCGACTCGGCTGGCCTCGGCCTATCCCGCGCTTCGTTCGATCAAGACGCCGGCGCCCGTCCCGAGCCGCGAGCTGTGGCTGGGATTTCATCGCGACACCGGCAAGGTCCGGCGGGTTCGCGCCGTGGTGGACTTCATCGCGGGAGAATTCCGTCAATTCGCCTGACGCTTCGGCAAGCTGTATAGCGGCCATACGCCCATAGCTGATGGCTCCCGCGAGACCGCACGTCTATCTCTCGAGCTCGGCAACAACCCGCCGTTCGAGGAGAGAGACAATGATGATGGATTGGAGCGCCTATCGGAGCGACTTGCTGGCGCGGATCGGCGACATTGGTGCCCTAAGCCCGGCGACGCTGAAGGGCTATCGCGAACTTGGCGCGGCTGGCCCCCAGACAGGAAAGCTGGACGGAAAGACGCGCGAGTTGATCGCGCTGGCGGCGGCCGTGACCGCCCGCTGCGACGGGTGTATTGCGGTTCACGCCGCCGCCGCCGCACGTTTCGGCGCGAGCCGTGAGGAGCTCGCCGAGGCCCTCGGCGTGGCGATTGCGATCGGTGCGGGGGCGTCGTTGGTCTACTCGGCACGGACGCTCGAAGCGTTCGATGCGAGCCGGGCACCGAAGCCGGGCGAAGGCTGATCCGATGACGCAAACACCGCAACCTGTGGCCTTCTCCGGATGCGGTTCGGCCGCAAGCTCGTTTCAACGGTCGGTCACCTCTTCGTTGACCGTCGAAGAGGTGGTCACCCGCTTGAAGCAGGGAATCATTGCGGCAGACCTCTGGATCCTGCACGAGATCGACCCGCAAATGCTGCTCAGTCGTGGCGGCTTCGCCATCGGCCCCGCGCGTCAGGTCCTGTTTTTCCACCCACGCCTGATGTCGCGGCTGCTGACCGCCGATAGCGCGGCGCTGCTCGAGGCCCCCCTGAAGTTCGCCGTGATCGGCTTTCCAGACGGTCAAGCCGAACTGCGATGGCTTGATCCGGCTATGGCCTTCGCGCGCTACCGTTCACCGGCATTGACCGAACTCGGAAATGAGCTCGCCGGCCTCTGCGAGGGTATCGTGAACGGCATCG
The DNA here is from genome assembly GCF_023073295.1 of Bradyrhizobium sp. 23. Classification (NCBI taxonomy): domain Bacteria; kingdom Pseudomonadati; phylum Pseudomonadota; class Alphaproteobacteria; order Hyphomicrobiales; family Nitrobacteraceae; genus Bradyrhizobium; species Bradyrhizobium sp. 23. Next base: position 145,138 of record NZ_JADPJF010000088.1, on the reverse strand, counting down.
ATCTCGCGGGCACATCAAAATAGCCGCCGGCCATGTCCCGGGCGCGTCCGAACGCGCCGGGACATGGCCGACTGCGTTCTTGACTCTCTCGCTCCAAGTCCCGAAAAAGCGATCCAAATTCCCCGCAAATGCTGCTCAAGGATCGCCAAATGTCCCTGTCCGTCCTCGAATCCACCATCAACGGCGCCTTCGAGGCGCGCGACGGCGTCTCGACCTCGACCAGGGGCGAGGTCCGCGAGGCCGTGGATCACGCGCTGGAGATTCTGGACAAGGGTGAGGCCCGCGTTGCCGAGCGCGGGGCCGACGGCAAGTGGAAGGTCAATCAATGGCTGAAGAAGGCGGTGCTGCTCTCGTTCCGCCTCAACGACATGGGCGCCATTTCCGGCGGCCCCGGCAAGGCGGCCTGGTGGGACAAGGTGCCCTCGAAGTTCGACGGCTGGGGCGAGAACCGCTTTCGGGATGCCGGTTTCCGTGCCGTCCCCGGCTCCATCGTGCGCCGCTCCGCCTTCATCGCCCGCAACGTCGTGCTGATGCCGTCCTTCGTCAATCTCGGCGCCTACGTCGATGAATCCACCA
>NZ_JADPJF010000088.1:142680-144432 GCF_023073295.1 Bradyrhizobium sp. 23 | reverse complement strand
CCGGCGGCGTCGGCATCGGCGGCGTGCTCGAGCCGCTGCAGGCCGAGCCCGTGATCATCGAGGACGATTGCTTTATCGGCGCGCGCTCCGAGGTCGCCGAGGGCGTGATCGTGCGCAAGGGCGCGGTGCTGTCGATGGGCGTGTTCCTGGGGGCGTCGACCAAGATCGTCGATCGCGAGACCGGCGAGATCTTCATCGGCGAGGTGCCGGAATATTCGGTCGTCGTTCCCGGCGCGCTGCCCGGCAAGCCCATGAAGAACGGCCAGATCGGCCCGAGCACCGCCTGCGCCGTCATCGTCAAGCGCGTCGACGAGCGCACGCGCTCCAAAACCAGCATCAACGAGCTGCTGCGGGATTGATTCGCGGCACCAGCTGCCGTACGACACCGAGGGTCCATCGAACCCGCCCTCCCCCCATCGCGACCAACATCCGGGCGACCTTTCCCGCCCGGAGCCTTTGGAATGGACTGGATCTGGTATCTCTTCCGCTTCGACGGCCGCATCAACCGCGCGCTGCTGTGGCAGGCGCTGCTGCTCGTCATGATGCTGGCCTGCATGCTCGGGATGATCGACCAGGCCATCAAGGTGCTGAACGGGGCGGCAACTTTCGCCTTCAACTTCAAGGTCGACTTCGATTTCGGTGTCGACGACATCTTCAACGTGGTCGATCCCAGGGCCTATCGTCAGCTGGCTACGGCCGATCGCGCGACCCTCATCCTCAAAGTGTTCGGCACTTTGCTATTCCTGTGGATCTATCTCGCAACCGCGACCAAGCGGCTGCACGATCGCGACCGGAGCGGCTGGTGGCTGGTTCCGTTCTTCGTCGTGCCTGCGTTGTTCGACCAGTTCTCGGACCTGCTGCCCACCAATTCAAACTGGGTTCTTGCCGTCGCCTGGGCCGTGCACATTCCGTGGTTTTGGGGCCTCGTGGAAATGTTCATTGTGCCCGGCACCTCGGGCGACAACCGGTTCGGCCCCGATCCACTGGCCGTCCTTGAAGATGGCTCCGCGCCCGCACCTTCGACGAAAAGCTGGGACCAGCAGAGCGAGATCGAATTTGTCCCGCCCAGTGCTAGCCCACCCGGCGGCATGCATGTTAAGCGGGGCGCATGACCGATGCTCTCTCGATTGCCCGCGATCTCATCCGCTGCCCCTCGGTAACCCCCGCCGATGCCGGTGCACTGGGCGTGCTCGAAAAAGCCCTCAATGCGGCAGGCTTCACATGCCACCGCGTGACTTTCAGCGAGCCCGGCACCGCCGACGTCGACAATCTCTTTGCGCGGATCGGCACTGACGGGCCGCACATCACCTTTGCCGGCCACACCGACGTGGTACCGCCGGGCGACGAGAGCGCCTGGAGCGTCGGCGCGTTCTCGGGCGAGGTGAAGGACGGCTTTCTGCACGGCCGCGGCGCGGTCGACATGAAAGGCGGCATCGCCTGTTCGGTCGCCGCGGTGCTGGAGCATCTGGCCGCGAACGACGGCAAGCCGCGCAGCGACGGCAAAGGTTCGATCTCCTTCCTGATCACCGGCGACGAGGAAGACGTCTCCATCAATGGCACCATCAAGCTGCTGCAGTGGGCGGCCGAGCGCGGCGAAAAATTCGACCATTGCGTGCTCGGCGAGCCCTCCAATGTCGAGACCCTCGGCGACACCATCAAGGTCGGCCGCCGCGGCTCGCAATCCGGCACGCTGTATGTCGACGGCGTGCAGGGCCATGTCGCCTATCCGCACCGCGCCGCCAATCCGGTGCC
>NZ_JADPJF010000088.1:142054-142597 GCF_023073295.1 Bradyrhizobium sp. 23 | reverse complement strand
TGATATCGCGCGGCTGATCGTGGCCATCTCGGACGAGCCGCTCGACCATGGTAGCGCGCAGTTCCAGGCCTCCAACCTCGAATTCACCTCGGTCGACGTCGGCAACACCGCCAACAACGTCATCCCGGGACAAGCGCGCGCAAAATTCAACATCCGCTACAACGACAACCACACTCAGGCGAGCCTGCGCGAGCTGGTCGAGATGCGGCTGACAAAAGCCTGCGGCAACCGCATTCGCGCCCGCATCGTCTGGGAGCCCTCGAACTCGAACGTGTTCGTGACCAAGCCCGGCCCGTTCACCGATCTCGCGGTGTCCGCGATCGAAGAAGTGACGGGCCGCAAGCCGGAGCTGTCGACCTCAGGCGGCACCTCGGACGCGCGCTTCATCTCAAGCTATTGCCCGGTGATCGAATTCGGCCTGGTCGGCCAGACCATGCACCAAATCGACGAACGCGTGCCGGTCAGGGACCTGGAGCGGTTGACCAAGGTGTATCGCGGGATTTTGGCGAGGTATTTTGGGTAGGCTCTTCCGCCTGCCCACTC
>NZ_JADPJF010000088.1:138159-141957 GCF_023073295.1 Bradyrhizobium sp. 23 | reverse complement strand
GGGGGATCCAGTATTCCAGAGACGACAGTGACTGAGCCGAGAGGCCACGGCTACTGGATGCCCCGGTCAAGCCGGGGCATGACAGTGGGGGATGTAGCGAGAGTACGCGCCCTCATCCCATCAGTAATCCACCTGCATCAGATACAGCCCGTCCGGCGGGGCGACGATGCCGCAGGCGGCGCGGTTGCGTGCGGCGAGCGCTGCGGAGAGATCATCGGCGGTCCAGCGGCCTTCGCCGACCCACATCAGCGACCCCACCATCGAACGCACCTGGCTGTGCAGGAATGAGCGCGCCGAGGTGACTATGGTGATCTCGCGCCCGTCGCGCAGCACGTCGAGCTGATCGAGCGTCTTCTCCGGCGACCTGGCCTGGCACTCGGTGTCGCGGAAGGTGGTGAAATCGTGCTTGCCGAGCAGGCGTTGTGCCGCCGCATGCATCGCATCGGCGTCGAGCCGGCGCGGCACGCGCCAGGCGTGGCCGGCATCGAGTGCGAGATTGGCGCGAGTGTTGACGATACGGTAGCGGTAGTGGCGCTTGATGGCTGAAAAGCGCGCCTCGAAACTATCAGGCACGATATCCGCTTCGAGCACCGCGACAGGATGCGGGCGCAGATGCGCATTCAAGCCGTCGCGAAAACGGCCCGGCGGAAACTGCTTGCCGACATCGACATGCGCGACCTGGCCGCGCGCATGCACGCCGGCATCGGTGCGGCCGGCACCATGGACGCGCGCATCCGCGCCGGTCATCGCCTTCACAGCGGCCTCCAACGCGCCCTGCACCGAGGGCAGCGTCTCCTGCACCTGCCAGCCGAAGAACGGCGCGCCGTCATATTCGATGGTGAGCTTGTAGCGGGGCATCTTGTCCAGTTTCGCTGTCATCGCCCGGCTCGACCGGGCAATCCAGTACTCCGCAGCCTATCCGTTCGACCGAGAAGCCTCGGCGTACTGGATACCCCGCCTTCGTAGGGTATGACAGCGTCAGGTGAATTTGGCGCCGGTCTTCAACGGCACGCCGCGCAGGAAGTCCGCGGCCTGCATGCGTGCCTTGCCTTCGCGCTGGAGCTCGATCAGACGGATTGCACCCTCGCCGCAGGCGATGGTGAGGTGATCGTCGAGCACCTCGCCGGGTGCGCCCGTGCCTTTCGCCAGCTCGCAGCGCAGGATCTTGACCCGCGCATTCTCAAGTTCGGCCCAGGCGCCGGGAAACGGCGACAGGCCGTGGATATGGCGCAGCACCTCGCGCGCGGGCCTGGTCCAGTCGATCCGCGCCTCGGCCTTGTCGATCTTGGCGGCATAGGTGACGCCGTCCTCGCTCTGCTGCTTCAGCTGAAGCCCGCCGCGCGCCAGCGCGGCCATGGCGCGCACCATCAGATCGGCACCGAGCCGCGACAGACGATCGTGCAGATCGAGCGCGGTCATGTTGTCCGTGATCGCGAGCCGTTCCGCCATAGCGACGTCGCCGGTGTCGAGGCCAACATCCATCTTCATCACCATCACGCCGCTCTCGGCATCGCCGGCCATGATCGCGCGGTTGATGGGAGCGGCACCGCGCCAGCGTGGCAGCAGCGAGGCGTGCAGGTTGTAGCAGCCGAGCTTTGGCGCATCGAGGATCGCCTGCGGCAGGATCATGCCATAGGCGACGACGACGGCCGCATCGGCGTCAAAGGCGCGAAACTCTTCCAGCGCCTCCGGCGTTTTCAAAGTCTTCGGCGTCAGCACGGGCACACCGAGCTTTCCCGCGGCCTCTTCCACCGGGGTCGGCTGCAATTGCAGCCCGCGCCGTCCGCCGGGCTTCGGCGCGCGCGTGTACACGGCCGCGATCTCGTGGCCATGCGCGACGAGCTCGAGCAGCGTCGGCACGGAGAAATCGGGCGTGCCCATGAAGATCAGGCGGAGGGGCATCGACAGAGAACCTCACTCCGCGCGCTTGGCGGCTTTCTCGAACTTCTTCAGCACGCGGTCGCGCTTGAGCTTTGACAGATAGTCGACGAACAGCACGCCGTTGAGATGGTCGATCTCGTGCTGGATGCAGGTGGCGTAGAGGCCTTCGGCGTCCTCCTCGTGCACCTTGCCGTCGAGATCGGTGTAGCGCACCCGCACCTTCGCAGGGCGCTCGACCTCCTCGTAATATTCGGGGATCGACAGGCAGCCTTCCTCGTAGACCGACAGGTCCTCCGAAGAGGCGATGATTTCCGGATTGATGAAGACGCGCGGCTCGGGCTTGGTCTCGCCGTCCTGGTCGGGCTTGGCGAGGTCCATGGTGATCAGCCGCAACGGCTGCGCGATCTGGATCGCCGCGAGCCCGATGCCGGGCGCGTCGTACATGGTCTCGAACATGTCGTCGGCAAGCTTGCGGATCTCCGGCGTGACCTTCTCGATCGGCTTGGAGACCAGACGCAGCTGCTTGTCGGGCAGGATGATGATTTCTCTGAGGGCCATGGCCGCGATTTAAGCCGCGCGTTCGATGCGGTCAATGCGGCCGGGAACCCCGTTAACCCTCCGCTAACCATAAAACTTCAGGTTTCGTTAACCATAAAAATTAACACCATTTACCATAAATGTTCGCTATTCGTTCGTGTCTCGAAGCGAATCGGCTAGAAGCAGGGGCATGAACGAGATCATTTTCATGCTTGGCGACTGGCCGGTGCGCACCGTGGACGCGCTGATCGGCTTCGGCGCCCTGGTCCTTATCCTGCTGCTCGTGATTGCCGTCGTGATCGCGCGGTCAGGGCGGCGCGGCGCGGAACTCGCGATGGCCAACGCCATCCGCGCCGACGAGCTCGAGGAGTGCATCAGCCAGATGCTGCACGCCCAGAGCGAGGCTTCGGGGCGAGTCGACGCCATGACCCAGACGCTGGCCGGCCGCCAGGCCGACATGGCGCGCGCGGTCAACGAGCGGCTGGATTCGGTGACCCACCGCGTCGGCCAGTCCATGGAGCACTCGACCCGCAACACCATGGAGAGCCTGCACGCGCTGCACGAGCGGCTCGGCATCATCGACAGCGCGCACAAGAACCTCACCGACCTCACCACGCAGGTGACGACCCTGCGCGACGTGCTCGCCAACAAGCAGTCGCGCGGCGCCTTCGGTCAGGCGCGGATGGAAGCGATCGTCCAGGACGGTCTGCCGAAGGGCGCCTACGAGTTCCAGTTCACGCTCTCGACCGGCAAGCGTCCGGACTGCGTCGTGTTCCTGCCCGACCAGCGTCCGCTCTGCATCGACGCGAAATTTCCGCTGGAGGCGATGACCGCGCTGCATGATGCGCGCACCGACGAGGAAAAGCGCATCGCCACGCAGCGGCTGCGCGGTGACGTGATGAAGCATGTCAGCGACATCGCCGAAAAATATCTCGTCGCCGGCGAGACCCAGGAAATGGCGTTGATGTTCGTGCCGTCGGAATCGGTCTACGCCGAGATCCACGACGGTTTCGACGACGTGATCCAGAAGGCGTATCGCGCCCGCGTCGTGCTGGTGTCGCCGTCGCTTTTGATGCTCGCAATCCAGGTGATGCAGCAGATCATGAAGGACGCGCGCATGCGCGATGCCGCCGACCAGATCCAGACCGAAGTGATCAAGCTCGGCGACGACCTCGGCCGCCTGCGCGATCGCGTGCTGAAATTGCAGAAGCACTTTGCCGACGCGAACGAGGACGTCCGCCAGATCCTGATCTCCGCCGACAAGATCGAGAAGCGCGCGGGGCGCATCGAAGAGCTCGATTTCAGCAAGAGCGATGCCCCCGAAGCCCCGCATCTCGTGACGACCGGCGCTGCCGAGTTGTTCCCGAGGAAGCTCCAGGC
>NZ_JADPJF010000088.1:137732-138031 GCF_023073295.1 Bradyrhizobium sp. 23 | reverse complement strand
GGGGGACCCAGTATCCCAGAGACGGCAGATGGGCGGGCGCTGCTACTACGTGTACATTCTCGCCAGCAAGATGGGCGACACGCTCTACATTGGCGTAACGAACGATCTCATCCGCCGTGTGGCCGAACACAAATTGCAGTTAGTCGAGAGCTTCACGAAGGAATAGGGCGTTGTGAAGCTAGTCTATTTCGAGCAATTCGATGATCCCGAGAATGCGATAAAACGCGAGAAGCGCCTGAAAAAATGGACGCGCGCCTGGAAGATTGCGCTGATCGAGAAGGATAATCCCGATTGGAACG
>NZ_JADPJF010000088.1:136186-137653 GCF_023073295.1 Bradyrhizobium sp. 23 | reverse complement strand
CTCTATGCGGAGATCGCGGGCCCTCCATAACTCCGGCCTCTGGAATACTGGGTCGCCCGGTCAAGCCGGGCGACGACACCTCACTTGTGGCTCTCAGAATCTGCTAACACCACCCCATGACCGCACCCGACGCGACCTCCCCTGCCGGCCCCGGCACGGCCCCCACCTCCTGGCGTGACAGCCTTGCCGTTTACCTGCAGCCGCGGGTGCTGATCGTGCTGTTCCTCGGTTTCTCGTCCGGGCTGCCGCTGGCGCTGTCGGGCTCGACGCTGCTGGTGTGGATGCGGGAATCCGGCGTCGATCTCAAGACCATCGGGCTGTTTGCGCTGGTCGGCACGCCCTACACGCTGAAATTCCTTTGGGCGCCGCTGGTCGATGCGATGCATGTGCCGCTGTTCACGCGCGCCTTCGGGCGGCGCCGCGGCTGGCTGCTGTTCTCGCAATTGCTGCTGATCGCAGCGATCCTGCTGCTGGCGCTGACCGATCCCGCGCGCTCGCCGTTCTACGTCGCGCTCGGCGCATTGCTGGTGGCGACGGCCTCGTCGACGCAGGACATCGTGGTCGACGCCTTCCGCGTCGAGAGCCTGCCGGAGAGCGAGCAGGCCGCCGGCATGGCGTCCTATGTCGCGGCCTATCGCATCGGCATGCTGGTCTCGACCGCCGGCGCGCTGTTCATCGTCTCCGGCTTCGAGAGCACCGGCATCACCCGCACGTCCGCCTGGATGTGGGGCTATGTGGTGATGGCGGCGATGGTCCTGATCGGGACGATCACGGCGCTGGTCGCGACCGAGCCCGAGCAGTCATTGCGGGCGGAAGCCGCGACGCAGACGCAGACCGCGCTCGCGCGCGTGCTGCACGCGGCAATCGGCGCCTTCTCGGAATTCCTGACGCGCAAGGACGCGCTTGCGGCACTCGCCTTCGTCGTGCTGTTCAAGTTCACCGATGCCTTTTCCGGCACGATGACCGCGCCGTTCGTGATCGACCTCGGCTTCTCCCGCAACGACTATGCGGCGATCGTGAAGGGCGTGGGCCTTGCTGCGACTCTGATCGGCGGCTTTGCCGGCGGCTTCGTCGCGCGGCGCTATTCGCTTGCGACCAGCCTCTGGATCGGCGGCGTGGTGCAGGCGCTCGCGAACCTCTCCTTCTCCTGGCTGGCCTTCGTCGGCACCAGCCAATGGGCGCTCGCCTTCGCCATCACCTGTGAGAACTTCACCAGCGCCATCGGCACGGTGATCTTCGTCGCCTATCTTTCGGCGCTCTGCCAGAACCCGCTGCACACGGCGACGCAATATGCGCTGCTCACCGCGCTTGCCGCGGTGGGGCGGACCTATCTCTCGTCAGGCGCCGGCTTCGTGGCTGATACCACCGGCTGGCCGCTGTTCTTCGTGATCTGCATGCTGGTGGCGATCCCGAGCCTGGTGCTGCTGGCCTGGTTGCAGAAGCGCGGGCATTTTGATGCGCTGGGGC
>NZ_JADPJF010000088.1:134871-136062 GCF_023073295.1 Bradyrhizobium sp. 23 | reverse complement strand
CCCCATCCACGCCTTGCTACGCGGCGCCAAAAACGTGGATGCCCGGGACGAGCCCGGGCATGACGAAAAACAGATGCGCTTATATGTGTGGCGAGCAAACGGGGCGCCCCCTACTGCTTCTTGATCAGGCTCCATTTCGTGATCACGGCCTCGCTCATCTGGCCGGGATCGCTGGCGCAGGCGACTTCGTCGACCTTGACCGAGATCTCCTTGCCGGCAAACGTCTTCAGCTGCGCTGCCTGCGCGTCGCCGCTGGGAACGAGCTGGAAGGTTTCGGGTCCGGTCTCGAGATTGCACAGCCCGCTCGGCGGCGGCAGTCGGCGCGGCTCGGAGGTGATCTGGTAGGTCGCAACCCGCTTGCCGACGTTCTTGACGTCGCGCACTTTCATCGTGTTCAGCTCGCCCGACAGCACCTCCCCGGCATTGATCGGCTTGCCGGGCTTCGACGGCGGCGGAGCCCCGTCGTCCTGTTGCGCGGAGATGGCCGGCGTCGCCAGCATCGTCAGCGTCGCGACCAAAGCCCATCGTGTGGCGAAAAGTTTCGTCATGTCGTCCGTTCCGTAAGTCTGGATGGCTAGAACAGGGTGCGCTGCCGCATCGCGGCCGATAGCGTACCTTCATCGAGATAATCAAGCTCGCCGCCGACCGGCACACCATGGGCGAGCCGGGTTACTTTTAGGTTGGCGTCCTGAAGCAGGTCGGTGATGTAATGTGCCGTGGTCTGGCCGTCGACGGTGGCATTCAGCGCCAGGATGACCTCATGCACCTGTGCCTCATGCGCGCGCGCGACCAGCGCCTCGATGGTGAGGTCCTGCGGGCCGACGCCGTCGAGCGGCGACAATGTCGCACCCAGCACGTGATAGCGCCCTTGAGTGGCATTGGCCCGTTCCAGCGCCCAGAGATCGGCAACGTCGGCGACGACGACGATGATCGAGGGGTCGCGCCTCGGATCGGTGCAGACCGTGCAGGGACTTTGCGTGTCGATGTTGCCGCAGGTCTTGCAGACCTGGACCTTCTCGAGCGCGACCTGCATGGCCGAGGACAGCGGTATCATCAGCGCTTCGCGCTTCTTGATCAGATGCAACGCGGCGCGCCGCGCCGAGCGCGGACCGAGGCCCGGCAGCCGCGCGAGAAGCTGGACCAGCCGCTCGATTTCAGGACCCGCAACAGCGCCCATCCTACTGGCCGAAC
>NZ_JADPJF010000088.1:124720-134773 GCF_023073295.1 Bradyrhizobium sp. 23 | reverse complement strand
CGAGCCCGCCGGTGAGCGACTGCATCTTCTCCTGCATGGCGGCTTCCGCCTTGCGGCGGGCCTCGCCGAAGGCGGTGACGAGCAGATCCTCGAGCACCTCGCGCTCTTCCGCCTTCATCAGCGAAGGATCGATCTTGACGCCCTTGACGTCCATCTTCGCGGTCATGCGCACGGCGACGAGACCGCCGCCGGAGATGCCCTCGACCTCGACGTTGGCGAGCTGGTCCTGCATCTCCTGCATCTTGGATTGCAGCTGCTGCGCCTGCTTCATCATGCCGAAAATATCGACCATCGGTGCTGTCCTTGGTTGGCGCGATGACTCATCGTCGCGCCTTCGCTGATTGTTTTGAGCGTGATCCAGTCGGAAAAGCGCTGCACGCTTTTTCCGGATCATGCTCTAGAGATCGTCGCCGTCGGAACCGTCGGGCGGATCGTCACTGCCATAGTCGGCGTTAATATCGGATTCCGGCGCCTCGGGGGCAAGCCTGCGGACCTCGACGACCTTCGCACCCGGAAACCGCGACAGCACCTCGCGCACGCGCGGATCGGCCTCGGCGGTGCGCGCATGTTCCTGCTTGGCCGCCTGGCTTACCGAGCGCAGCGTCGGCTGGCCCGGCTCGTTGGAGACGATCACGGTCCAGCGGCGCCCGGTCCAGAGCTCGAATTTTCGCGCGAGATCGGAAATCATGGTCTTGGAGGCGTTCGGCTCGAGCGCGACTTCCAGCCGGCCCTCCTCGAAACGAACGAGGCGCATGTCGCCTTCGAGCGCGCCCTTGGTCAGGAGGTCGCGCTTCTGCCCGGCCAGGGCAACGAGCTGGGTGAAGCTCGTGACGCGCAACACGGGCGTGGCAGCTTGCGGATCCGGCGCGGGTGTTGCCATCTGCGGACGAGCACCACCGCCGCCGAACGAGGACGGTGACGAATTCGGCATGCGAACGGGAGCCGCGGACGCCACCGGCCCGGCCGGCGCGTTGCGCGCGGCACTGCCGCCGCTCACGACCGGCGAACCACCGCCGTTCTGCTCCAGCATCTTGATCGCTTCGTCAGGCGTCGGCAGGTCGGCGACATAGGCGATGCGCACCAGCACCATCTCGGCGGCTGCGGCGGGCCGCGTCGCGGCCTGCACCTCGGTGATGCCCTTGAGCAGCATCTGCCACATCCGCGACAGCACGCGCATCGAGATCTTCGAGGCGAAATCCCGCGCGCGCACGCGCTCGGTCTCGCCATAGGCGACGTTGTCGGCGGTCGCCGGCACGATCTTCACGCGGGTGACGAAATTGACGAATTCGGCGAGATCCGAGAGCACGACGATCGGATCGGCGCCGACGTCGTACTGGTCGCGGAACTCCCTAAACGCGGACGCGATGTCGCCACGCGCCAGAGAATCGAAAAGATCGATGACACGGGTGCGGTCGGCGAGCCCCAGCATCTGCCTGACGGCATCGGCCTTCACGGTGCCTGCCGCATGCGCGATCGCCTGATCGAGCAGCGAGAGCGAATCGCGCACCGAGCCTTCCGCGGCGCGTGCGATGATACCTAGTGCTTCGGGCTCGATCTCGACGTTTTCCTTGGCCGCGATGTTGGCCAGATGCTTCATCAGCACGTCGGCCTCGACGCGGCGCAGGTCAAAACGCTGGCAGCGCGACAGCACCGTGACCGGAACCTTGCGGATCTCGGTCGTTGCGAACACGAACTTGGCGTGCTCCGGCGGTTCCTCCAGCGTCTTCAGGAAGGCGTTGAACGCCGCCGTCGACAGCATGTGGACTTCGTCGATGATGTAGACCTTGTAGCGGGCGCTGGCCGGCGCGTAGCGGACGCTGTCATTGATCTGACGGACGTCGTCCACGCCGGTGTGCGAGGCCGCGTCCATCTCCAGCACGTCCATGTGCCGGCTTTCCATGATGGCCTGGCAATGCACGCCGAGCGTCGGCATCTGGACCGTCGGGCCCTTCACCGAGCCATCCGGCATCTCGTAGTTGAGCGCGCGGGCAAGGATGCGCGCAGTGGTGGTCTTGCCGACCCCGCGGACGCCGGTGAGAATCCAGGCCTGCGGAATGCGACCGGTCTCGAACGCATTTGAGACGGTGCGGACCACGGCTTCCTGGCCGATCAGATCGTCGAACGAGGAAGGACGGTATTTCCGCGCCAGCACCCGGTAGGGCGTGCTGGCCCGGCCGGCGCTGTCAGGGTTGGGAGGGGCGCCAGCGTCGGTCATCGGTCGATCCGCAATGAAGTGTCTTTCGGCCGGCTTTGCGGAAAGGAGCGCGCTGGCGGCCCGAGCCGCCGGCGCAATTCGCTCGGAAAAACAGGTAGGAGACTGACGAGCGACCCGATCCGGACCTCGTTAGGGCTGCTTCCTTCCGGACCTGACCCGGTTGGCGAGTGGCTCGTCCACCGCCAATCTCCCGGCCCCTATTTGGGGCCAAAAGGACCGGAAAGCAAGCGGGTATCGGCTTGAACAGGCGCGGCTTCATGGTGGCTTGCCCAGCATCCGGGCAATTCCTGGTCTGCCCAGCCGATAGGCTGTGCTTTCACTGCCGGAGGCGCCTTGGTAAGAACGCTGCCGGAACTTCTTCCAACAGAAAAGCGATTGATCCCAATGGTTACACGTCGTGATGTTGCATCGATTGTCGGACTTGGCGCGATTGGCGCGGCGACGCTGGCCTCCCCTGCCGTGGCGCAGACCGCCGATACCAACGAATCGACCTTCGCCCGCATCCGCCGCACCAAGAAGATGCGGATCGGCGCGGTCGGCGGCGGCGCGCCCTATTACATGAAGGATCTTTCGACCGGCCAGTGGAAAGGCTTTTACGTCGACATCGCCAAGGCGCTCGCCGAGGACATGGAGGCCGAGCTCGAGATCACCGAGACCACCTGGGGCAATTCGGTGCTCGACCTGCAGTCCAACAAGATCGACATCTTCTTCGGCCTCAACCCGACCCCGAAGCGCGCGCTGGTGGTCGACTTCTCGGTGCCGGTCTTCAACAACGCCTTCGGCATCCTCTGCAAGAAGGACTTCAAGCCGAAGAGCTGGGCCGAGCTGAACTCGCCCGACATCAAGATCGCGGTCGACCAGGGCTCCTCGCACGACCAAGTCGTGAGCCGCCTGACGCCGAAGGCGCAGATCTCGCGGCTGAAGACCGCCGACGACGCCACCGCCGCGCTCCAGACCGGCCGCGTCGACGCGCAGTGCCTGATCACCATGCTGTCGCTCACGGTGCTGAAGAAAAATCCCTCGCTGGGCCAGTTCGTGCTGCCGACGCCGATCTTTGCTACCACGTCGAACGCCGGCTTCCGCCGCGAGACCGACAAGACCTGGCGCGACTACGTCAACACCTGGATCGACTTCAACAAAGGCCTCGGCTTCATTCGCAACGCCATCATCACCAACATGGAGCTGGTGGGCGTGACCGAGGCGGACATTCCGCCGGGCGTTTCGCTGTAGTCTTCCACTGTCATTCCGGGGCGCCCAAAGGGCGAACCCGGAATCTCGAGATTCCGGGCTCGATGCTTCGCATCGCCCCGGACGACAATGCCGGCGGTCAAGGCGTTCGACGAGTAACACACGCATGTATCAGTGGGACTTCGGCATCCTCTGGAGCTATCGCTGGCTCTTTCTCAACGGGCTCGGCGTCACCGTAGGCTTCACCGTGGTCATCGTCGTGCTTGGCCTCGTCTTCGGCCTGTTCGGCGCGTTCGGCACCCTGTCGCGCTTTCGCGCGGTGCGCCTGCTCGCGCTCACCTTCATCGAGGCGTTCCGCTGCACGCCGATCCTGGTGCAGCTGATCTGGTTCTATTACGCGCTGCCGATCCTGGCGGGTGTCGAGATGACCCCAATCACGGCGTCGGCGCTGGCGCTGTCGCTCTATGGCGGCTCGTTCTATTCGGAGATCATCCGCGGCGGCATCATCTCGATCGACCGCGGCCAGTCCGAAGCCGGTGCCGCGCTCGGTATGACCCCGGGACAGAGCATGCGGCGCATCGTGCTGCCGCAGGCGATCAAGCGCATGATCCCGGCGCTGATGAACCAGTCGATCATCCAGTTCAAGAACACCTCGCTGGTCTCGGTGCTGGCGGTGCCTGATCTGGTCTATCAGAGCCAGGTCGCCGCCCATGACAGCTACCGTCCGCTGGAAACCTACACCGCCGTCGCGGTCGCCTATGCGGCGATCCTGATCCCCCTGACCATCATGGTCCGGCGCGGCGAGAAGCGACTGGCGGTCGGCGAATGAGCGACACCTCTTCCAAGATCGAGATCCGGGCGCTGCGCAAAAGCTTTGGCAGCAACGAGGTTTTGAAGAGCATCAGCCTGGATGTCGCGAAGGGCGGCGTCGTGGCGCTGATCGGCCCGTCCGGCTCCGGCAAGTCGACGCTGCTCCGCTGCATCAACCTCCTGGTGACGCCCGACGGCGGCAGCGTTCGCGTCGGCGACACCCGCTTTTCGTTCGGCGAGGGTACGAAGCTCCCCGATGTGAAGACGCTGGCCAAATTCCGTACCACCACCGGCATGGTGTTCCAGCATTTCAATCTGTTCCCGCACATGACGACGCTGCAGAACGTGATGGAGGGACCGGTCACGGTGCGGCGCATGGCCAAGGCGGACGCCGAGAAGCTGGCGCGGGCCCAACTCACGAAGGTGGGCCTTGCAGAGAAGGCCGACCAATATCCGGCAACGCTCTCCGGCGGACAGAAGCAGCGCGTCGCGATTGCGCGGGCGCTCGCCATGGAGCCGGACGTGATGCTGTTCGACGAGGTCACCTCCGCGCTCGATCCCGAGCTTGTCGGCGAGGTCTTGAACGTCATGCAGCAGCTGGCGTCGGAGGGCATGACCATGGTGATCGTCACCCACGAGATCGCCTTTGCCCGCGAAGTCGCCGACCGTCTGATCTTCATGCGCGACGGCGTCGTGGTCGAGGAAGGCCCGGCGCGACAGGTGATCGACAATCCGCAGGAAGGAGCGACGCGCGCGTTCCTCAGCCATTTCCACCGCACCGGCGCGCTGCCGCCGGTTACAACGGCATCGTGATGTCCGAAATCGATCGCGTCTATCTTGTCACCGGCGCCGCCAGCGGCATCGGCCGCGCCACCGCAAAACTGCTCGCGGGGCCCGGCACTGCGCTGCTGCTGCACACGCGCTCCAACGCAGCCGGCCTCGACGCCACGGCGGCGGAAGCCGAAGCGCAAGGCGCGATCGTCGCAAAATGCCTCGGCGATCTCGCCGAGGAGACCGCGGCCACCGACACCGTCGCCGCTACGCAACGTGCCTTCGGCCGGCTCGACGGATTGATCCTGATCGGCGGCCATGCCCGGCGCGGCAGCGCCATCGGTACGCCGGCGGATCAGTTCCGCAAGGCAATGGACGAGTCGGCGCTGGCGTTCACACGGTTGGTGGACGCCGCGCTGCCGCTGCTGCGTGCAGGGCGAGATTCGCGGATCGTGGCGGTGTCGTCGTTCGTCGCTCACGCGATCCGGCCGGAGTTCGCGCCCTTTGCAGCGACGGCCGCGAGCCGCTCCGCGCTCGAAGCGCTGGTGCGGCTCACCGCAGTCGAGCTCGCCAGGGAGGGCATCACCGTCAACGCCGTCGCGCCGGGCCTGATCGTCAAGGACAAGCCCAGCGAAAGCCGGCTTACACCCGAGCAGATCGCCGCGACCGAGACGCTGATCCCGATGGGCCGCCGCGGGCGACCGGAGGAAGTCGCCGAGATCATCGCCTTCCTGGCATCCCCAAAAGCATCCTACGTCACCGGCCAGGTCTGGCACGTCAATGGAGGCCTGACATGACCGAAGCCACCATCGAACGTCTCAGGCTGTTCCTGATCGAGAGCCCGATCAAGATGGCGCGCCTCCAGGGCGTCGGCAACGTCAAGGGTACGGTGAAGCGCGTGCTGCTGGAGCTCACGTCGAGCGACGGCGTGATCGGCTGGGGCGAGGCGGCACCATGGGAAGTGTTCACGGGAACGCCGGAAGCGGCGTTCGCCGCGCTCGACATCTATTTGCGGCCAATCGTGCTCGGCAAGTCGGTGCGCCGCATCCGCGCGCTGATGGCCGAGCTCGATCGTGCGCTGGTCGGACATGCCGAAGCCAAGGTCGCGATCGAGATGGCGCTGCTCGACATCGTCGGCAAGTCGTCGGGACTTTCGGTCGCCGACCTGCTCGGCGGGCGCGTACGCGACACGATCCCGCTGTCGTTCTCGATCGCCGATCCGGATTTCGCCGCCGATCTCGAACGCATGCGGAAGATGGTTCCGGACGGCAATTTGATCTACAAGGTCAAGACCGGCGTGAAGCCGCATCGCGAGGATCTCGATCATCTCGCGGCGATCCGGAAAGAATTCGGCGACAAGGTCGATCTACGCGTCGATTACAACCAGGCGCTGGCGCCGTTCGGCGCCATCAAAATCCTGCGCGATATCGAGCAGTTTGCGCCGACCTTCATCGAGCAGCCGGTGCCGCGCAAATTTCTCGACGTGATGGCGCAGCTCACCGCGGCGCTGGAAACGCCGGTGCTCGCCGACGAAAGCTGTTTCGACCGCCGCGACATGATGGAGGTGGTGCGCCGCGAGGCGGCAGATGCCGTCTCGATCAAGCTGATGAAGGCCGGCGGCCTGTTCGAGGCGCAGGCGATCATGGCGATCGCTGACATCGCGGGCCTGCCCGGCTATGGCGGCACGCTGTGGGAGGGCGGCATCGGGCTTGCCGCCGGCACGCAGCTGATCGCCGCGACGCCGGGCATCTCGCTCGGCTGCGAATTCTACATGCCGCATCATGTGCTGACCGAGGACGTGCTGGAAGAGCGCGTCGCCAATCGCGGCGGCCACGTCGTGGTGCCGGACGGTGCCGGCCTCGGCATCCGCGTCAGCGAAGCCTCGGTCCGCGCCAATGCGCGGGTGTTGGCGGAGGGGTAAAGGCACGCCCCCACCGTCGTCCTGGCGAAAGCCAGGACCCATTGCCCCAAAGAGAAGTTGCGGCACGAGGTCGGTAACCCCGAATCTTCGCCAAACCCAATCCGATGGTAATGGGTCCTGGATCGGCGCTGCGCTTGTCCAGGACGACGATCGCGTATGCCGCCTCTGCGGAGCGCCATCCTTCCCCAATCAGATTCCGTATCGTATGGTCGCAGCAAATATTCAGGGGTTCCGCCCCGCCATGCCCGATCCCATCGGGCCATCCGGAAACCTTTATGTCCGAACCCGCCTGGTCGCTGCACTCCCGCCTGAAAGAGGACACTATCGACATCGGCGATTTGCCGCTGTGCAAGGTCTTGGTCATCAAGGACGCGCATTATCCCTGGCTGCTGCTGGTGCCGCGACGCGCCGACGCGGTGGAGATCATCGACCTCGACGAGGTGCAGCAGGCGCAATTGATGACGGAGATCTCCCGCGTCTCGCGCGCGCTGAAGGAGATCACCCAATGCGACAAGCTCAACATCGCGGCACTCGGTAACCTCGTGCCGCAGCTTCACGTCCACATCATCGCGCGCCGCACCAGTGACGCCGCCTGGCCGCGGCCGGTCTGGGGCGTGATGCAGCCCTTGGCGCACGACGCCACCGAGGTGCAGAGTTTCATCAGCGCGCTTCGCCGCAAGATCTGGTTGGGTTGAAAGAACAAGAAATGTCAGCATTCGACTCGTTTCCACTGGGACAACCCGCCTTCGTCACCAACATTCTCGACCGCGCCGCGCATCTGCGCCGCGACGACGAAAAGCTGTTCGCGATGGAGCAGAAGCCGTCGTCGCGCGCCTATGTGGTCTATCGCGACTCACTGCTGGTGAAGCGCGAGGGCGACAAAGTGCGCGCGCTGCTCGGAATCGACGAGGCGTTGAAATGCGGCGCCAATCCCGGCACGATCTTCTTAGGCTTGCGCGGCGGCGCCGCGATGTTCGGGATGGGCCTGTCGCAGGCCGCGTCCGAGAAGCTGATCGGGCGCGAGGACTACGCCCTCAGCGAGCTGCGCGGCATGGCGATGCAGGGCGCGGTGCCGCCGCAGGAGCTGTCGGCGATCGCGATGGCGAAGTCGATGGTGAGCTGGCATCAGCGCCACGGCTATTGCGCCAATTGCGGCACGCGTACCGCGATGAAGGAAGGCGGCTGGAAGCGGGAGTGCCCGAGTTGCAAGGCCGAGCATTTCCCGCGCACCGACCCTGTCGTGATCATGCACGTCGCCGCCGGCGACAAATGCCTGCTCGGCCGCCAGAAGCAGTTTCCGCCGGGCATGTATTCCTGCCTCGCCGGCTTCGTCGAGGCCGCCGAAACCATCGAGGACGCGGTGCGCCGCGAGATTTTCGAAGAATCCGGCATTCGCTGCACCGAGGTGCAATATTACATGACCCAGCCCTGGCCCTATCCGTCGTCGCTGATGATCGGGTGCAGCGCGCGGGCGGTGAGCGAGGACATCGTCGTCGATCACTCCGAGTTGGAGGATGCGCGCTGGTTCACGCGCGAGGAGGCGGCCTTGATGCTGACGCGGACGCATCCTGACGGGCTCGCCGGCCCGCATCCGTTTGCGATTGCGCATCACCTGCTCGGCCGCTGGGTGCACGACAAGAGCTGAGACGGAGATGGCTGCACCAGGGATCGCGCCGCGCATCCTCTGCATCGGCATTCCCGTGCGCGACCTGACCTTTCGTGTCGAAACCGTGCCCGCGCGCGGCAGCAAGGCGAATGCCAGGCATCTCGCGGAGATTTGCGGCGGCAACGCACTCAATGCCGCGATCGCTATCGCTCGGCTTGGTGGCCGCGTCGCGTTCGCAGGTCCGATGGGCGATGCGCAGGAGACGTCGAGCGGCTTCATTCTCGACCGCATGACATCCGAAAATATCGACACAAGCCATATCGTGCGCATACCTGATGCGAGCACGCCCGTCTCTGCCATCATCATTGACGCGACGGGCGAGCGAACGCTCACGATCTATCGCGATCCGGCCCTGTGGACAGTCGAGCTGCCCGACGCCGACAAGCTGCTCGCCGATTGCCGGGCGGTTCTCGTCGAAAGCCGCTGCGCCGCGTTCGCAACTTCGCTCTGCACCGAGGCACGCCGGCGCGGCATTGCCGTCATCGTCGGCGTCGACCGCGCGATGTCGTTGCAGGACAGCCTGCTCACGGCCGCCTCACATCTGCTGTTCGCCAGTGACCAGTTGCAGGAGACAGCCGGCACCCCCGATGACGGCGCGGCATTGAAGCGCCTGGCCGCGCTCACGCCCGCCTTCCTCGCCGCCACCCGCGGTCCGTATGGCACGATCTGGCTGAACGAGACCGGCGCATTGGAGCAGACGCCGGCCTTCCCGGTTCAGGCCGTCGATACGCTCGGCGCCGGCGACGTCTTCCATGGCGCCTTCACGCTTCGCTTCGCCGAAGGTGGCGGCGTGCGGCAGGCGCTGCGATTCGCCGCGGCCGCCGCGGCGCTGAAATGCACCCGTCCTGGTGGCGGCCTGGCCGCCCCGCAACGCGTTGAAGTTGAAGAGCTTTTGAGCACGTCGCCGGCGGCGACGTTGGAGCGGGCGCCAAGATTATAGACTTGCTATAGAAAGATTTTCTCTATATCAGGGAAAACGTCCCTTGAAATGGAACAAAGTTCTTCAAATGACCGATCTCGCCGTCCCACTCCCCGAGACCAGCCGCCGCCTCGACGCCATCGACCGCAAGATTCTGATGGTGCTGCAGGACGATGCCTCCCTCTCCGTCGCCGAGATTGGCGACCGCGTCGGCCTGTCCTCGACCCCCTGCTGGAAGCGCATCCAGCGCTTGGAGGCCGACGGCGTGATTACCAAGCGGGTGGCGCTGGTCGACCAGAACAAGATCGGGCTCGGCATCTCCGTGTTCGTGTCGGTCGAGAGCTCCGACCATTCCGACGCCTGGCTCAAGAGGTTCGCCGACGCCGTCAGCGCCATGCCTGAGGTGATGGAGTTCTATCGCATGGCCGGCGACGTCGATTACATGCTGCGCGTCGTCGTCGCGGACATGCAGGCCTATGACGTGTTCTACAAGAAACTGATCAGCGCCGTGCCGCTGAAGAACGTCACCTCGCGCTTCGCGATGGAGAAGATCAAGTCGGTCA
>NZ_JADPJF010000088.1:120067-124584 GCF_023073295.1 Bradyrhizobium sp. 23 | reverse complement strand
GGGGGGATCCAGTATTCCAGAGACGATGATGGGGTTCGGATAAGCCGCGTACTGGATGCCCCGGTCAAGCCGGGGCATGACAGCAGGTGAGACTAGCCTCGCGCCTCAAATCTTCTGATTGTACTCGCCGACTTCGGGATGGGTGCGCAGCACGCTGTTCACCATCTCGAACATGTCGTGCATGCGCTGCTCGGAGACCGGGCTCTCGACCACGACAACGAGCTCGGGCTTGTTGGAGGAGGCACGCACCAGGCCCCAGCTGCCGTCCTCGACCGTGACGCGGACGCCGTTGACGGTGACGAGATCGCGGATCGACTGGCCGCCGATCTTGGCGCCCTTGGCCTGCAAGGCCTCGAAGTGCTTCACCACCTTGTCGATGACGCCGTATTTGGTCTCGTCGGCGCAATGCGGCGACATCGTCGGCGACGACCAGGTCTTCGGCAGCGCGTTCTTGAGATCGGCCATCGACTTGCCGGGGGCGCGGTCAAGCATATCGCAGATCGCCAGCGCCGAGACGAGACCGTCGTCATAGCCGCGTCCATACGGCTTGTTGAAGAAGAAGTGGCCGGACTTCTCGAAGCCGGCGAGCGCACCCGTCTCATGGGTGCGGCGCTTCATGTAGGAATGGCCGGTCTTCCAGTAGGTGGTTTTTGCACCCTGCTTCTGCAGCACCGGATCGGTGATGAACAGGCCGGTCGACTTCACGTCGACGATGAACTGCGCGTCCTTGTGGATCGCGGACATGTCGCGCGCCAGCATCACGCCGACCTTGTCGGCAAAGATCTCCTCGCCGGTGTTGTCGACGACGCCGCAGCGATCGCCGTCGCCGTCGAAGCCGAGACCCACATCGGCCTTGTGCTGCAGCACCGCGTCGCGGATCGCGTGCAGCATCTCCATGTCTTCGGGGTTCGGATTGTATTTCGGGAAGGTGTGGTCGAGCTCGGTGTCGAGCGGGATCACCTCGCAGCCGATCGCCTCCAGCACCTGCGGCGCGAATGCGCCGGCGGTACCGTTGCCGCAGGCCGCGACAACCTTGAGCTTGCGCTTGAGCTTCGGGCGGCTGGTGAGATCGGCGATGTAGCGCGCCGGATAATTCTCGTGGAATTGATAGGAGCCGCCGGCCTTGTTCTTGAACTCGGCGCCCAGCACGATCTCCTTCAGCCGCGTCATCTCGTCGGGACCGAAGGTCAGCGGGCGGTTGGCGCCCATCTTCACGCCGGTCCAGCCATTGTCGTTGTGCGAGGCCGTGACCATGGCGCAGCAGGGCACGTCGAGGTCGAACTGCGCGAAATAGGCCATCGGCGTCACCGCGAGCCCGATGTCGTGCACCTTGCAGCCTGCTGCCATCAGGCCGGAGATCAGCGCATATTTGATCGAGGCCGAATAGCCGCGGAAATCATGACCGGTGACGATCTCCTGGCTGACGCCGAGTTCTGCGATCAGCGCGCCCAGCCCCATGCCGAGCGCCTGGATTCCCATCAGGTTGATTTCCTTCTGGAACAGCCAGCGCGCGTCGTATTCGCGAAAGCCCGTGGCCTTCACCATCGGCTCGGATTCGAAGGCATAGGTGTTGGGCAGCAACACGGATTTCGGCTTGGGGAACATTGAGACGGTCTCGTGAAAAAAGAGCCAGGATTTGATGCAGCCTTAGCGAATGCCGGGCTGCAGCGGAAGGCGGGAATGGCAGCTTATGGATGATAATTGCGGCAGTTTGGTAACGGGGAAATCTGTCCGCGAGAGCGATCGAAATAGAGATTTTCTTGAAATATGTGTCGCCGTCGCCTTTGGGAGGACCTTTACTGCTCCAGCACCATCTGACCGTTGGCGTATTCGAAGCGCCTGAGGCGGGAGAGGAAGGAGAGACCGAGCAGGTTCTCGGACAGTGCTTCGTCGGGCAGCACCATGGCATCGACGTCGCGCACGATTAGGCCGCCGACATCGAGCATGGCGATGCGAGTGCGCGCGGCCTTGATGGTGCCGTTGGCGGTGGAGACGGTGGCGTTGTAATCGCTGCGCGAGGGACGCAGGCCGAAGCGGGCGGCCGAGGTCTCGTTCAGCGCGACCACGGAGGCGCCGGTGTCGACCATGAAGCCGATGCGCTGGCCTTCGATCCGGCCCTCGGTTTGGAAGTGGCCGCGGCCGTCGCGGGGGATGTTGAGGCTGCGGCCGCCGGCCGCCGCGGTGGACGCGACTGCGACCGTACGCGGCACCGACGTCGCCGAGGCGGAGCTCATCCTGTCCGCCATCTGCGCCATGAAGGTGCCGAGGCCGATCATGATCGCCGCGAAGATCATTATGTTACGCATCACACCACTCGAAGCCGAAGCTCGATTTCACCACGCGGAAGGCCGCTCCGCGAGCGACGCTGCGGCCAGAGCGGTGCTATTTTGACGAAAAGGATGAGCGGACGGTTAATGCGCCGGTGTCGCGGATACGACATATCCTCATCCTGAGGTGCCCGCGAAGCGCGGGTCTCGAAGGGCCCGGCCACCAGCGGGGCCGTCATCCTTCGAGACGCTTGCTACGCAAGCTCGTCAGGATGAGGAATTGGCAACGGCGCCTGGGACTAGAACGGGCTCACCGAGAAATACCGCAGCCACAGATCGGTGTAGCGGCCCTTCTCCCAGACGCGGAACATCGCCCAGTTCAGGGCCTGGCGCAGCACGTCGTTGCCCTTGCGTACGGCGATGCCAATGCCCTCGCCGAAGAAACGGCTCTCGACGAAGGGGCCGCCGGAGAAGGCGCAGCAATCGCCGGAATCCGTGCCGTTGATCCAGAACGCGAGCGCGATGGCGTCGCCGAAGATGAAATCGACCTCGCCCTTGCGCAAGGCGCCGCGCATAGCGTCGTCGTTGGGATAAGGGTGCAGCTCGGCGTCGGTGAACAGGGCCTTGAGATAGGCCTCATGCGCGGAGCCGGCGATGACGCCGACCTTCTTGCCTTCGAGATATTCGGGCCGGATCTCCGGCATCACCGCGTCCTTGCGCGAAGCAAAGCGCGCAGGCACGCGGTAATAGGGATCGGTGAAGTCGACCCGGGCGCGGAGCTGCGGACTCACCGCCATCGAGGCGATGATGGCATCGCCCCGGTTGGAGGCGAGCGCATCGACCAGCGTCTCGAAGCGCCGCATCTGCACCGTGCAAGTGACCTTGATCTCCTCGCACAGCGCGCGCGCGAAGTCGACGTTGAAGCCGGCCGGATTACCGTCGGCGCCGGTGTAGTTGAACGGCGGATAGTCGGTCTCGGTCAGGAAACGGATCACGGTCAGGCGCGACAGGTCCGGCCGCTCCGGCCGCCGCCGCGGGTCCCAGAAACCCGGCACCGCCTGCGGGGCGGCTTGCGGCGCGACCTGAGGTGAGGCTTGCGGCGCCGTTGGGGGCTGCTTGGCCGGGGCCTGCGCCTGCGCGGACGGCGCAGCAGCGAGCGCGCAGACGCCGACGATCAGCCCGGTCAGCAAGCCACGGGCGGATTTGGACGATTTCGCCTGTTGCGATGGAGCCATCGGCTGAAATGAACGATTTTCGTTGGGATCGGAGGGCCTTATAGCCCATCCGGCCGGGAACGCGAGCGCGGATTGCGGTCAATAGGGAAGCCTACAGATACCGCTTCAACTCCCCTGCGGCTTCTTCCGGCGTGCGCTTCAGGTTGAACGGCGAGACGAAGCGGCCGTCGCGATCCATCAGATAGATCAGCGCCGTGTGGTCCATGGTGTAGTCGCCGTCCTTGGTCGGGACCTTCTTGGCATAGACCCGGTAGGAGGTGATCACCTTGGCGGTCTCGGCAGGATCGCCGCTCAGCCCTTCGAGGTGCGGGTCGAAGCTCGACAGATAATCCTTCATCGCGGCCGGCGTATCGCGCTCGGGATCGACCGAGATGAAGACGGCATTGACCTTGTCGGCGTCCTTGCCCATCGCGCGCAGCACTTCCGAGATCTCGAACAGCGAGGTTGGGCAGACGTCGGGACAATGGGTGTAGCCGAAGAAGATCAGGGTCGGCTTGCCCTTGAGGTTCTTGTCGGTGACGGTCTTGCCGTTCTGGTCGGTGAGCTGGAACGGGCCGCCGATCGCGGCCGGCTGCGCCACCTTGCCGACCCCGCCCATGGCCCAGAATACGATCAGCAGCCCGAGGACGAGGCTTGCGGCGAAGGCGGTCGCGATCACCAGCGGACGGGCGGTAGGGCTCATGAGCGGAAAACTTCCTGTCGCGTGTCAGAAGCAGGCGGCAAGACCGGTCCTGATCATTTCGAAGAACACCTGGCTGCCGTAGTGGAACCAGAGCGCGAGCGCGCCGAGCACGACCAGGCCGCCGACGCCAGCACCTGCCAACAGCAGCACGACCGGCGTCCGGCCGGCAGTGGGCGAATTGTCCGATACAGGATGGGTAGGGTGCAGTGGTTGAGCCATGACAACGATCGGGGTGAAGGGTTCCCTGCCTTTCAAATAGGCGCTGGGACCGGGCCGGGCAAGCGCGGCGGGCGGGCTGGAGAACTTGTGATACGGAGGTTCTCCGTCATGCCG
>NZ_JADPJF010000088.1:111282-119977 GCF_023073295.1 Bradyrhizobium sp. 23 | reverse complement strand
AAGCCGCTTCCGCGAGGCGAAGGCCCGGGCATCCACGGACTTTCCAGCCGGGCCCAAGAACGTGGATGGCCGGGACAAGCCCGGCCATGACGACAGATTAGTGAAAGGCGAATGACTGCCGCGGCCTACCGCGACGATGGCTTGTTGGCCGAGGCCTGCGCGTCGAGGTAGCAAGGCTTGTACATAGCCTGGAGCTGCCGGCCCTTCAGGAAGAGCATATGCGGGGTGAGGCCGCCGCGCTGATTGATCCAGCGCTTCACCTGCGAGGGATACATCGCATAGAGCATCTGGGTCGCTTCGGTATTGGTGACGGCGCGGCCGTTGCTGCCGAAATCCCACGCGGCGTGGAAGCCCAGTGTGGCGTGCGACGTCACGCAGATGCGGTCAGGCGGGATGGCGCCGAGGACGATGGTGCAGGCAGAGGCGCAGAGACCGTCGATGATGACGGTATCGCCCGACTGTCGCAGGTCCTGGTATTTGTCGACGTAGGTTCCGATCCGGCCGCCGCGGTCATCCGCGATCCGAACCACCGCGTGAGAAGCGCCCATGCTCGCGATCAGGAGAACCGCCGCAAGCAACCCCGTCAGAAACTTCATTGGCCCCCGCCCCAGTCGAATTCGAATCTGTGTGTCAGGTGGTGATGCCCTGCTAGGGTCCGTCGTAACCGCGGTTTTGTCTAGGCATGCCGGCTCGCTCAAAACAAATTCAAATCCAGTGTTGCGCCGGCGCTGCACTCAGCCGGTCTTTTTCCCGAAGTGGAACAAGTTAACGATGTCTTACGCGCCGTCCTCTTGATCTCAGTTGCAACCGCCGGCCTCAATCCGGGCAACTACAGGGAGGAACCTGTGGAGGGCGAAACACATGGAGGGGGAAACATATGGCCGAACAGATGGCTGAAGAGACTGACGTCATCGTTGTCGGCGCAGGACTGTCGGGCCTGGTGGCCGCAACCGAGATCGCGGACGCCGGCAAGCGCGTAATCGTGGTCGACCAGGAGGGCGAGCAGTCGCTCGGCGGCCAGGCGTTCTGGTCGTTCGGCGGATTATTCCTGGTCGATTCGCCGGAGCAGCGCCGGCTCGGCATCAAGGACTCCTTCGACCTCGCGATGCAGGACTGGCTCGGCACCGCCGGCTTCGACCGCGACGAGGATTTCTGGCCGCGGCAATGGGCCGACGCCTATGTGGCGTTCGCGGCCGGCGAGAAGCGTGCATGGCTGCGAGCGATGGGCCATCGCATTTTCCCCGTGGTCGGATGGGCCGAGCGCGGTGGTTATGACGCGATGGGCCACGGCAATTCGGTGCCGCGCTTTCATGTCACCTGGGGCACCGGGCCCGGCATCGTCGAGCCGTTCGAGCGCCGGGCGCGCGAGGCGGTCAGAAGCGGCCGGCTGAGCTTTCGGTTCCGCCATCGCGTCGATGCGCTCTCGATCACCAACGGTACGGTGGATGGCGTCGGCGGCGCCATTCTCGCCCCCGACAATGTCGAGCGCGGCAAGAGTTCGTCGCGCAATGTTGTCGGCGAGTTTGCGTTGAAGGCCCAAGCCGTGATCGTGGCGTCCGGCGGCATCGGCGGCAATCACGAGCTGGTGCGGCAGAACTGGCCGAAGCGACTCGGCGCGCCGCCCAAATTCATGATCTCCGGCGTGCCCGAGCATGTCGACGGCCGCATGATCGGCATCACCGAGAAAGCAGGCGCGCGGCTGATCAACCGCGACCGCATGTGGCATTATGTCGAAGGCATCCAGAACTGGTCACCGATCTGGCCGCGCCACGGCATCCGCATCCTGCCCGGCCCCTCCTCGATGTGGTTCGACGCCACCGGCACGCGCCTGCCGGCGCCGTTGTTTCCCGGCTCCGACACGCTCGGCCAGCTCCAATACATCATGTCCACCGGCTACGATTATTCCTGGTTCATCCTGACCCAGAGCATCATCAAGAAGGAGTTTGCGCTGTCGGGCTCGGAGCAGAATCCCGACCTCACCGGCAAGAGCTGGCGTATGACCATCAAGCGCGCCACCAACAAGGGCGCGCCGGCGCCGGTGGAAGCGTTCAAAAGCCATGGTGTCGACTTCATCGTGCGCGACAAGATCGAGGATCTCGTTGCGGCCATGAACAAGCTGGCCGGCAGCGACCTCCTCAAGCTCGAGCACATCAGGATGCAGATCGAGGCGCGCGACCGAGAGATCGCCAACCCTTACGTCAAGGATGCGCAGGTGATGAACATTCACAATGCGCGGCGCTATATCGGCGACAGACTGATCCGCACCGCCTCCCCTCACCGCATCCTCGATCCCGCGCAAGGGCCGCTGATCGCGGTCAAGCTCAACATCCTCACCCGCAAGACGCTCGGCGGTTTCGAGACCGACCTCTCTTCGCGCGTGTTCGGCGAGGAGGGCAGCGTCATCCCCGGCCTCTATGCAGCCGGCGAAGCCGCCGGCTTCGGCGGCGGCGGCGTGCACGGCTATCGTTCGCTGGAAGGCACGTTCCTCGGCGGCTGCCTGTTCTCGGGCCGCAATGCGGGCCGGGCCGCGGCGAAGGCCGTGGGCTAGATGATGCGGCCGCGGCTGCGCATCGGGGCGTTTGTTGCGGCATTAGCCGCTGCCTCGGCTGCGTCCGCGGATACGATCGATATTGACGGTGTGAAGCGGTCCTACACTGTGCAACTGCCGTCGAAGCGGCTCGTGCCGCTCGTCGTCGTGCTGCACGGCAAGACGCAGCGCGGAGCCGACATGATGACGCGGACAGCGTGGCCGCAGGTCGCAAAGCGCGAAGGGTTTGCGGTGGTCTTTCCTGATGGCCTCAACCACGCATGGGCCGATGCGAGGACCAAGGCGGGACCGGCGCTCCGTGGCCCGCCCGCGGGTACCGACGACGTCGCCTTCATCGCAAAGCTCGTCGAGAAGCTGGTGGCGAACGGCACCGCCGATCCTCGCCGCGTCTATGTCACCGGCATCTCCAATGGCGGCGCCATGGCAATGACGCTGGTCTGCGCCCGAGCCGATCTGTTTGCTGCCGGCGCGAGCGTGAGCATGAACCTCACTGATGAGACCGCTGTCACGTGCCATCCGTCGCGGCCGTTGCCGATGCTGCTGATGAACGGCACGGCCGATCCGCTGGTCCCCTACGAAGGCGGCCGCGGATCGAGCTATTATGCCGCAGACAGTTTTTGGTCCACCGACGAGACGCTTGCGTTCTGGCGCAAGCTCAACGGCTGCGAGACCGATAATGCCGACATGACCGATTTGCCCGACAGGGCGCCAGCAGACCAGTCCACGGTGACGCGGATCTCCTCGCGCTGTCCTGAAGGGCACGACGTCGTGCTTTATCGCATCAATCAAGGCGGTCATCGCATGCCCGGATTTTCTCCGGATGCCCGCTTCCCGAAGGTCGCCGCCAGCTTGCTCGGGTCGCAGAACGGCGACATCGACGCAGCCGAAACGATCTGGACGTTCTTCGGCCAGTTTCCCTGAAGTGCAACTCAGGCATCGCCGATGACGCATGCGTGCCTGGCAACGCATGCGTGCCCGGCAACGCATGCGTGCCTGGGGTGGCACAGGGCAAGCCGCTGCGCTAGACAGGGCCGCCATTCAAAGGAGACCCCCAATGAGCATTCAGCGTCTTGAAACCGGCCCGCGCATGAGCCAGGTCGTCGTGCACGGTAACACAGTCTATCTCGCCGGTGTCGTCGCCAACAACGCCGCCGGCGAAAGCGTGACGAAGCAGACCCAGGACATTCTGGCGACTATCGACAGCCATCTCGCCAAGGCCGGCACCGACAAGTCCAAACTTCTTTCGGCCACGATCTACATCACCGACATGAAGACGTTTGGCGAGATGAACGCGGTGTGGGACGCCTGGGTCTCGCCCGGCAACACGCCGGCACGCGCCACCGTCGAAGCCAAGCTCGCGGCGGCACAATACACCGTCGAAATCATGGTCACGGCGGCCAAGTAAGTTCGCGACAAACATTTGCGCGCGCTTGTCGGCGCATGATCCGATCGGGAAACCGCTTCACACTTTCCCGCATCATGCGCATGACCTCCGAGGTAATCGATCAGCGCGCGCAAACCTTCGATAATCATGTCAGCCGAACGACACGGCGCCATCGAAGGAGACGACAATGACCGATCCCATCACCATCGCTCGCCGCTACATCGATCTCTGGAACGAACGTGCAGCTGACCGCCGGCGCGAACTGCTGAGCCAGAACTGGACGGCGGATGCGAGCTATGTCGATCCCCTGATGAAGGGCGACGGCCATGACGGCGTCGATGCGCTGATCGCAGGCGTGCAGCAGCGCTTCCCCGATTTCAAATTCAAGCTGATCGGCGAGCCCAACGGCTACGGCGACCATGTCCGCTTCAGTTGGGGCCTTGGTCCTGACGGCATCGACAGCCCGATCAAGGGTACGGATTTCGCCGTGCTGAAGGACGGCCGTATCAGGAGCATCACGGGATTTCTGGACCAGGTGCCCGCCGGCACGTGAGCGCGCGCTGCTCGTTGCTGCGCCCTCTCCCCCGGTAAGGGAGAGGGCACACTTTCGTTCGTCGCACAGGCGCTAGTTATTCGCGCTCGCGGAATCGTCCATCGCCTTGAAGGCTTCCTCCAGCTGCAGCGAGATCGGCACGTTCAGCCGTTCGCCGGTCGGAAGCCGTGCGGTGAACCATTTGTTGTAGAGCGGAACGAGGTCGTGGTTGGAGCCGAGCTTGCGGAAAGTGCGATCGACCACCGCCGCCAGTTGCGGTTCGCCCTTGCGGAACATGATGCCGTAGGGGTCGTAGGACAGGTAATCGCCGGTGACGCGGAACTTGTCCTGTGCCTTGTGACGCACGATCAGGCTGGACAGCAGGATGTCGTCGGTCGCGAACGCATCGGCCTTGCCGTCGACGAGCATCTGGTATGACTGTTCGTGATCGGCACCGACAACGATGGTCAGTCCCAACGATGACTTCTTGTCGGCCGCCTGGATCGCCTGCTCGTTGGTGGTGCCCTTCGTCACCACGACGGTCTTGCCCTTCAGATCAGTCAGTGACTGGACGCTGGACGCCTTCGGCACCATCAGCTTGGTGCCGGCGACGAACATCAGCGGCGAGAAGGCGACGCGCTTGCCGCGCTCGGCATTGGCCGTGGTCGAGCCGCATTCCAGGTCGATCTTGTTCTGGAGCACGGCGTCGATGCGGTCATCGGAGGTGACCTTGACGTAGGCGATCTTCAGATTGGGATCGTCGACCTCGACGCCGATCTCCTCGACAATAGCCTCGCAAAGCTCGAGGCTGTAGCCGATCGGCCGGTTGGCCTGGTCGAGGAAGGAGAACGGCGGCGAGCTCTCGCGATAGCCGAGGCGCACGGTGTGCGCGGTCTTGATCGCCGACAGCGTCGGGCTAAGCCCTTCGCTGCCACCGGTCTGGGCGGAGGCACCCGTGGCCAGCAGGCACGCTGCCAGCAACAGGCCGCCCGATATCGCCATTGAAAGGCGCATGATGCACTCCGATCAATGGCCGGCCATCGCAGGCACTTCGCCGGGGATCATGTCCCCCGGCACGGCATCGCCAGGTTCAAGCTCGTGCTCGGGCCCGAGCTCGCCTTCCCACTTGGCCACGACCGAGGTCGCGAGCGTGTTGCCGATCACGTTGGTGGCGCTGCGGCCCATGTCGAGGAAGGTGTCGATGCCCATGATCATCAACAGCCCCGCCTCGGGGATGCCGAACTGCGAGAGCGTCGAGGCGATCACCACGAGGGAGGCGCGCGGCACGCCGGCCACGCCCTTCGAGGTGATCATCAGCGTTGCCAGCATCGCGAGCTGGGTGCCGAGCGGCATGTCGATGTGATAGCTCTGCGCGATGAAGACGCTCGCGAAGGTGCAGTACATCATCGTGCCGTCGAGATTGAAGGAAT
Source organism: Bradyrhizobium sp. 23 (assembly GCF_023073295.1). Lineage (NCBI taxonomy): Bacteria > Pseudomonadati > Pseudomonadota > Alphaproteobacteria > Hyphomicrobiales > Nitrobacteraceae > Bradyrhizobium > Bradyrhizobium sp. 23. Next base: position 114,083 of record NZ_JADPJF010000088.1, on the reverse strand, counting down.
AGCCGAGCGGCAGCACGAAGCTCGATATCCGCGACGAGGCGCCGAACTTGTTCAACCCCTCCAGAGTTTTCGGATACGCCGCTTCCGAGCTCGCGGTGGAGAACGCGATCATCAGCGGTTCGCGGATCAGCTTCAGCAGATGGGCGTAGCGCGGCCCGATCACGATGAAGCCCACGACCACCAGGATGCCCCACAGGAGCGCGAGCGAGAGATAGAAGCCACCCATGAAGACGATGAGCTTCCAGAGCACTAGCAGGCCGTTCTTGGCAACCGTCGCGGTGATGGCGGCCCAGACCGCGAACGGCGCGAACAGCATCACATAGCCCGTCACCTTGAGCATGATGTGGCCGATGTCGTCGATCAGCGCCAGGATCGGCTTGGAGCGCTCGGGCATCGAGCCCATCGCCACCGAGAAGAACACGGCGAAGATCACGATCTGCAGGATCTCGTTCTGCGCCATCGCATCCGCGATCGAGGTCGGGATCAGATGGGTCAGGAATTTTTCGATCGAGAAGGCGGAAACCGGCAGGCCGGTCGACTGCGCCTTGTCAGGCAGCGTACCCGGGAAATTCGCGCCGGGCTGGAGCAGATTGACCATCACGAGGCCGAGCATCAGCGAGACGAAAGAGGCGCTGACGAACCAGCCCATGGTCTTGGCGAAGATGCGGCCGAGCTTGGAGCCCGAGCCCATATGAGCAATGCCGCCGACCAGGGTCGCAAATACCAGCGGCGCGATGATCATCTTGATCAGGCGCAGGAAAATCACGGCGATCAGGTTGATGGACGAGGCCCAGTCGCCCCGCGTGTCGGGCAGGAAATTGTAGATCGCCGCGCCCATGATGATGCCGAGCACCATCGCCACCAGAATGAATTGCGTAAACCTGTTCGACATTGAACACCCCCGCTACACCGACCGCTTCATGATGTCGCAGATATGACGACTGCGCAACACGCTTGGCGTGCGATCGTCGGGCGGATGTTCCCGTTGCGAAACTGGCGCCCGCGATCTAGCCTTCATGCAGCGCACAACGAAAGCGGCTTGCACGTTTTTCTTGCGGCCGCTGCATCAATAATCGTCAAACGACCGAGGGGAAACATCATGAGCGGCAGCATCAATCGTCAGATTCTTTTGGTGGAAAAGCCCAGCGGCAAGCTCGGTCCCGAGCACTTCAAGCTGGTCGAAGGTGCGGTGCCCGAGCCGAAGGACGGCGAGGCCTTGCTGCGCGTGCGTTACATCTCGCTCGACGCCGCCAACCGCGCCTGGATGCACGGCGCGACCTATCGTTCAGCGGTGGAGGCCAACAGCGTGATGGCCGGCGGCGCCATCGCCGAGGTCATCAGCTCGAAGGCGCCGGAGCTTGCGCCGGGCGACATCGTGTTCGGCGACACCGGCTGGCAGGAGTTGGCGACAGTGCCCGCCAAGCATCTCACCAAGATGCCGAAGCTCGAGCCGATGACGCATCTGCTCAGCGTGTTCGGCATTGCCGGCCTCACCGCCTATTTCGGCCTGCTGGAGATCGGCAAGCCCAGAGAGGGCGAGACGGTCGTGGTCTCCGCGGCCGCGGGCTCGGTCGGCTCGATCGTCGGGCAAATCGCGAAGATCAAGGGATGCCGGGTCATCGGCATCGCCGGCGGCGCCGACAAGTGCAGCTGGCTGACCTCCGAACTCGGCTTCGATGCCGCCGTCGACTACAAGGACGGCGCGGTGTTCAAGGCGTTGCGCGCGGCGGCTCCGAAGGGCATCGATGTCTATTTCGACAATGTCGGCGGCGACATTCTCGAAGCCTGCCTGCCGCAGATGAACAATTACGGCCGCATCGCCTGCTGCGGTGCGATCTCGCAATATGACGGCGCGCCCTCGGCACACGGCCCGCGCGGCGTGCCCGGCCTGATCGTGGTGAAGCGGCTCGTCATGCAAGGCTTCATCGTGATGGACTACATGAAAGAGAGTCAGCGAGCGCTCGCCGACCTCCAGGCCTGGGTCACATCCGGCAAGCTGAAGGTGCAGGAGGACATCATCGACGGCCTCGAGAACACGCCGAAGGCGCTGGTCGGATTGCTGGCGGGCGAGAACCGCGGCAAGCGGATGATCAAGCTCTGACGACGTAGTTACGTCGCAATTGCAAAGCCAATATCTACTTGCGGTAGAGGTCGCGGCGGCCAATGATGTCGCGCGCGGCATCACCCGCGACGATTGTTTGCATCACATTTGAAAAAATTGTCGGCGTTGCCGACAGGGCAGGAATACTCGGATGTTCAACACGTTGAAACATGCGTCGGCACGCGGGGCGTTGCTGGCGGCGGCTCTCTTCGCAACTGCAGCAGGCGCATTCGCACAAGCGCCGACCGAGGCGCAAAAGAGCGCGATCCGCTCCGCATGCCGCTCGGATTTCATGGCGCACTGCGCGAGCGTCACGCCCGGCGGCGTGGAAGCCTATCAATGCCTGCAGAAGAACATGTCCAGCCTGTCCTCGGGATGCCAAACCGCGGTCCGCGCCGTCGAGCCTGCTGCGGCGCCGAAGACCGAGGCTGCACCCAAAGAGGCTCCACCCAAGGCGGAGGCCGCGCCTGCCGCGCCGAAGGCTGAAACCGCCCCCGCCGCAAAGCCGGCATCTGGAGCAGCGCCGAAGGACGCGGCAGCCAAACAGCCGAGCAGCGCGCAGGTCGCTGCCGTCAAGAGCGCGTGCCGCGCCGATTATCCCAAGGTGTGCGCCAGCGTGCCGCCAGGCGGCGCGCCTGCGCTCGAATGCCTCGAGAAGAACAAGGCAAAGGTTTCGCCGGCCTGCGAGAAGGCCGTGAGC
>NZ_JADPJF010000088.1:89004-111132 GCF_023073295.1 Bradyrhizobium sp. 23 | reverse complement strand
CAGCCGCGCCCGCCGTGATCGCGTTGCGCCCGCTGCGGCCGCGCGAAGAGCTGTTCATCGTCCGCTCCGCCTGCGGTGCCGACATCCGCACGCTGTGCGCCGGCGTAGCGCCTGGCGGCGGCCGCATCGTGCAGTGCATCGCCAGCAACGCCGCGTCGCTGTCACCTGCCTGCAAGGACGTGCTGGCGCCGTTCGCGGCACGCTAGAGAAGCGTGCCATCCGGCGGTCCGCTGCACCACCGTGCTCGTGGGCGGCGTACGGGTGAAGCGCTGCGTCTGACGGGGCGGATGGCCAAGCCGCCACGGTTTGGCTATGCTTCGCAAGGTCACTGCTTCGGACACGCGCCAAACGCGCGTCCGGACGTGAGCTGTGGTGTGCCGCGCGGCTTGCCGATAATTCCGCTGGCGCGGGTGGCCGGAGCACATTAGTCTACCCCTAGATAGTAAGTATACTGTCAATTAGGGAGGCAGACGTTGCGGATCGCCGTGATTGGCGGGGGGCCCGGTGGGCTCTACTTCGCCTATCTCTGGAAGAAGCGTCACCCCGAGGATCAAGTCGACCTGTTCGAACAGAACCCGGCCGACGCGACCTGGGGCTTTGGCGTGGTGTTTTCTGATCAGGCCCTGGAATTCCTGCGCGCCGACGACCCCGAGACGGTCGACGCGATCTCGCCGCACATGGAGAGCTGGGAGAACATCACGCTGAACCTGAGCGGCGACAGCGTGGCCATCGACGGCGTCGGCTTCTCCTCGATCGGCCGGCTCGAGCTCTTGCGATTCCTGCAGCAGCGCGCGATCAATGCCGGCGTCACCCCGCGCTTCGACACGCCGATTCATGCGATCGATCAGCTCAACGGGCACGATCTGATCGTCGCTGCCGACGGGCTGAACTCGCTGGTACGCCGCGCCTTCGAGGGCGATTTCGGCACCTCGCTGTCCTACTCCTCGAACAAGTTCGTCTGGTACGGCACCTCGAAGCGCTTCGAGACGCTGTCGCAGACCTTCGTCAAGACCGACCGCGGTGCCTTCAACGCCCATCACTACCGCTACTCGCCGACCATGAGCACCTTCCTGGTCGAATGCGACCATGCGACGTGGCAGGCCTACGGTTTCGCCTACAAGGACGTGGAGCAGTCCAAAGGTGTCTGCGAGGAGGTGTTCGCCGACACGCTCGGCGGCCGCTCGCTGGTTTCCAACAAATCGGTCTGGCGCAACTTCCCCTGGGTCTGGAACGAGCACTGGTCGTTCAAGAACATGGTGCTGCTCGGTGACGCCCTGCACTCGGCGCATTTTTCGATCGGCTCCGGCACGCGGCTCGCGATCGAGGACGCCATTGCACTGGTCAAGGCGCTGGAATCGGACGCCCATCTCTCGACCGCCCTGCATCGCTACCAGGCCGCGCGAAAGCCGGTGGTGCAGAAGCTCGTCAATGCCGCGCGGACCAGCGCTTTCTGGTACGAGCACTTTGCTCAGCACATGCAGCAGGGCCTGATGGACTTTGCCTATAGCTACATCACCCGCTCCGGCCGCATCGACGACTCCCGCCTGCGCGCGATGTCGCCGGGCTTCATGGCGCGCTACGAAGCCGCCAAGAACGGTGGGGACGAGGCATGAGCCGGCAGATTCACGACCAGGTGCCCGCCGACTGCGCGGGCGCGCGCGAGATCGGCTTTTCCGTTCCGCAGGTCTACAATGCCAGCCGCGTGCTGTTCGACAATGTCGGCAAAGGCCACGGTGACAAGCTCGCGCTCATCGGCCCCGCGAGCACGCGCACCTACGCGGAGCTCTGCGCGGAAGCCGGGCGCTGGGGCAACGGCTTTGCCTCGCTTGGCCTCAAGCGCGGCGATCGCGTGCTGTTGTTCCTCGATGACACTCCGGCCTACCCGGCCGCGTTCTTCGGCGCGGTGCGCGCCGGCTTCGTGCCATTGCTGATCAACACGCTGACACCGCCGGATCTGCTGCAATTCTATCTCGCCGATTCCGGCGCGACTGTTGCGGTGGCGGACGCCGAGTTCTGTGCACGTTTCAACGCCGAGGCCTGCAAGGACACGGCCCTGCATACCCTGGTCGTCGTCAATGGCCCGGCGAGCGATCACGCCGCGCCGAACGCCGTTTCCGCCGCCGGCTGGCTCCCCCAGTTTCCGACTGAGCTCGCGGAAGCCGACACGCATCGCAACGAGATGGCGTTCTGGATGTATTCGTCCGGATCGACCGGCCGCCCCAAGGGCATCGTGCATCTCCAGCACGACATGGCCTATAGCGAAGTCGCCTTTGCGCAGAACGTCTTGAAGCTGACGCCGGATGACATCTGCTTCTCGGTGCCAAAAATCTTCTTCGCCTATGGCTTCGGCAACGCGATCACCTTCCCGTTCTCGGCGGGCGCGACGACACTGCTGTTGCCCGGCCAGCCGAAGCCCGTGGCAATCTTTTCGGCGATCGAGCAGTACAGGCCGACGGTCTTCTTCGGCCTGCCGACGCTTTATACATCGCTGACCAAGGCCGAGGGTGCGAACAAGACCGACTTCTCCTCACTGCGCATGGCGCTCTCGGCCGCCGAGGTGCTCTCGGCCGACGTCTTCAACGGCTGGAAGACGCTCACCGGTCTCGAGATCGTGGAAGGCCTCGGCTCGACCGAGGTGCTGCACATCTATCTCTCCAACCGCCCCGAGCGGAAGAAGCTCGGCGCCGCCGGCCTGCGCGTGCCCGGCTACGAGGTCGCGCTGCGCGACAAGGACGGCCGCGATGTCGCCGACGACGAGGAAGGCATCTTGTGGGTGCGCGGCGATTCCAACACGCCGCTGTACTGGAACCGGCCGGACAAATCCGCCGAGACCATCCGCGAAGGCGGCTGGATCTACACCGGCGACCGCTTCGTCCGCGATGGCGATGGCTTTCACTTCTTCCGCGGCCGCGCCGACGATCTCATCAAGATCTCCGGCCAATGGGTCTACCCGCTCGAGGTTGAGCTTTGCCTCGCCGACCACCCGGACATCCGCGAATGCGCGGTGTTCGCCGCCGAGCTGCCGGACCGGCGCATGACGCTTAAGGCAGTGGTGGTGATGAACACCCGCGCGGCGGATCAAAGCGAAACGACCCGGCGGCTGCAGGATTACGTGAAGGGCAAACTGCTTCCTTACAAATATCCGCGCGAGGTGATCTTCATCGACGAGCTGCCAAAGACCGGCACGGGGAAGATCGACCGGCAGGCGTTGCTGAGGATGTGAGCCACCGCTGCCATCGCCCGCGAAGGCGGGCGATGACAACCAGGATTAAGGTGCCTTCCCCAGATGCTCCATCGCGTCCTCCGCCCGGAGCGGCACCCGCGACGCCTCGTTGTTGAGATCGACGAGCTGCGCCAGGAGCCCCATAAGCGCCTTGCGGTCCGCTGGCTTGAGCGGCTCGAGCATCCGCGCCTGGGCGCGTTCGACGGCGGGAATGATGTCGCGCAGGATCGCCGCGCCTGATTTGGTCAAATAGAGCAGCTTGATCCGCTTGTCTTCCGGCGCCGGCCTGCGCTCGACGAAATCCTTGGCCTGAAGCCGCTCGATCACGCTGCCGAGCGTGGAGCGATCGAAGGCGATCACCGCGGACAGCCGCGTCGCATCGATGCCGGGGTGGGTGTGGATCGCGATCAGCGCCGCGTATTGCACCGGCGTGAGGTCGAACGCCTTGCACTCCTCCATGAAGATCGAGACCGCGATCTGCTGCATGCGCCGGAACAGATAGCCCGGCGCCGCATAGACCGCGTCTATCGTGATTGGAGGGGCAGGCTTACTCGGCATCGGGCTGCTTCTCCGGCGCGGCGTTGACGAACGCCGGCAGGGCCTTGGCCGCAGCTTCCGCTTCAAGCAGGCGCGGATAGGCGGAGACGTCGACGCCGAAGCGGCGCGCATTGGCGAGCTGCGGCACAAGACAGAGATCGGCGAGCGTCGGCACATCCCCGAAGCAGAACGGGCCCGGCTCGTTTCTGATCAGCGTCTCGCACGCCGCGAGCCCCTCGCGGTTGACCCAGGCCGCCCAGTCCTGAACCTTCTCCTCGGCAAGGCCGAGCTCGCGCAGCCGCGCCAGCACCTTCAAGTTCTGCACGGGGTGAGTGTCGCAGGCGATCGCCAGCGCGAACGCCCTCACCTTGGCGCGCTGCAACGCATCCCTCGGCAACAGGGGCGGGTTGGGATGGGTCTCGTCGAGCCATTCGATGATGGCGACCGATTGGGTCAGCACTGCGCCCGCATCGTTCTCCAGCGCCGGCACCAGGCCTTGCGGATTGATGGCGAGATAGGCTGGCGCACATTGCTCGCCCTTGCGAAGATGATGCGGCAGGTGCTCGGCACCGCGGCCTTTGAGGTTCAGCGCGATGCGTACCCGGTAGGCGGCGCTGGAGCGGAAATAGCCGTGCAGCTTCATCGGAACCCTCCCGTTTCGTTCTTGTTCGCACGTTGACGCTACCCAGATCGTAAGTATACTGTCAATCAACAAAGCGACGGGAGCCGCACCATGGAAGCCGTGACCAAGACGCCGGAACGCGAGGCGTTCTACAAGAAGATCGACGGCGAGAATCTCACCGCGCTCTGGACGGTCATGAGCGATTTGATCACGCCGGAGCCGAAGAGCGCCTGCCGGCCGCATCTGTGGAAGTTCGACATCATCCGCGACTACATGACCGAAGCCGGCAAGCTGATCACGGCGAAAGAGGCCGAGCGGCGCGTGCTGGTTCTGGAAAACCCCGGCCTGCGCGGACAGTCGAAAATCACCACGTCGCTCTATGCCGGCGTGCAGATGGTGGTGCCCGGCGACGTCGCGCCCGCGCACCGGCACAGCCAATCGGCACTGCGCTTCGTGCTCGAAGGCAAGGGCGCCCACACCGCCGTGGACGGCGAGCGCACCGCGATGGAGCCCGGCGACTTCATCATCACGCCGTCGATGACCTGGCACGATCATTCCAACGAGACCGACCAGCCGATGTTCTGGCTCGACGGTCTCGACATTCCGCTGGTGCAGTTCTTCGACTGCTCTTTCGCGGAAGGCTCCAACGAGGATCAGCAGAAGATTACAAGGCCGGCCGGCGACAGCTTTGCACGCTACGGCCACAATCTGCTGCCGGTCGACGTGAAGCGGAGCTCGAAGACTTCCCCGATCTTCAGCTATCCCTATGCCTACACGCGCGAGGCACTGGAGAAGGCTCGCGCGAGCCAGGAGTGGGATGCCTGTCACGGGCTGAAGCTGAAATTCAGCAACCCCGAGACCGGCGACTTCGCGATGCCGACCATCGGCACGTTCATCCAGCTGCTGCCGAAGGGCTTCAAGACCGCGCGCTATCGCGCGACGGACGCGACGGTGTTCTGTCCGATCGAGGGCCACGGCCGTACCCGCATCGGGGATGCGACGTTCGAATGGGGCCCGCGCGATTTGTTCGTGGTGCCGAGCTGGCAATGGGTCACGCACGAGGCTGATATGGATGCGGTGCTGTTCAGCTTCTCGGATCGCCCCGTGCAGCAGAAGCTGGATTTGTTCCGGGAGGATCGCGGGAATGCGTGAGGTACGCTGCTGGTAGCATCGTCATTGCGAGCGCAGCGAAGCAATCCAGAATCTTTCCGCGGCGACAGTCTGGATTGCTTCGCTGCGCTCGCAATGACGGAGTAAACCTCACCGCCAGTGCAACAGCCGCGTCTCCAGCCAGTTGATCACCCTCCCCACCATCAACCCAAACACCGACAAAATCACCACGCCCGCGAGCAGCTGATCCGTCTGCATCAAATTGCCAGCCTGCAGCACGAACGCGCCGATGCCGTACTGCGCGCCGATCATCTCGGCGCTGACGACGAGCAGCAGCGCCACCGACGAGGTGATACGGAAGCCGGCGAGGATCGCGGGCAGCGCGCCCGGCCAGACCACCTTGCGCACGATGGTGGCGAACGGCACGTTGAAGCTCTGCGCCATGCGGATGAGGTTGCGCGGCACCGCGTCGACGCCGCTATAGACCGAGATCGCGGTCGAGAAGAACACCCCGAGCGCAATGGTCGCGATCTTCGGCTCTTCACCGATGCCGAGCCAGAGGATCAACAGCGGCAGCAGCGCGATCTTCGGGATCGGGAACAGCGCCGAGATGAAGGTGATGCCGACGCTGCGCGCCAGACGCGACAGGCCGATGGCAAAGCCAACGGCGACACCGGCTGCCGTGCCGAGCAGCCAGCCGACACCGATGCGCAGGAGCGACGCGGAAAGGTGCTGCCACAGCGCACCCGAGATCGCGAGCTGGTAGATCGCCCGCGCGATCGCCGATGGCGGTGGCAGGAATAGCGGATTGACCAGGCCGGTGCTGCCGGCGGCCTGCCAGATCGCAATGACCAGCGCGAGCGCGATCCAGCCGCCGAAACGGCTGCTCGCCGGCACGAAGCCGGCGCCGCGAAAGCGGACGCGCCGGACCGCTTCATCCTTCGTCGATGTTCCCGCCGGAGCGCGATCAAGCATGCTGGACCTCGCGCTCGGCATCGATCGCCTCGTTGCGGATCAGCGACCAGATCTGGTTCTGAAGCGCGAGCAGCTTTTCACGGGCTGCAATGTCACCGCGCTCAGTGCGCGTCATCGGCACGCTCACGACCTCGCGAATACGGCCAGGGCGCCGCGACAGCACCACGATGCGGTCGGCAAGCCTCGCCGCCTCTTCGAGATTATGCGTGACATACACGGCGCCCATGCCGCCATCGGCGAGCAGCCGGACGAAATCCTCCATCAGCAGTTCGCGGGTCTGCGAATCCAACGCCGACAATGGCTCGTCCATCAGGAGAATGGCCGGCCTGACCGCGAGCGCGCGCGAAATGCCGACGCGCTGGCGCATGCCGCCGGAAAGCTGCTTTGGATAGGTTTTGCGAAAATCGGTCAGGCCGGTGCGGCGCAAGGCGTCCTCGACCAGCGCGCGGCGCTGCACGGCCGAGAGCTGGGTGTGCAGCAGCGGGAATTCGACGTTCTCCTCCACATTCGCCCAGGGCAGCAGCGCAAAGTCCTGGAACACGAAGGTGAGCGGATTGAGGCTGTCCGCCGGCGGCGATCCACGCAGCTCGGGCGCGCCGGAGGTCGGCAGCAACAGCCCGCCGAGGATCGACAGCAACGTGCTCTTGCCGCAGCCCGACGGCCCCACGATCGCCACCACCTCGCCCGCGCTGACGGTGAACGAGACGTTGTCGAGCACGGCGAGATCGCCGAAGCGATGGGTGATGTGGTTGGCGATCAGGTCCATGGACTGCGTTCTACTCTCAATCCGCCTTCACGAATTCCTTGGCGATGATCGCATTCGCGTCGAAGCCCTTGTCGGCAAAACCCTGCTCCTGGAGCCATTTGATCTGGTTGTCGACGTTCTTCACATCCAGCTTGCCGTCGGGATCGATATAGGCGCAGTTGCCGACCACCTGCTCGACCGGGAGGTTCGTATATTTGGCGATGATCTCCAGCAGCGGCTTTGTCTTGTCATTGATCGGCGCGACACCGTCCTTCATCGCGGCGAGGATGACGTCGTGATATTCGCGGTCGGCCTTTGCCAAGGCGCCGAGCAGCTTCGTCACCAGCACCTTGTTGGTCAGCGTCTTCGGCGAGGCGAACACCGCGCCCAATTGCCAGGGTGTCTCGTCGCCGACCCAGCCGAGAAACTTCGCACCACCGTCGTCCATCAGCTTTCGCGCGGTGGAGATCGGCAGCAGCGCTGCATCCACGGTCTCGCCCTTCAGCGCGGCCGCCGCATTCGACAGCGATTGCAGCGGCACAATCTTCACGTCGGCGAGCTTGAAACCGTATTTGTCGGCAAGCAGGCCGAGCGAATAGTGAAAGGAGGAGCCAACCTGCGTCATCGCCACGCGCTTGCCCGCGAGGTCCTTCGGCGTCTTCAGACCGCTCGCATAGGCGTTGTTGCTGGCGAAATAGCCGATCAGGGGATAACCAGCCTTCTCGCGGCTCATGCCGCCGATCACCTTGAGCACGCCCTTGCCGGCGAGATTGTAAAGACCTGCGGTGAAGGCGGTGACGCCGAAATCGATGTCGCCCGAGGTCGTCGCCACCGCGATCGGCTGCGCCGCGTCGAAGAATTTCAGCTCGACCTCGAGGCCGGCCTCGCGGAAATAGCCCTTGTCCTGCGCGATGAACACCGGCGCGGAGGAGGATAGCCTGAGCACGCCGATCCTGGCCTTCAGCGCGTCCTCGGCTCGGGCCGTGCCCATTGCTGTGATCGCCATCAGGCCAGCTAGCGCGAGCCGCACAATCCCGATCATTTCGTTTCCTCCGCCGTCGATATCTTGCAGTCGGTTACAGGCCTTCAGGCACGGGCTGGTCCCGTCCGATAAAGGCGCCCTGTTGTTTCAACGTTTCCTGCAGCTTTTCAACGGGGATGTCACGCGGGATCCGGTTTCCGGAGAGCGCCAGCGCTGCCGCGGAACCGGCCGCCTCCCCCATCACGAAACAGGCACCGGAGACCCGGGCCGCCGATTGGCCCTCATGGGTCATCGAGGCGCAGCGGCCGGCGACCAGCAGATTATCGACGCCTTCGGGCACCAGCATGCGGTAAGGCAGCTCGTTATAGCCGCGCGATTCCGGGATCGGCGGGAAGGTGAAGACGACGTCGCCGGGGACATGGGCCTCGATCGGCCAGCCATTGACCCCGATGGAATCCTCGAACGAAGCGCAGCCGAGCACGTCCTCGCCGCTGAGCTGATAGCCGCCCGTGATGCGGCGGGTTTCGCGGATGCCGAGCTGCGGCGGCAGGTCGACGATGTAGGATTTTTCAAAGCCCGGCACGGTGCGCAGGAATTCGAACGCAGCCAGCGCCTGCTTGCGGCCCTCGATCTCGCCGCGGGTGAGATCATCAGGCTCGATGCCGTTGATGGCATGGCCGTCCTCGCGCGCCACTTGCGTAAAATTCACCCGCCATTCGATGCCGGACTTCTGCGGCCGCACGATCGCGCTCTTGCGCGGGAATGTGTGGGTGCCGGCGGCGGTGGCCTGCTCCATCAATTGCGGAATGGTCCGCCAGGCTTCGCCTGCCCTCTCCGGGTCGATGTTGTTGAGACGGAGCATCATCGAGGGATACATCGGATGACCGTGCTCGTCGCCGAATTCGAACGGCGCGCCGGCCCAAACCGCGAGATCGCCGTCGCCGGAGCAATCGATGAAGATCTCCGATCGCACCGCCTGCCGGCCGGCCTTGGTCTCGACCATCAGCGCATCGATGCGGCTGTTAGCGCCCATCACCACACCGGCACCAAGCGCGTGGAAAAGGATGTGCACCTTGTGACTGGCGAGCAGTTGGTCGGCCGCGATCTTGTAGGCGGCGGTGTCGTAGGCCTGGGCGAAGACCTTGCCGAGAATCAGATGCGGCGCGTTGAGGCCGTTCAAGCGATCGATCCGCGCCAGCAACTCCGACGCCATGCCCTGCACCAGCCGGTGGGCCTCGCCGTGGACATTGCCGTGCAGGCCGCAGAAATTGGTGACGCCTGCGGCGGTGCCCATGCCGCCAAGGAAGCCGTACCGCTCGATCAGCAGCGTCTTCCGTCCCGCGCGTGCGCTTGAGGCCGCCGCCACGATGCCGGCCGGACCGCCGCCGAGGACGACGACTTCATATTCGCCGTAAAGCGGCACCTGGCGCGCCGGTTCTTCGATCGTCATGGCCTGCATGGCGCGTCCTGTCCCTGAAATCCTTTGCTTGGGCCGGACTATGAATTAACCCGGATCGAGCTACAATCCGCCAAAATAGGCGATCACCTTTCTCGAATCGCGAAAGGCCGAAGATGGACATCCTGGTAAACCTTCAGGCGTTCCTCGCGACCGCCGACGCCACCGGCTTCTCCGCGGCCGCGCGAAAACTCGGCGTCTCGACGTCGGTGGTCGCCAAGCGCGTCACGCAGCTGGAGGCGCGGATCGGCACGCCACTGTTTCATCGCTCGACCCGGCAATTGCGGCTGACCGAGGCCGGCCAGCGCTACGTGCATCGCGCCCGCGGCGTCGTCACCGACGCCGCCGATCTGCTGTCGCGCATGGGCGAGAAGGGCCACGATCTCGTCGATCATCTGCGCATCAAGGCCCCGACCTCGCTGACGGTCGCGCGGCTTGCGGACGTCTTCACCGCCTTCCAGACCCAGAACCCGCGGCTCAAGCTCGAGATCGTGCTGTTCGACCGTCCGGTCGATCCCGTCACCGAAGGCTTTGACATCGCCATCGGCGCCTTCCCGCATTCCTTTGGCGGTGTCGTCGACGAACCCTTGTGCCCGCTGAAGCGGCTGCTCTGCGCCTCGCCTGCCTATTTGAAGAAACACGGCACGCCAAAACATCCGCGTGATCTGGTCGATCATCGCTGCCTCAGCTTTCTACCGACCGGCCCCGAATGGATCTTTGACGGGCCGCGCGGCCGCATCAGCGTCCAGGTCAGTCCGCTGCTGTCCTGCAACGAGGGCCAAGTGCTGGCGCGCAGCGCCATCGCCGGCAACGGCATTGTGTTGATATCGGACTATCTCGTCGCGGGCGCCTTGCGCGACGGCGCGCTCAAGCCGGTGCTGCGCGAGTTTCCGATTCCGGAATTGTGGGTGAAGGCTGCGATCCCTGAACGGCGGCGCAATGCCGCCGCGGTACAGGCGCTGCTCACTTTGCTGAAAAGGTCACTCGCGACGTCGCTGTAAAAGCCCGTAGCCCGGATGGAGCGAAGCGTAATCCGGGCTACTCGCGTTCAGCTTTTAGCACCTGCCCAATTCGCGGCGCGCTTTTCCGCGAACGACGCCAGCCCCTCGGCGGCTTCCGCGCTCTGTCGCTTCAGCGAATGCAGATGCACGAGCCGCTTGTAAGCCGCATCGTCCACCGCCATGCCGCCGAACGAACTTTCCAGCGCGAGCCGCTTGGTCTCGGCCATCGCCTCCGATCCGTTGGCAAGCAACTGCTCGACCACCTTGGCGCCGGCGGCGTCGAGATCGGCGAGCGGCACCACCTCGTGGACGAGGCCGATACGACGGGCGTCCTCGGCGCCGAAACGTTCACCTGTCAGCGCGTAGCGGCGGACTTGCCGTACACCAATGGCATCGCAGAGCTGCGGGATGATGATGGCCGCGGTCAGGCCCCAGCGCACTTCGGTGATCGAGAACAGCGCGTTGTCGGCCGCGATCACGACGTCGCAGGCCGCGATCACGCCGGTGCCGCCGCCAAAGCAGCCGCCCTGCACCAGCGCGACCGTCGGGATAGCCAGCGTATTGAGCCGCTGCACGGCCTCGAACGTCGCCCGCGACGCGGCCTCGTTCGCCTCGCTCGATTGCGGCCGCACGCCGTTGATCCATTTGAGGTCGGCGCCAGCCTGGAAATGCTTGCCATTGCCCTTGAGCACGACGACGCGAAGGTTGGGCTTGCTGCCGAGATCGTCCATGGCCGCGAGCACGCCTGCGATCAACGCGCCGTCATAGGCATTGTTAACCTCCGGCCGGTTCAACGTGACGGTCGCAACCCCACGCGCATCCAGGGTCCACAGGACGGGGCTGTCGGTCATCGGTGTTCCTCCGCTCGTTTGTTTGGCGCGCACTATGACCGAGGCTCCGCGCCCTGATCCATATCTTTCGAGCGTAGGGCAGCCGCGTCCATCGCATGGCGGCTTGTGTCATGCTGCCGCGGGGCGGCATCAAGGGATCAGGGACGGACATCACATGCGCATCTGCATTTTCGGCGCGGGCGCCGTCGGCAGCCATCTTGCAGTTCGGTTGGCCCGCGCCGGCCACGAGGTCTCGTGCGTGATGCGGGGCGCGCACCTGGAGGCGGTCCGGGCCAACGGCCTCAAGCTGCGCGTCGGCGATTCCGAGGTCTCCGCCAAGGTGAACGCCTCCGGCGATCCGGCCCAGCTCGGCCCGCAGGACGTCGTGATCAGCACCTTGAAGGCGACCGCGTTGACCGGGCTGGTCTCCAGTCTCAAGCCGCTGCTGCAGGACAACACCGCGATCGTGTTCGCGCAGAACGGCATTCCCTGGTGGTACCGGATCGGCCTGCCGCCGCGGCACCCGACCCCGCCGGACATTTCCTTCCTCGACCCGGGCGGACGCCTGCGCGCCTGCATTCCGAAAGAGCGGATCGTCGGCGGCGTAGTCTTCTCCTCCAACGAGGTGATCGCGCCCGGCGTGGTGCAGAACCTGACGCCGGACCGCAACCGCCTGCTGATCGGCGAATGTGACGACCGCAATTGCGAGCGCATCACGACGCTCCGCGGTGTCTTCAGCGACGCACGGCTGGAATCGCCGCCGGTCGCCGAGATCCGCGAGGCGATCTGGTCAAAGCTGCTGACCAACATGTCACTGTCGGTGCTGTGCCTGCTCACCGGCCAGACCGCGCGCGGCGTGCGCGATGACCCCGCCTTTGCGGATGTCATTCCGCGGATGCTGAACGAGGCCAACGAGATCGCTCAGCATTTTATCCCCGAGGTCAAGCGCGTATCACGCAGCGGCCCCGCCCCCAACCACAAGCCGTCGCTGCTGCAGGATTACGAGCTCGGCCGCGCCATGGAGATCGACGTCCTGGTAAAGGCGCCCCAAGCCTTCGCGCGCACCGCCGGCCTGTCGACGCCGACGCTCGACTTGATCGCCGCGCTCGCGATCCAGAAGGCGCGCGACAAGGGGCTATATTCGGCGTGAGATTTCAGGCGAGGCTGTCGATCCAGGCCGCGAGCGTATCAAGCACCTCTGTCAGCGCCTCTTCATTGGTGCGGCCGGACTTTTTCAGCACCGCGAAGGAGTGATCGCCGCCTTCGATCTCATGCAGCGTCGCCTTCGGGGCAAGAGCGGCGATGACCGGCTTGAGGAGGCCGAGATCGGCGAGCCCGTCGCGGGTGCCTTGCAGGAACAGCATCGGGATCTCGACATGGGCGAGATGCTCGGCGCGCTCCGTCGACGGCTTCTTGTCGGCGTGCAGGGGAAAACCGAGGAAGGCGAGCCCTTTGACATCAGGCAGCGGAGCCTTGGACTGCGCCTGCGAGGTCATGCGCCCGCCGAAGGATTTTCCACCCGCAACGAGCATCACACCCGGGCAGAGCCGCGCGGCTTCCTCGACTGCCACGCGGATCGTGGCGTGGGCGACCGCAGGCTGGTCGGGACGGCCCTGCTTGTTTTCCATGTAAGGAAAATTGAAGCGGAAGGTCGCGATGTCGCGAGCAGCGAGCCCCTCCGCAATCTTGTCCATCGATGCATGCCGCATCCCTGCACCGGCACCATGCGCCAGGACGTAGCAGGCGCGCGCCTTGTCCGGCTGCGTCAGGATCGCGGAGACCGTGCCGATGCGCGCGATGTCGAGCTTGAGCTCTTTGGTTTTGACGGTTTGGATTTTGACAGCCACAATCAACCATCCCGATAGACGCTGCTCCGGCCGCCTTGGTAGCGTCACCGGCACAGCCTGAAAACACAATAATTGCCGCCAAAGGCTGGCCTAACCAGGCCGGCAAGCCGCATTGACCGAGGTGACCATGTCCTACCGCTCCTCCTGGATGACCGAAGAGCTCGAAATCTTCCGCGACCAGTTCCGGAAGTATCTTGCCAAGGATCTGGCCCCGCATGCCGAAAAATGGCGCGAGCAGAAGATGGTCGACCGCTTTGCCTGGCGCGGGCTCGGCGAGATGGGCGCGCTGCTGGCAAGCGTGCCGGAGGAATATGGCGGCCTGGGCGCCACCTTCGCCTATGATGCCGCCGTGCTCGACGACCTCGAAAGCACGGTGCCGGAGCTGACGACCGGCGTCTCCGTGCACAGCGCCATCGTCGCGCACTACATCCTCAATTACGGCTCGGAGGAGCAGAAGAAGCGCTGGCTGCCGAAGATGGCTTCAGGCGAGATGGTCGGCGCCATCGCCATGACCGAGCCCGGCACCGGCTCGGATTTGCAGGCCGTCAAGACCACCGCCAGGAAGCAGGGCAATTCCTACGTCATCAACGGACAGAAGACCTTCATCACCAACGGCCAGGCTGCCGACCTCGTCATCGTGGTTGCGCGCACCGGCGATGTCGGCGCCAAGGGCATTTCGCTGATCGTGGTCGAAACCTCAGGCGCGGATGGATACAAGCGCGGGCGCAACCTCGACAAGATCGGCCTGCATGCCTCCGACACGTCTGAGCTGTTCTTCGACAACGTCGCGGTGCCGCCGGACAATTTGCTCGGCGGCGAGGAAGGCCAGGGCTTCGTGCAGCTGATGCAGCAATTGCCGCAGGAGCGCCTCGCGCTCGCGGTCGGCGCGGTCGCGGCTATGGAGCGCGCGATAAAACTCACCGTCGACTACACCAAGGAGCGCAAGGCCTTCGGCAAGCCGCTGATGGATTTCCAGAACACCGCCTTCAAGCTCGCCGAGCGCAAGACCGAAGCGATGATCGCGCGCGTCTTCGTCGACTGGTGCATCGAGCGGCTGGTCGCAAAGGACCTCGACACCGTCACGGCGTCGATGGCGAAATATTGGTGCTCGGAGAAGCAGGTCGAGACCGCCGACGAATGCCTGCAGCTGTTCGGCGGCTACGGCTATATGCAGGAATATCCGATCTCGCGCATCTTCATCGATTCCCGCATCCAGAAGATCTATGGCGGGACGAACGAGATCATGAAGCTGTTGATCGCGAGGTCGTTGTAATCAAGCCGGCGTGAACGGCCTGCCGCTCAATTCGGATGCCACCACCGGCCGCCGATCACGACGCCTTCGGAGACGATCTTGCGGTCGCCGATCAGGTGCTCGCCGACGACGTCCTCATAGTCGAACTGGCCTTCCCTCACCGAGATCAGCGTGGCGTCGCCGACGCTGCCCGGCTTGAGGCTGCCGAGCTCGGGGCGCCGCAGCGCCATCGCGGCGTTGACGGTCGAGGTTGCGATGACGTCGGACAGCGGCATGCCCATGCACAGGAATTTCGACAGGGTCGTCACCTGATCGAAGGCCGGGCCGTCGATGCAGAGCTGATGAATGTCGGACGAGATGGTGTCGGGATAGAAGCCGTTGGCGAGCATCGCACGCGCGGTCTTGAATGCGAACGAGCCCTTGCCGTGGCCGATGTCGAACAGCACGCCGCGCTCGCGGGCGTCGAGCACCGCCCGCTTCACCGTGCCCTGCGCGGTCGCAGGCGTGTTGGGGAAGGGACGGAACGCATGGGTGAGCACGTCGCCGGGGCGCAGGCGCGCCAGCACCTCCTCGTAGCTCGGCGGCGGATGATCGATATGCGCCATCAGGGGCATGCCGACCTCGTTCGCGACCTCGAGCGCGATGTCGAGCGGCACGACGCCCGACGTGCCCGAGGAATGCAGCCCCACGCGCACCTTGATGCCGACGATGAGATCGCGGTTGGCGTCGGCCACCTTGGCCGCCTCGATCGGATTCATCAGCCGCAGCTCCTCGCTCTCGCCGACCATGATCCGGTGCGAGAAGCCGAAAATGCCGGCATGCGAGACATGCAGATAAGCGAGGATACGAACCTGGCTCGGCTCGATCACATGCTTGCGGAAGCCCGCGAAATTGCCCGGCCCCGCACTGCCGGTATCGACCGCGGTGGTGACGCCGGAAAGACGGCAGAACTCCTCGGCGTCGATGCCGAGCGACGTGCCGCCCCAATAGACATGGGTGTGGAGATCGATCAGTCCCGGCGTCACGATGTAGCGAGAGACGTCGCGCACCTCGGTGCCCGGATCCGCCTTGAGCCCACTGCCGATCGCCGCGACCTTGCCGCCGGAAAAGGCGACATCGGTCACGGCGTCGAGCTTCTGGGACGGGTCGACCACACGGCCGCCGCGCAGGATCAAATCGAAAGGCATTGTCGTCTCCGGATATGGCAGCGAGGCGGGGCGGCAGTCAGCCCGGGCCAGGAGGAAGCTTCGCGCTTCTAGCAATTTTTGCGCCGACGAGCGTATCAAACGCGACGATTGCTCACTGAAAAACTGGCGATCCCGGGAAGACTCGAACTTCCGACCTACGGTTTAGGAAACCGTCGCTCTATCCGGCTGAGCTACGGGACCGCGGAACCCGCAGAGCGGGTTACCGGGGCTTCATATCAAAGCGGAAGGGGGATCGGAAGCCCTCCGCGTTGCTCAATGCGGAGGGCTGCCGGTCATCTCATGCCCGGATATTGTTGTCCTTGACCACCTTGCCCCAAATGGCGACCTGCTTGTCGAAGAAGGTCTTGAAGGCGGGAGCGTCCTCGAGCAGCAGCGTCATCTGCTGCGTTTCCTTGAGCTGGGCGGCGGTCGCGGGCTCGCTCAGGATCTCCTTGGACGCCGTCGCGAGGCCTGCGACGATGTCCGGCGGCGTGCCGGTGGGCGCGAAGATGCCCCACCAGGCCAGCGTCTCGAAATCCGGAAAGCCCGCCTCGATCGCGGTCGGCGTATCCGGCAGGCCCGGCAGCCGCTCGCGGCCGAGCTGCAGGATCGGACGCAGCATGTTGGTGCCGAGCTGGGCTGCGACCAGCGCCGCAGATCCCGCGATCAGGTCGACATGGCCGCCGAGCACGTCGTTCATTGCGGGGCCTCCGCCGCGATAGGGCACGTGCATGATCTCGACGCCGGCCTTGTTGCCGAGCACGGTCATGGCGAGATGGCCGAGCGTGCCGATGCCGACGCGTGGTCACCCCTGCCGCGAGCTCGCGAAACAACCCGTCGCCGTTATCGTCGAGATTGTGGAATTCGTCCTGCTGGCTCACGCCGCCCTCCTCTTCATTCTCGCTGATCAGGATTTGCCATACGAGCCTTGATAACGGCCCTCGCGGATCGCCTTCAGCGTCTCCTCCTCGCGCGCGACCTGGGCTCGCACGGCGTCGAGCAGCGCCGCGGCACCGGCGGCGGCAAACGACACCACGCCGTCCTCGTCTCCGACGACGATGTCGCCGGGCGAGATCACGCTGCCGCCGATCGAAACAGGCACGTTGATCTCGCCGGGGCCGTTCTTGTAAGGGCCGCGGTGGATCACCGCGCGGGCATAGCAGGGAAAGTCATCGGCAGCGAACGCCGCGACGTCGCGGATCGCGCCGTCGATGACGTAGCCTTCGGCTTTGCGCCATTGCGCGATGTTCTTCATGATCTCACCGACCAGCGCGCGGGTCTCGTCGCCGCCGCCATCGACCACGATGACGTCGCCGGGGCCCACCAGCTCGAGCGCGCGGTGGATGGCGAGATTGTCACCGGGACGGGTGCGGACCGTGAAGGCCGTGCCCACCAGCTTGGCACCGCGATGATAGGGTTTGAGCCCCACGGCGCCCGGCAGCCGGCCGAGATTGTCCGAAATGACCGGGGTCGGCGCACCGCGAAAGCCCTCGATGATCGCGGCCGGCGGCTTCGGCACAGCGTTCGCGGCGATGGTGATGGTCATAATCTCGGTCCTTCCCATGAATTCTCTTAATCGGCGTCCGCCCGCGCCTTCGCCGGCCAAATCCGGAACGCGCGCCCCTCCTTCATCCACGCCGCGCGCTCGTCGCGCAACAGCGTGCGGCGAACTTTACCGGAATCGTCGCGTGGTGGGACGGTGACGATCTCGAAGCTCTCCGGGTGCTTGTAGCGGCTGAGCCTGTCTTTGAGGAAATCCGCCATTCCGTCGGCGATGGCTTGGCCGTCCGCATCGCTCTCCGGCTCGATGATGGCGTGCACGCGCTGGCCCAATTCCGGATCGGGCAATCCCACCACCACGCAGGAGCGCACGCCCGGACAGGCGGAGACGGCAGCTTCGACCTCGGCGGGATAGATGTTGGCGCCGCCGCGCAGCACCATGTCGGCGAGGCGGTCACCGAGATAAAGGTAGCCTTCCGCATCCAGCCTGCCGATATCGCCCAGCGATTCCCAGCCGTCGGCGCGGCGCTTCGGCTCGGCGCCGAGATAGTGATAGGTGGCGTCATTGCCGTCATTGTTGAGGAAGTAAATCTCGCCGGTCTCACCCGGCGCAACGTCGTTGCCGTCCTCGCCGATGATGCGCAAGCGCGCCGTCTCGCCGATCTTGCCGACCGAGCCCTGGTGCGTCAGCCATTCCTTGCCGGAGATGATGCAGGAGCCCTGTCGCTCGGTGCCGCCATAGAGCTCCCAGATCCGCTCAGGCCCGAGCCAGGCGATCCAGTTCTCCTTCAGCCAGGGTGGCATCGGAGCGGCCATGTGGAAGACGGTTTGCAGGCTCGACACATCGTAGGCGTTGCGCACGTGCTCCGGGAGCGCCCAGATCCGGTGCATCATGGTCGGCACGAAATTGACCCATTGCACGCGCTCGCGCGCAATTTGCCGCAGCGCCTCCTCGGCGTCGAACTTGACGAGGCCGGTGAGCTGGCCGCCGGTGAACAGCGCGTAGTGCGACACGATGAACGGCGCATTGTGATAGAGCGGACCGGGATTGAGCAACGAGACCCCGAAGGGGATGTTGAGCGGCGGCGCGGCGACCGTGTCGATCACCGCCGGCTGGTGATCGAGGATCACCTTCGGGCGGCCGGTCGATCCGCCGCTGGTCATGGCTTTCCAATAGCGCGCCACCGGTGCGGTGAGCGGCTCGTCCGAAAACCCTTCCGGCACGAAATCCGCGGGCAGACGGTTCGGCGCGTTCCAGTCGGCTTCGCCGCCGACCACCAGCGCCGGCTTCAGGATGTCGAGCACCGCGGCGGCTTCGCCGCGCGGCAGCCGCCATGACAACGAGGTCGGCGTCGCTCCGCATTTCCACACTGCAAACGAGGTCTCGAAAAACGCATTGCAGTTGGGCAAACCGATCGCGACAAAGTCGCCGGGCTTGACACCCTTGGCCATGAACGCCCGCGCGCGCCGGTTGGCGCCGCGTTCGAGCGCGTCCCATGTCAGCGTATCCTGCCCGTGACGGACGGCGATCGTGCCTTGCGGTTTGCGTTCGGCGTACCAGCGCGGCACATCGGACAGGGGCAGCAGCATGAGGCGTTTCCACTTCGTATTCTTGGCGTCGCCGATGAGGCGAGCGCAGGATGAAGTGACGCTGTGACTCCTGCGCCACGTCAAGCAAAAAATGTCAGCATCACAGCCATGAAATTCCCGGGTTCCATGGGTGACAAGCAGGCCATAAAGGGGCAAAAATCAGCCCGACTCAGTTCGGGTTGAGTTTTGCAAGGAATGCTCTCGTAGAATGTCGGACGTAGTTGCATCGCGTCGTGCGGCGCTTGTCGTTGCTGCAGCAGGATTTTTCCTGCTGGCGCCGTCGCATGCCCAGGCACAATGGTGGAAGCGCGCGCCTGTTGACTTCGAGGCCTGCGCCGACGCCGCCGAGAAAGCTACGACCAAATCCGAGAAGACGGCTGCGCTTGCCGACTGCAACGCCAAATTCGCCGGCCGGCGCAAGGCGGGCGGCGGCTATTCCTATTACGATTTCCTCCAGGACCGCAGCTTCGACATCGCCGGGCCCAATCCGACGCCGGAGGAGCAGAAGAAGATCGACGAATCCTACACCGCCTATCTCGCCAATCAGCGCCGCAGCAATGAAGCCGCGCAGGCCACCGCGCGCCAGCAGCGCGAGCAGCAGGAACAACAGGTGCAGCAGCTCCAGCGGGTCGCGTTGCGAACCGAGGTCGAGCGCGTGCCCGTGCCGGTCGAGCGGCCGAAAGTCCAGCAGGCCGCCATCGGCGACGCGCGGCCGCGGCCGAAGGGCACACCCTGCACCAAGGGCTCGTTCTCCTGCGAATGGCCGCGGCTGTCGGATGGATTGAACGACATCAAGAAGCTGTTCAGCCCGACGCCGAGCAAGCCCGCGAAGAAGGGCTGAGCTGCGTCGCCGTCATTGCGAGCGCAGCGAAGCAATCCAGCATCTCTCCGCGGAGGCAGTCTGGATTGCTTCGCTACGCTCGCAATGACGAACTGGGCGGGGATCCGTCTCCTAGCCTCAGTTCGTGTGCTTCTTCTTGCTGCGCTTCGGTTGAGCAACCGGCGCATTCACCGGCGCCGTTGTTGTCGGTGAACTACCCAACTGCGAACGACTCTCCTTCAGGCGCGCGTCATAGCCGGGCGAATTCGTGACGGTCGGCGGCCTTGCCTGAGCAAACGTGGAAGCTGCACATAAGGCGGCGAGCACGACCCCGATCGTCAAACAACGTTTCATCGCACGTCTCCCGTCAGCCGGCGTGAACTCATGCAGCGCCGCGAACCTGCTGCGGCGTCAGCCGCGGCGGACCCTTGCCCGCGGCCTCAGCCTCGTTGATCAGCGCAACAATGCGGCGCGACAGCGGCACGTCGACACTGTTCTGTTCGGCGAGGGCGATGATCGCGCCCTGGAGATAGTCGATCTCGGTCTTGCGGCCCTGCTTCAAATCCTGCCACATCGAGGAACGCGCCTCGGGATCGATCTTCATGGTCCTTCCCAGGATCAGGTCGAAAATCGGATCAGGCAGTCTCAGCAAGGCGGGCGTCCAGGACGACGGGATCGGCGTCGCCGAGACCGGTGTGATGCCGGCGGCCCTCATTGCAGCCAGCCCCTCCGCCATCTGATCGGCGAACAACCTTCGCCATTCGCGGTTCCCCAATTGCGCAGCGAGGGGCATGTCGGACAAGGCGCTGAGCGCGTTGTTCAAATTGATGATCAGCTTGCCCCATTGCACGCCGGTGATGTCGCGGCTCGCGCGCATCGTGAGCCCCGGCACCGACAGAGCTGCGGCCGCGTTCGTGTCATCTTGGCCAACATGAATGTCGCCAGAGGTCGAGCGGTGGAAGCGGCCCTCGCCCATCCCGACCACGTTGAAAGGCACCATGCCGGCGAGCACGCGGCGATCGCCGAGGCGATCGCGCAGCACCGCGACGTTGCCGACGCCGTTTTGCAGCGAGACGATGACAGCGTCCTGCGGCGCATGCTGCGCGATCTGCTTGGCGACAGCTGCCGTGTCGGCGCTCTTCACCGTGACCAGCACGATGCCGGCGCTGTGCAAGATCGCGGGATCTTCCGATAGCGCGAGTTGGCCCGGATCGAGCTTCTTCTCGGAGCCGTCGAAATCGGTCAGAAGCAGACCGAACCGCTCGATCTCGGCCTTCACCCGCGGTCGCACCAGGAACGCGACGCGGCGACCGGCAGCCGCCAGGGTGCCGCCGACAAAACATCCGATGGCGCCCGCGCCGGCCACCACGATCGGTCGATCCGTCATCATCTTGGCTTGCCCCCTCAACGATCCGCCCTCGATAGCAGAGGCTGTGTCTGCTGCCCATTCCCGGAGTTGCGGCGCAATCGCCTTGTAACCGTCATGACGGCCTCATATGTTTTCGAACGGGGCTTGTTACCGGCAACAAAGCGCCAAGGGAGAACGCCATGGGTTTGCTCGACGTCCTCAACGGCATGCAGAACGGCCCGCGCGGGCCAAGCACGCCGAGTTCACAATCCTCATCCAGTGGCGGCATGTCGCCCATGACCATGGCGCTGCTTGGCCTGCTCGCCTGGAAGGCATTCAAGCATATGAGCGGCAACCAGAGCGGCAGCGCGCCGCAGCCGTCCCCGGCACCGACGCCGACGCATCTCCCCCCGCCGGTGAATGCAGGCGCTGGTGGTGGCCTCGGCGACCTGTTGAAGGGCGGCCTTGGCGGCCTGCTCGCGGGCGGCGCGGCCGGCAGCGTGCTCAGCGGCGGGCTCGGCGATCTCCTCAACCAGCTTCAGCACAGCGGTCATGGCGATACTGCCAATACCTGGGTCGGCAAGGGCGAGAACAAGGCGATCGCTCCAGGCGATCTCGCCAATGCGCTCGGCGCCGACCAGATCGAGAGCCTGTCCGCCCAAAGCGGCCTGTCGCGTGACGAGCTGCTCTCGGGCCTCAGCCAGTATCTGCCGCAGGTGGTCGACCATCTGACGCCGGACGGACGGCTGCCGACCGAGCAAGAGATCGCGGGCAGAGTCTGATTGGTTTAGTCAAACGAGGGGAGCACGGACATGAGCATGGGTGGCTTGTTGTGGATCATCGTCGTCGGCTTCATCGCCGGCCTCATCGCGCGTTGGCTGGCGCCGGGACCGAACAATCCGAGCGGCTTCATCCTCACCACCATCCTCGGCATCGCCGGCGCGTTTCTCGCGACCTTCATCGGTCAGGCCATCGGTCATTACGGTCCCGACCAGGGTGCAGGATTCATCATGGCCACCATCGGCGCCGTGGTGGTGCTGTTCATCTGGCACCGGCTGGTGGCGAGCGGCGTGATCAAGGGGTGACGCTTCAAAACGCCGAAA
>NZ_JADPJF010000088.1:84576-88852 GCF_023073295.1 Bradyrhizobium sp. 23 | reverse complement strand
ATGGCCGGGTCAAGCCCGGCCATGACGTGGAGAGAGCGGAGGCCGGGTCAAGCCCGGCGACGACGTGGAGAGAGCGGAGGCCGGGTCAAGCCCGGCGACGACGTGGAGAGAATGTGCCGCGCGATCACGTCACCAAATGCATCCCCGCATCCATGCGCACGACTTCGCCGGTCATGTTGCTGGAGGCCGGCATCGCCAGGAAACAGACGAGCTGCGCGATGTCTTCCGCCGATGACGCGACCTTCAGCGGCACCTTCGCCGCGACGCTGTCGCGCACCTGCTTGGCGCCCGCCTCGCCGCGGCCCTTGGTGAACCAGGGTGTATCGATATAGCCCGGGCATACCGTGTTGACGCGGATCAGCGGCGCCAGCGCGCGCGACAGCGACAGCGTCATGGTGTTGAGCGCGCCCTTGCTCGCGGCGTATGCGATCGACGATCCGACGCCGCTGATGCCGGCGACCGAGGAGATGTTGACCACGGCGGACGGCCGCCCAGAAGCTTTGGCGCCGGCCTCGAGCAGGCTGCGCGCCGCGCGCACCATCTGGAACGGGCCGATGGTGTTGACGCCGTACAGGCGCTGGAAATCTTCCGCCGACAATCCGTCGAGATCGGCATGGACGACATGCTTGGTGGTGCCGGCATTGTTGACGAGCACGTCGAGCCGGCCCCAGCCGCCAGCTGCCGCGACGATCTTGCGGCAATCGTCATCCTTCGAGACGTCGCCCTGCGCGACCAGAACTTCCGGTGAGCCCGCCTTGCGGCAATGCTCCGCGGTCGCCTCCGCTTCCTTCTGGCTCGAGGAATAGTTGATGACGAGCCGCGCCCCGCTCCGTGCGAGAATTTCCGCGGTCGCAGCGCCCAGGCCGGAGGCGGACCCCGTCACGATTGCGCACAAACTGTCCTTTGCCATCCGGATTTCCTTCCCCTTGATTGAGTATCGACGTTCTGTTTAGCGAGTTTGCCGCGCCCTGCAAATCGAGCAAACTCCGCTAAGCGGAATTAGCTCATCGCCCATGCCCGCGCCGCAGGTTGACCTGCGATCAGCGCTTGTCAGGGCCATGGCTTTTTTGGATCATCGGGCGCAAGAAGAACCTGCGCGCCCGCCCCACTGGGGCCGGATGCGCCAATGGCAAAACACGGGGAACGCTGTGGCGGAGAGTGACAATATCGTCGTCGAGACCGCGGAGAAAATCTTCGCCGATCTCGCCGATCCGCAGACCGTCAACAACGACAAGAAGGATTCGTGGCAGGCGCCGCTGTGGCAGGCGCTGAGCGAGGCCGGCCTGCCGCTGGCCTGGGTGCCCGACGATCTCGGCGGCTCCGGCGCGAGTCTGGCCGACGGCTTTGCGCTGCTGAACGCGGCCGGCCGTTTCGCAGTCGCGGTTCCCCTGGCCGAGACCATGCTGGCCGGCTGGCTGCTGGCGCAGGCGAAGATCGCTTCCCCGGAGGGGGAGATGACGGTGCTGCCGGCGTCGCCCAAGGATCGCATCACCCGCGATGCCGATGGTGCGCTCTCCGGCCGCGCCCGCGGCGTGCCCTTCGCAAAGGCGGCAAAGCACTTCGCGGTGCTGGCCCACGGCAAGGACGGAGTCGCGGTCGCGCTGGTGGATGCGAGCAAGGGCCGGATCGAGACCGGACTCAATGTCGGCTATGACCACAGCGACACCGTCACGCTCGACAAGGTCCAGCCCCTCACCATCAAGCCCGCGCCGAGCGGCTTTGACCAGACCACAATGATGCTGATGGGCGGCGTCGCGCGCAGCCTTCAGATCGCGGGCGCGCTGGAATCGATGCTCGACATCTCCGTGCGCTATTCCAACGAGCGCGTCGCCTTCGAGAAGAAGATCTCCAAATTCCAGGCGGTGCAGCACAATCTCGCCCGCCTCGCCGGCGAGTCGGCTGCTGCGCTTGCGGCTGCGACTTCCGCGGCCGACGCCATCGCCAACGCAAAGTCGTTCGATGACGCGGTCTATCTCGAAGCCGCCTCCGCAAAGATCCGCTGCGCGGAAGCTGCGGAAAAGGGCGGCGCCATTGCGCACCAGGTCCATGGCGCGATCGGCTTCACCCTGGAGCACATCCTGCACCGCTATTCGCTGCGGGCGCTTGCCTGGCGCGACGATTTCGGTTCGGAAAGCCACTGGGCCGTCGAGCTCGGCAAGCTCATTGCCAACCGCGGCGCCGACGAATTGTGGCCGCTCGTGGCTTCGCGCTGATCAGGGACGAGACAACAATGACCGCTGCCCTCCGTTTCGATCCGATCCGCCTGCCCGAGAAATGCGAGCAATTGCGCAAGGAAGTACGCGCCTTCCTCGCGGAGGAAATCGCCGCCGGTACCTTCGATCCGCACAAGCCCAACCGCGAAGACACCGACGCGCCGGAATTCTCCCGCCGGGTCGGCGCCAAGGGTTGGCTCGGCATGACATGGCCGAAAAAATATGGCGGCCAGGAGCGCTCGTTCCTCGAACGTTACGTGGTGACGGAGGAGATGCGCGTCGCCAACGCGCCGACGCGGCGCTTCTTCGTCGCCGACCGCCAGAGCGGACCGGTGCTGATCAAATACGCGCCTGAGCACATCAAAATGGACATCCTGCCGCGCATCTGCCGCGGCGAGATCTGCTTCGCGATCGGCATGAGCGAACCGAACTCCGGCTCGGACCTGTTTGCCGCGAAGACCCGCGCGACCAAGACCGACGGCGGCTATCTCATCAATGGCACCAAGATCTGGACCTCGTCGGCGCATATCGCCGACTACATGATCGCGATCTTCCGGACGTCGCAGCCGACCAAGGAAAACCGACGTCACGGCCTGACCCAGTTCCTGGTCAAGATGAAGCAGCCGGGCATCCAGGTGAACCCGATCGGCCAGATCACCGGCCAGTACGAGTTCAACGAGGTCGTGTTCACCGATTTCTTCGTGCCTGACGATCATGTGCTCGGCGAAGTGGACGGCGCCTGGAAGCAGGCGACCAGCGAGCTCGCTTATGAGCGTTCGGGCCCCGAGCGCTTCCTGGAGACCTATTACGTGCTGACCGAGCTGGTTCGCGCCGTTGGTCCCAATCCGGATACCCGCAGCGCCGAAGGCATCGGCCGGCTGGTGGCGCAGCTCCACACCATGCGGCGCATGTCGGTCTCGGTCGCGGGCATGCTGCAAGCCGGCAAGGAGCCGGTCGTCGAAGCCTCCATCGTCAAGGACATCGGCACGGTGTGGGAACAGCAGCTGCCGCACCGCGTGCGCGATCTCGCCGCCTTCGTCGAGGAGACCGCGACCAACCGCGAGACGCTGGAGCGGCAGCTCGACTTCGCCATCAAAACCGCGCCGAAACTCACCATCCAGGGCGGCACCACCGAGGTGCTGCGCGGCATCATCGCCCGCGGGCTTGGTTTGCGCTAATCATTCGAGGACATCATGAGCACCTATAAAGATATCGGCGTCGAAAAAGTTGGTCACGTCGGCACCATCGAGATCCGCCGCCCGCCGCTCAACTTCTTCGACATTTCGCTGATCAACCAGATCGCGGACGCACTCGACGAGTTCGATCGCGACATCGAGATTCGCGCCTCGGTGCTATCGGCCCAGGGCAAGGCGTTTTGCGCCGGCGCCAATTTCCAGGACCCGGCACGACAGGCGCAAGAGGCGCGCGAAGCCGATAAGACGGCCAAGGGCGATCCGGCCGATAGCCTCGGGGCGATCAATCATCTCTACATCCAGGCCGTGCGCATCTTCCGCGCCAAGAAGCCGATCGTCGCGGCCGTGCAGGGCGCCGCCATCGGCGGCGGACTGGGCCTCGCGGTCTCGGCGGACTTCCGGGTCACCTGCCCCGAAGCGCGCTTCTCCGCGAACTTTACAAAGCTCGGCTTTCATCCCGGCTTCGGCCTGACTGTGACGCTGCCCGAGCTGATCGGAAAGAACAACGCCGAGCTGATGTTCTACACCAGCCGCCGCGTCACCGGTGAGGAGGCCTTCAAATGGGGCCTCGCCAACGAGCTGGTGCCGCAGGACCAGGTCAAGGCGGCCGCACTGAAGCTCGCCGGTGAAATCGCCGAATGCTCCCCGCTCGGCCTCGTCTCCACCCGCGCCACGATGCGCGCTGGCCTCGCCGATCGCGTGATGGCCGCGACCAATCACGAGCTCGAGGAGCAGACCCGACTGCGCGCCACGGAAGACTTCAAGGAAGGCGTGAAGGCCACGGAAGAGCGGCGGGTCGCGAATTTCAGGGGGCGGTAGGTCCTTTCTTCCTTCTCCCCTTATGGGAGAAGGTGGCGCGAAGCGCCGGAT
>NZ_JADPJF010000088.1:82267-84488 GCF_023073295.1 Bradyrhizobium sp. 23 | reverse complement strand
AAAGCCATTCTCTTGCGCTTGTGGAGAGAGACCCCTCACCCGTCTCGCCGCTTCGCGGCGAGCCACCCTCTCCCACAAGGGGAGAGGGATGATCTCCGCCCCACCACCAGCGCGTCCACGATCGTCACGCCCTGCCCTTCCGCGTGCACCAGCACCGGGTTGAGCTCGATCTCCGCGATCTCCTCTGCATGTTGCGCGGCAAGCACGGAAATGTCCGCGATCAACTGCGACACCGCCGCAACATCCGCCATCGCCGCCCCGCGAAATCCCGTCAGCAGCGGCGCGGCTTTCAAGCGCGCCAGCATCGTGCCGGCTTCTTCTGCGCTGACCGGCGCCGGGCGGTAGACGACGTCGCGGAACAATTCGGTCGTGATGCCGCCAAGGCCCACCATCACCATCGGCCCGAACGTCGCGTCTGTCATGGTGCCGACGATGATCTCGACACCCTGCTTCGCCATCGGGCAGACCAGCACGCCCTGAATGGCCGCCTCAGGCCTGTGCTGGCGCACATTGTTGAGCAGCGCCTCGAACGCCAGAAACGCTTCGCCCTTTGTGGTGATATTGACGCGCACGCCGCCGACCTCGCTCTTGTGCGCGATGTCCGGCGACTGGATCTTCAGCACCACCGGAAAGCCGACGCGGGCGACGGCATCATCGAGCTCGCCCTTGTCCTTCATCAGCACTTCATCCGGCAGCGCGATGCCGGCGGCGCGGAGCAATGTCTTGCTGTCGGCTTCCGAGAGCGCAGGCGATTTCAGCTGTGCTGAGATGTCCCGCGCGGGGACTTGCGCCCCGTCCGCGGGCCTCTGCAGCTCGAAGGTGGCATAATCGACGAGCTGCCGCATCGCGACGCCGACATAAGTGAGGCCGGAGAGCACCACGACGCCGGATTTGGCAAGCTCGCGCCGCGCGAAATCGGACGGTACCGTGTAGGAATAGAACACCACCGGCTTGTGCTGCGCGGCCAGCACCGGCGTCAGCTCGGCTTCCTTGAAGGGCTTCCGGACGTCGCTCGACAGCGACAGCACGATCAGGATTGCGTCGATCTCGTCCGACGCGGTGAGCACATCGACGCTCTTTTGCAAGCCGCCCGAGGTCACGCCCTGCGCCGTGACGTCGATCGGGTTGCGCGCGGTGCCGTAGGACGGCATCAGCGCGCTGATCTCCGCCTGGACTTTTTCGGAGAGCTCCGGCACCTGCAAGCCTTGCAGCGCCACGGCATCGGCGCCCCAGATGCCGGCGCCGCCGGAGACGGTGACCACGGCGACGCGATCGCCTTTCGGCAACGGATTGCTCGCAAGCACAGCTGCGATCGTCAGCGCCTCGTCGAGATCGTTGGAGACGATGAAGCCATATTTGGCGAACACCGCGTCGTAGGCCGCCGACCATCCGGCCATGCTCGCGGTGTGCGAGGCGGCCGCGCGCATCCCGGCGCCGGAGCGGCCGACCTTCGTGACGATGACAGGCTTTTTCAGTTCGGCGGCGCGCCGCGCTGCCGCGAGAAACTTGTCGACGTCGCGAATGCCTTCGATGAACAGCAGGATCACGTCCGTTGAAGCGTCCTGCACCATGTAATCCAGAAACTCGCCGGCCCCGAGATCGGATTCGTTGCCGGCACTGACGACATAGCTCACGGCAATGCCGAGCGCACTGGCGCGGTGATAATACGCAAAGCCGATGCCGCCGCTCTGCGCCACGATGCCGATCCGCTTCGTCGTGGCGACCAGCGGCACCACGCTCGGCTTGACGTCCACGGCGGGACTGAACGTCGCCGCCACGCGCTGCTTCTGGCTGAAAAAGCCTTCGGCATTCGGACCGGAAATCCGCATGCCGGTGCGCCTCGCCAGCCCCGCGATCGCGTCCTGCATCGCCGCGCTCTCCCCGCCCTCCTCGGCGAAGCCGGAGGAGATGATAACAGCGTTCTTCACGCCGGCGGCGGCGCATTGTTCGAGCGCGGCGAGCACCGCGCGGGCGGGGATGAGGATGATTGCGAGATCGACCGGCGCGCCGATGTCGGTGATCGATTTGTAGCAAATGAGGCCGTCGATCTCGGCGTAGTTCGGGTTCACCGGATAGATTTTTCCGGGATACTCGTTCTTGCGCAACATCGACAGCAGGCGCCCCGGAATCTTCTCGTGATCGCGCGAAGCACCGATCAGCGCGATGCTGGCGGGTGCAAAGAAGCTGTCGAGCGGATGCGGCATGTGCAGATTCCAATTGT
>NZ_JADPJF010000088.1:61163-82180 GCF_023073295.1 Bradyrhizobium sp. 23 | reverse complement strand
ATGGCCGGGCCTGTCTCGCCTGCGCGGCCGAAGCCGCTTCGGCCGCGCAGGCGGGACAGGCCTGGCCATGACGACACAACGAGAACTAGCGCAAGTGGTCAAGCAGCGAGCCGAAATGTCACGCCGCTCAGCAGAAACTCATTGCCCGCCACCGCGAGCCCCTTGGCCTTGGCGGCATGCAGCACCTGGGCCACATCTGTCACCTGAAACTCCAGCGCGCTCATGATTTCGCTGGCGCCCTTCACGAACCGGAAGGTCGCGTTGGTCAGCTTCAGTTCGACATCGCCACTCGGCGCCACGCCGATGAGCTTGCCCCAATGCTCGGCCAGCCCTTGCGGGTCCGGGCTCTGTATTTCCACGCTCGTCAACGCCTGCGTCACGTCCTTGCGGATGAATTTATGCCAGTCTGGCCCCGCTGGCGGATAAGGCCCCAAAATGTCGTCGCTGCCTTCGGTGTGGTTGAACTCGATGAAGGCGGCGCGACAGTCGCGGGGATGGAGCTGCACGCCGTGATAGGGCGCGTGGTCGATCACGTTGGCGGTGCGCACGCCCAGAGCGTTGGCGTTACGGCCGCGCTCGTCGGGATCGTTGCAGCAGAAGATCGCCATGTAGCCGCCGCGGCCGCCGCTCTTCTCGATGAAGCGGCCGGCCGTGGTGCCCTCCTTGAACGGCGCGACCACCTCCAGCAGGATCGTGTCGACCGGCAGCAGCGCGTTCTCCAGGCCGTATTTCGCGACGTTGCCGTCGCGGTAGCAGACAGCGAGGCCCATGATGTCAGCGATATCCGCGATCACGGGCGCGAGCTGCGGCGCGACCAGGCAGATCTGCCGCAACCGCATATAGGGCGCCATCGTCATGCGCCCTTGAAGGTCGGCTTGCGCTTCTCGACGAACGCCTTTGCGGCCTCCTTGTGATCCTCGGTATCGCTGCAGCGGGTGTGATGGATCGCCTCGCCGTCGAAGCAATCCTCCAGCGCGAGATGCTCGGCATTGTTGATGTTGCGCTTGATGAAGCCAAGCGCGATCGACGGGCCCTGCGCCAGCGACAGTGCGAGCTCGTGCGCGGCCGTATCGATCTCGGCGTCGGGAACAACCTTGGTCACCATGCCGATCGCATGTGCTTCCTTCGCGGTCAGCACCGGCGAGGTCAGATAGAGCTCGCGCGCCCGCGCACTGCCGAGCAGCTGGGTGAGGAAATAGGTGCCGCCGTAATCGCCGGAGAAGCCGACTTTTGCGAAGGCGGTGGTGATCTTGCAGGATTCGGAAGCGACGCGGAGGTCACACGACAGCGCCATCGACAGACCCGCGCCGGCGGCAGCTCCATCGAGCTGTGCCACCACGGGCTTTGGCATCTGGTGCAGGATACGCGACACTTCCATGCCGCGGCGCAGGTTCGCCATTTTCACTTCGAACGGCAGCGGCGCCCGGCCCTCCGCCATCGACTTGACGTCGCCGCCGACGCAGAAGGAGCCGCCCGCGCCCTTGAACAAGACCGCGCGCACCTCCGGATCATCCGCCGCGCGCCGTGCCGCCACGACCAGCCCGGCCACCATGTCCGGGTTGAGCGCGTTCTTGCGCTCGGGCCGGTTCATGGTGATGGTGAGCAGCCCGCCTTCGAGCTTCTGGAGGACCATGTCGTTGCTCATGGGACGTCTCCCTTGTTGTTGTTTGCTTCGGTCTATCGACGCTCGTCATTGCGAGCGAAGCGAAGCAATCCAGAGATGTTTCCGCGGAGACAGTCTGGATTGCTTCGTCGCTTCGTTCCTCGCAATGACGGTGTTTATTTCTTCACCAACGGGCAGCGCGACTGCTCCAGCGACTGGAACGCCTCGCTGCCGGGCACGGTGGCGAGCAGCTTGTAGTCGTCCCAGCGGCCCTTGGATTCCGACGGCTTCTTGACCTCGAACAGGTACATGTCGTGCAGCATGCGGCCGTCCTCGCGGATCTTGCCGTTCTTGGCGAAGAAGTCGTTGATCGGCGTCTCCTTCATCACTTTCATCACCGTCGCAGCGTCGGTCGTGCCGGCTGCCTTCACCGCTTTCAGATAGTGAGTCACGGACGAATAGACACCAGCTTGCGCCGAGGTCGGCGGCCGCTTCATACGCTCCTGGAAGCGCTTCGAGAACGCGCGGGTGTCATCGTTGAGATCCCAGTAGAAGGCTTCCGCCAGCAACAGGCCCTGCGCGGTCTCGAGTCCGATGGAGTCGATATCGGTCACGAAGGCGAGCAGCGGCGAGACCTTCTGGCCGCCCTTGGTGATGCCGAACTCGGCCGCCTGCTTGATGGCGTTGACGGTGTCGCCGCCGGCATTCGCAAGCCCGATCACCTTGGCTTTCGAGGCTTGGGCCTGGAGCAGGAACGACGAGAAATCCGACGTGTTGAGCGGATGGCGCACGCTGCCGAGCACCTTGCCGCCGGTCTTGGTCACGACGGCGCTGGTGTCCTTTTCCAGATCCTGGCCGAAGGCGTAGTCGGCGGTGAGGAAGTACCAAGTGTCGAGGCCCGACTTCACGGCCGCAAGGCCGGTCACATTGGCCTGACCGTAGGTGTCGAACACGTAGTGAATGGTATAGGGACCGCAGGCCTCGTTGGTGAGGCGGATCGAGCCCGGGCCGTTGAACATGATGATCTTGTTGCGCGCTTTCGCGATCTCGCCGGCGGCGAGCGCGGTCGCGGAGGCCGCGACGTCATAGATCATTTCGACGCCCTGATTGTCGAGCATGTCGCGGGCGATATTGGCGGAGAGATCGGCCTTGTTCTGATGGTCGGCAGCCAGCACCTGGATCTTGCGGCCGAGCACCTCACCGCCAAAGTCCTCCACGGCCATCTTGGCCGCGGTCTCGCTGCCGGGGCCGGTGATGTCGGCATAAAGGCTCGACATGTCGAGGATGCCGCCGATCTTCAGTGGCGGCTTGTCCTGGGCCTGCACGGCGCTCGCGCTCAGCGCCAACGCAGCGGCAAAAATGCCCGACAAAACATGCTTCATCGAAAAGACCTCCCTTATCGCGCCGTACTCTGATGGCGGCTTGGTTATTGCTGTTACCGCAATCATGCCGCATGCGCGACAGCGCAGCAAGCGCACGGGACGATGCAGATGAACGATCAACACGCGCTTTCCGCAAAGCGGAATGACGAGATGCGGAAGAGTGCCTCCGCCGTCATTGCGAGCGCAGCGAAGCAATCCAGGATCTTTCCTCGGAGGGACTCTGGATTGCTTCCCTGCGCTCGCAATGACGGAGTATGAACAAACAGTCTTCGCGCCCCACCGCGCTTGAGTTATGGTTGGAGCGCAACGCAACCTTTCCGGGCAACGTGACGCGACTGCTTCATCTCATCGTCGCATGTCTTCTGGTCGCGGCTCGCGGTGCGTCCGCCACGCCGTGCCAGTTCGAGTCCCAGGGCGAAGGCCGCGTCACCGCGATCGATGCGCGCAGTCTGCGTCTCGATGACGGCCGGGAAATCCGCTTGACCGGCATCGAGCCGACCGCAACCACGAAGCAGGCGCTGACGACGCTGCTCGTCGGTCGCGACGTTATTTTGCGCAGCGCCGACGACACGCCCGACCGCTATGGCCGCCAGGGCGCGCTGGTCTTTGTCGGCGAGAGCGACATCTCCGTGCAGGCGACGCTCCTCGCCGAGGGCGACGCCATCGTCTCCGCCGAGATCGCCGATAAGGACTGCGCGGCCGCCCTGATGGCGGCGGAGGCCGAGGCAAGGCGCCAAAAAAAGGGCAGCTGGGCTGACCTGTCGGCCATAAAAAACGCGGAAAGTCCGGACGATATTTTGGCGGGGAGCGGGCGTTTTGTGGTGGTCGAGGGCAAAGTCCTGTCGGTCCGGCAAGCTGGGGCAATGACCTACCTCAACTTCGGACGAAACTGGACACGCGGCTTCGCCGTGACTATTTCAAAGCGCATGATACCCGCGTTCGAAAGCGCCGGGATCGCCCTTAAGTCTCTGGAAAATAAGCGTATTCGTGTCAGGGGCTGGGCTGAGGGGAATACGGGGCCGCGTATCGATGTACGCCTCGTGGGACAAATCGAGTTGCTGGGCGCAAACGAGCCGACAGGGGTAAGGCCCTAAAAAGGGCCAGGCACGGGTTAAGCGACGTGAATGGGGTGCTAGGACGGCACGGACGAGGTGAACGCCGCCGCCTGCGGGCAGCGCCGGCTGCGCTATGCCTCGTGCTGGGTTCAGCCCTCGCCGGTTGCGGCGATATGGGCCGGTTCCAGACCGCGGCGGCGCCCCCGACCGTCGCAATGCCCAAGCCGAAGCCGGCCGTCGCGCAGACCCCCGCCACCGAAAAGGAGCACGAGCGCATCCTGGCGAGCTACGGCGGCACATATGACGACCCCAGGCTCGAATCGCTCGTCACCAAGACCGTCGACCGCCTGGTCGCAGCGTCCGACCGCCCCGATCAGGGTTACAGGGTCACGATCCTCAATTCCGGCGCGGTGAACGCCTTCGCGCTGCCGAACGGCCAGCTCTATGTCACGCGCGGTCTTCTTGCGCTGGCGAGCGATACGTCGGAATTGTCCTCCGTGCTCAGCCACGAGATGGCGCATGTGCTGTCCAAGCACGCCGCGATGCGCGAGGACCAGGCCCGCCAGGCCGCGATCGTCACCCGCGTCGTCACCGACATGAGCAACGATCCCGATCTCACCGCGCTGGCGCTCGCCAAGACCAAGCTGACCATGGCGAGCTTTTCGCGCAATCAGGAGTTCGAGGCCGACGGCGTCGGCGTCGGCATCTCCGCCAAGGCCCATTTCGATCCTTATGGTGCTGCACGCTTTCTCTCGGCGATGGAGCGCAATGCCGAGCTGAAGGTCGGCAAGACCTCGCTCGATCCGCGGGCGCAGGATTTCACCTCGTCGCATCCGGCAACGCCCGAGCGCGTGCAGAACGCGCAGACCATCGCGCGGCAATACGCAGCGCCAGAGGGCGGCGAACGCGACCGCGAGACCTATCTCGCCGCGATCGACAATCTCGTCTACGGCGAAGACCCCAGCGAAGGTTTTGTCCGTGGCCGGCGCTTCCTGCATCCGAAGCTCGGTTTCACCTTCCAGGCGCCGGACAATTTTACGCTCGACAACACCGCGCAGGCCGTGATCGGCGTGCGCGACGGCGGCTCGCAGGCGATGCGCTTCGACGTCGTGCGGGTGCCGGCCGAACAGTCGCTGGGCGATTACCTGAATTCCGGCTGGATGGAGGGCGTCGAGAAGGCCTCCACCGAGGACATCACCATCAACGGTTTTCCGGCTGCGTCCGCCACCGCCAAGGGCGACCAGTGGCAGTTCAAGGTCTATGCGCTGCGCTTCGGCAGCGACGTCTACCGCTTCATCTTCGCGGCACGGCAGAAGTCGACCGAGAGCGAGCGCAATGCGCGCGAGACCGTCGGTTCATTCCGCCGCCTGACGCTCGACGAGATCCAGGCCGCGCGCCCGCTGCGCATCAAGGTCATCACCGTACAGCCTGGCGACACCGTGGAATCGCTCTCCCACCGCATGGCCGGCGTCGACCACCCGGCCGAGCGTTTTCGCGTGCTCAACGGGCTCGATCGCAACGCGCAGGTGAAGGTGCGCGATCGTGTGAAGGTCGTGGCGGATTGACGCGCGGTGGTTCCGCAAACTCCGCTGTCGTCCCGGCGTCGGCCGGGACCCATAACCCCAGGGAGCAATTTGGCGGGCGCTGGTCGTTCGGGATTAAGAACACCCGCGTTCGATAGATCACGCGGTATGGGTCCCGGCCCCCGTGCGCAATTGCGCACTAGGCCGGGACGACATTCGCTTGTAGCTGCAGCTCACGCCCTAACCGCCCGCGTCCATATCGCCGGCCTCGCGCTGGCCGCTGAGCCAGAGCGCGAGCAAGGTCCAGAACGCGCCTGACAGCAGGTACGCACCCGAGGCGATGACGCCGAGATTGGTCGCCAGCAACAGAGCGACCAGCGGTGCAAAGCCTGCGCCGAACAGCCAGGCCATGTCGGAGGTCAGCGCCGAGGCCGTGTAGCGATACGCCTGCTTGAAGTTCGAGGCGATCGCACCCGAGGACTGGCCGAACGAGAGGCCGAGCAGGATGAAGCCGATCACCATGTAGATGGTCTCGCCGAACGCGCCGGCATCGAGCAGCTGCGGGGCAAAGCCGCTGTAGATCGCGATCGCGATCGCCGATCCCATCAGCAGCGACTTGCGGCCGACGCGATCGGCGATGACGCCGGAGAGCACGATCGCGCCGACGCCGAACACGGCGGCGACGATCTCGATGATCAGGAAGCGCACCGGGCTTTCGCGGGTGAACAGGAACACCCAGGACAGCGGAAACACCGTGACCATGTGGAACAGCGCGAAGCTCGCCAGCGGCGCAAACGCACCGAGCATGATGTTCTGGCCTTCGCGCGCCACGGTCTCGGAGATGCGCGAGGGTTGCAATTCGCGGGTCTCGAACAGCGAGGCATATTCTTCCGTCGTCACCATGCGCAGGCGCGCGAACAGCGCCACGACGTTGATGGCGAAGGCGACGAAGAACGGATAGCGCCAGCCCCAATCGAAGAAATCGTCGGCCGACAGATTCCCGGCGAAATAGGCGAACAGCCCGCTCGCCACGATCAGACCAAGCGGCGCACCAAGCTGCGGCACCATCGCGTACCAGCCGCGCTTGGAAGGCGGCGCGTTCAGCGCCAGCAGCGAGGCCATGCCGTCCCAGGCGCCGCCCCAGGCCAGACCCTGTGCGATGCGCGCCAGCGCCAGCAGCCAGATCGCGGCAGCGCCGATCTCGTGATAGCCGGGCAGGAACGCGATCGCGACGGTGGCGGTGCCGAGCAGGAACAGCGCCGAGATCAGCTTGGCCGTCTTGCCGTACTCGCGGTCGACCGTCATGAAAATGACGGTGCCGATCGGCCGCGCCATGAAGGCCAGCGCGAAGATCATGAAGGAATAGAGGGTGCCGGTCAGTTCGCTCGTGAACGGGAAGACCAGGCGCGGGAACACGATCACCGAGGCGATCGCGAAAACGAAGAAGTCGAAGAATTCCGAGGTGCGGCCGATGATGACGCCGATGGCGATCTCGCCGGGACTGGCCTGGTCGTGGCCGTGCTCGCCCGAGTGGTCTGCCATTGCGGGGGTCTGTGCCATCGCCATTCGCGCGCCCTTAACGTTCTGAAACCAAAGCCGACTGCCCGGCGAGGCGCCAGGCAATCGAATCCTGTCTGGCGCAACATCCCGCACTGCAACATTGGACAAATTGTCCAATGTTGGGATTGCTGCGCCGCAGCTACCCCTTGGCCCCGCAAAAGAAACTCATTCTCATAAGGCTCGGCCCGTGTCCCGTTTCAAGATCCTGGCGATGCTACCCTTGGCGGTTATGCTAAGTGGCTGCAACTACGTCGTGCTGGCGCCGGCCGGCGATATCGCGGCGCAGCAGCGCGACCTTGTCATCATCTCCACCGTCCTGATGCTCCTGATTGTCGTCCCCGTGATGGCCCTGACGGTGCTGTTCGCCTGGCGCTACCGGCAGTCCAACACCGACGCCCGCTACGAGCCGGAATGGGACCACTCGACCAGCCTCGAGCTGGTGATCTGGTCGGCGCCGCTTCTGATCATTGTTTGCCTTGGCGCGCTGACCTGGATGGGCACGCACCTGCTCGACCCCTATCGCACGCTCGGCCGCATCCATGCCGACCGCGCAGTCGACCAGTCCAAGGCCCCGCTCGAGGTCGACGTCGTCGCGCTCGACTGGAAGTGGCTCTTTATCTATCCGGATTACGGCATCGCCACCGTCAACGATCTGGCAGCTCCCGTCGATCGTCCGATCAACTTCCGCATCACCGCGTCCTCGGTGATGAACTCGTTCTACATCCCCGCGCTGGCCGGCCAGATCTACGCAATGCCGGGCATGGAGACCAAGCTCCACGCCGTCGTGAACCACGCCGGCAGCTATCGGGGCTTTTCGGCGAACTACAGCGGGGCCGGCTTCTCCGGCATGCACTTCAACTTCCAGGGTCTCGACGACAAGGGCTTTGACGCCTGGATCGCCAGCGCCAAGTCCGGCGGCGGCTCGCTCGGCCGCGCCGAATATCTCCAGCTCGAAAAGCCCAGCCAGAACGAGCCGGTGCGGCGCTACGGTACCGTGGATTCCGATCTCTACCGCCTGATCCTCAACATGTGCGTCGAGACCGGCAAGATGTGCCAGAGCGAGATGATGGCGATCGACGCCAAGGGCGGCCTCGGCCATGAGGGCCTGAACAACACCCTGCCGCTGGCCTACGACAAGTACGCCCGCCGCGGCACCGCGCTTGGGCCGGAGCCGACTTTCGTCGCCGGCACCTGCACGCCCGATGCGCCGCAGGGCAGGACCACCGCTTCCATCACGGCACCTGTCGACACCGCGCCGCTGCTCGGCGCCGGCCTGAAGCGGCCGAGTTTCACGCCGCTGAAGTCCTCGTCCTTCTTCCTCGGACAACGTCCGAAGTCAGATTCGTAAAGAGATCCCGCATGTCTCCTGATCTTCTCAAGCTCATCTTCGGCCGGCTCACCTTCGAATCGCTGCCGCTGCACGAGCCGATCGTCGTCGGCACGTTTGCCGTGGTGGCGACCGGCGGCCTCATCATGCTCGCCGGCCTGACCTATTTCCGCGTCTGGGGTTATCTCTGGAGCGAGTGGTTCACCAGCGTCGACCACAAGCGCATCGGCATCATGTACATGATCCTCGGCATCGTGATGCTGCTGCGCGGCTTCGCCGACGCGCTGATGATGCGGTTGCAGCAGGCGCTCGCCTTCGGCGGCTCGGAGGGCTATCTCAACGCCCATCACTACGACCAGGTCTTCACCGCCCACGGCGTGATCATGATCTTCTTCGTGGCGATGCCGCTGGTCACCGGCCTGATGAACTTCGTCGTGCCGCTCCAGATCGGCGCGCGCGACGTGTCGTTCCCGTTCCTGAACAATTTCAGCTTCTGGATGACGGTCGGCGGCGCGGTGCTGGTGATGGCCTCGCTGTTCATCGGCGAATTCGCCCGCACCGGCTGGCTCGCTTATCCGCCGCTGTCGAACATCGGCTACAGTCCGGATGTCGGCGTCGACTATTACATATGGGGGCTACAGGTCGCGGGCGTCGGAACGACACTGTCCGGCATCAACCTGATCTGCACCATCGTCAAGCTGCGGTGCCCCGGCATGACCATGATGCGGATGCCGGTGTTCACCTGGACCGCGCTCTGCACCAACGTGCTGATCGTCGCTTCCTTCCCGGTTCTGACCGTCGTGCTCGCGCTGCTCTCGCTCGATCGCTACGTCGGCACCAACTTCTTCACGAACGATTTCGGCGGCAGCCCGATGATGTACGTGAACCTGATCTGGATCTGGGGTCATCCCGAGGTCTACATCCTGGTTCTCCCCGCCTTCGGCATCTTCTCGGAAGTGACCTCGACCTTCTCGGGCAAGCGGCTGTTCGGCTACACCTCGATGGTCTACGCCGCGGTGGTCATCACCATCCTGTCGTACCTGGTCTGGCTGCACCACTTCTTCACGATGGGGTCGGGCGCCAGCGTCAACTCCTTCTTCGGCATCACCACGATGATCATCTCGATCCCGACGGGCGCGAAGATGTTCAACTGGCTATTCACGATGTATCGCGGCCGCATCCGCTTCGAGCTGCCGATGATGTGGACGATCGCGTTCATGCTGACCTTCGTGCTCGGCGGCATGACCGGCGTGCTGCTCGCGGTGCCGCCGGCCGACTTCGTCCTGCACAACAGCCTGTTCCTGATCGCGCACTTCCACAACGTAATCATCGGCGGCGTCGTGTTCGGCGCGTTCGCCGGTATCGGCTACTGGTTCCCGAAGGCGTTCGGCTTCAAGCTCGACCCGTTCTGGGGCAAGCTGTCGTTCTGGTTCTGGGTCACGGGCTTCTACCTCGCTTTCATGCCGCTCTATGTGCTCGGACTGATGGGCGTGACCCGCCGGCTCCGTGTGTTCGACGACCCGAGCC
The DNA here is from genome assembly GCF_023073295.1 of Bradyrhizobium sp. 23. Classification (NCBI taxonomy): domain Bacteria; kingdom Pseudomonadati; phylum Pseudomonadota; class Alphaproteobacteria; order Hyphomicrobiales; family Nitrobacteraceae; genus Bradyrhizobium; species Bradyrhizobium sp. 23. Next base: position 72,203 of record NZ_JADPJF010000088.1, on the reverse strand, counting down.
TGCAGATCTGGTTCATCGTCGCCGGCATTGGCGCCTTCCTGGTCTTCCTTGGCATCCTCTCGATGCTGATGCAGTTCGCCGTCAGCTTCCTCAGGCGCGAGCAGCTCAAGGACGTCACCGGCGATCCCTGGGACGCGCGCACGCTGGAATGGGCGACCTCCTCGCCGCCGCCGGCCTACAACTTCGCCTTCACCCCCGTCGCTCACGACAACGACGCGTGGTGGGACATGAAGAAGCGCGGTTATCAGCGCCCGCTCACCGGGTTCAAGCCGATCCACATGCCGAGCAGCACCGGCACCGGCATCATCCTCGCCGGCTTCGCCACCGCGATGGGATTCGGCCTGATCTGGTACATCTGGTGGCTGGCGGCCGCGAGCTTCATCGCGATGCTCGCCGTCGGCATCGGTCACACCTTCAACTATCACCGCGATTTCGATATTCCGGCCGAGGACGTCATCCGGGCCGAAGACGCGCGCACCAAGCTGCTCGCCGGAGCCAAGTAAATGACTGTCGCTGTCAATCCCACGCAAACCGGCGAGCCGGTCTTCTACCTCGCCGACGAACACCCGCATCCGGAAGGCTACAGCACCTCGCTCGGCTTCTGGATCTATCTGATGAGCGACTGTCTCATCTTCGCGATCCTGTTCGCCACTTTCGGCGTGCTCGGCGGCAAATACGCCGCCGGCCCGGCGCCGAAGGATCTGTTCGAGCTGCCGCTGGTCGCGGTCAACACCTCGATGCTACTGCTGTCGTCGATCACGTATGGTTTTGCCATGCTGACGATGCAGCAGAACAAGATCGCGCAGACCCAGATCTGGCTGGCGATCACCGGCCTGTTCGGAGCCGCATTCATCGGCATCGAGCTGTCCGAGTTCGCCCACATGATCCATGAGGGCGCGACGCCGCAGCGTAGTGCTTTCCTGTCCGCCTTCTTCACCCTGGTCGGCACCCATGGCCTGCACGTCAGCTGTGGCCTGATCTGGCTGGTGACCCTGATGGTGCAGGTCTGGAAGTTCGGCCTGATCGACGCCAATCGCCGCCGCCTGATGTGCCTGTCGATGTTCTGGCACTTCCTGGACGTGGTCTGGATCGGCGTCTTCACCTTCGTCTATCTCCTGGGAGTTCTGCGATGAACACCGATACTCACGCCGCCCACGCGGACGATCATCATCACGGCGACAGCCACGCCAATGCCCACGGCTCGTTCTCGACCTATATGCTCGGCTTCGTGCTCTCGGTCGTGCTCACCGCGATCCCGTTCTGGCTGGTGATGAGCGGCGCGCTTCCGAGCAAGCAGATCACCGCGCTGGTGATCATGGCCTTCGCGGTCGTGCAGATCGTCGTGCACATGATCTACTTCCTGCACATGAACACGACGTCAGAGAACGGCTGGAGCATGATGGCGCTGATCTTCACCATCGTCATGGTGGTGATCGCCCTGTCGGGTTCGCTGTGGGTGATGAACCACCTCAACAGCAACATGATGCCGATCCACCAGATGACCGGGATGAAATGAACGAGACCCGGACCGTGACGAGCGAGGCAAACGGGACGCGCAGCAACGCAGCGCGCCCGCCCTTGTGGCTCACGATCCTCTCGCTCACGGCCATTGCACTTCTGATCGCGCTCGGCGTCTGGCAGATCGAGCGCCGCGCCTGGAAGCTGGCGCTGATCGATCGCGTCGAGCAGCGCGTTCATGCCCCGGCCCAGCCGATCCCCTCCCCGGCGGCATGGCCGACCGTCTCCGCCGCAAACGACGAATACAGACACGTCAGCGTCTCCGGCCGGTTCCTGCATGACCGCGAGACCCTGGCTCAGGCCGTCACCGAAGAAGGCCCGGGCTATTGGGTGCTGACACCGCTCAGGCGCGACGACGGCACGCTGGTCCTGGTCAACCGCGGCTTCGTGCCGTCCGACCGGCGCGATGCGTCGACGCGCTGGGACGGCAACCCGCAAGGCCAGGTCGAGATCACCGGCCTGTTGCGCGTGACGGAGCCAAAAGGCGGATTCCTCAGAAACAACGTGCCGGAGCACAATCGCTGGTACTCGCGGGATGTCGCAGCGATTGCGACGGCACGCGGCCTCGACCACGTCGCGCCCTTTTTCATCGATGCCGACGCTCGATCACAATCCGGCAGCGGCCCAATCGGCGGATTGACCGTGATCAGCTTTCCCAATAACCACCTGATCTACGCGCTGACGTGGTTTGCTCTGGCGTTCATGCTGGCCGGCAGACTTTTCGTCACATTCGGCGGCGGGCTGTTCCGCCGCAAGGAGCCCTGGAGCGGCTTCGCCCACGAAGCGGCCGGCGGCCTCGATGCTGTCGCCCGCAGGACGGGATCAGATGCTGGAACGATCGGCGAGCCCACCTGACAACGGAAGAACGCACAGCGCCGTCACGCTGCAATCGCAGGCGGACGCGCGCAGCGAGCTGATCGGCACAGCGCCAACCGACGACGAGACCAACCGCAAGAACATGGCGCTGCTGATCCAGCTGCGCTGGACCGCAGTGGTCGGCCAGATCGTGACCATCGGCGGCGTGCATGTGTGGCTCGGCATTCCCCTGCCCCTCACCCGCATGGGCGCGGTAATCGGCGCCCTGATATTTCTCAACATCTCCAGCCTGGTCTGGGTGCGCCATCGCGCCGCGATCACCAACAATGAGTTGCTGGTCGCCCTGATGCTGGACGTCGCCGCGCTGACCGCGCAGCTTTACCTCAGCGGCGGCGCCACCAATCCCTTCACCTCGCTGTTCCTGCTCCAGGTGACGCTGGGCGCGGTGCTGCTCGATGGCCGCTCGACCTGGTCGCTGGTCGCCTTGACCTGCGCGAGCTTCGTCTGGCTGACCGTCGCCTACCGACCGCTCGATCTGCCGCCGAACCCGCTGAGCGAGACCTACACCCTCACGGTTGCCGGCATGCTGCTGGGCTTCGTGCTCAACGCCGTGCTGCTGGTGGTGTTCGTCACCCGCATCAACAGGAATTTGCGCGAGCGCGACGCGCATCTGGCGGCGCTGCGCCAGCATGCCGCCGAGCAGGATCATATCGTGCGCATGGGCCTGCTCGCCTCCGGCGCGGCTCACGAGCTCGGCACGCCGCTCGCCTCGCTCTCGGTCATCCTCGGCGACTGGCGCCGCATGCCCGACCTCGCCGCCGATCAGGAGCTGGCCGAGGACCTCGAGGAGATGGAGACCTCGCTGCAACGCTGCAAGTCGATCGTGACAGGCATTCTGGTGTCGGCGGGCGAAGCCCGCGGCGAGGGATCGTCGCCGACGACGGTGGCGGCTTTCGTCACCGCGCTCGTGGAAGAGTGGCGCGACGCGCGCTCGGCGCGCACGTTGTATTTCGTCAACACTTTCGGCGAAGACGTCGCAATCGTCTCGGACGTCGCGCTGAAGCAGGTGATCTTCAACGTGCTCGACAACGCCTACGAGGTCTCGCGCGACTGGGTCGAGCTCGTTGCCGGGCGCGAGGGCGATCATCTCGTGCTGTCGATCAGCGATCGCGGCCCCGGCTTTGCGCCGGAGATGCTGGCACAGCTCGGAAAGCCCTATCAATCGAGCAAGGGCCGCGCCGGCGGCGGGCTCGGCCTGTTCCTGGTGGTGAACGTGGTGCGCAAGTTAGGGGGCAGCGTGACCGCCGAGAACCACAGGAAGCGCGGCGCTACGGTCCGCCTCACGCTGCCGCTCGCAACGCTCGCGATCGGAGGCAGCTTTGACGCCTGATCGTTCGCTCGTCGTCGTCGAGGACGATGCCGGCTTCGCCCGCACCCTGAAGCGTTCGTTCGAGCGCCGCGACTACGAGGTCGTGCTCGCCGCCTCGATCGAGGATGTGCGGAAAGTCCTGGAGGAGCGATCGTTTGGCTATGCCGTCGTCGACCTCAAGCTCGGCGGCGCCTCGGGACTGGCCTGCGTGGAGCTCTTGCACACGCACGATCCGGAGATGCTGATCGTGGTGCTGACGGGCTTTGCCAGCATCTCCACCGCCGTCGAGGCCATCAAGCTCGGCGCATGCCACTATCTGGCAAAGCCGTCGAACACCGACGACATCGAGGCCGCCTTCAACAAGGCCGCAGGCAATGCCGAGGTCGCGCTCGACGCCCGGCCGACATCGATTAAGACGCTGGAGTGGGAACGCATCCACCAGACCCTGATCGAAACCGATTTCAACATCTCGGAAGCCGCAAGGCGGCTCGGGATGCATCGGCGGACGCTGGCGCGGAAGCTCGAGAAGCGGCCGGTGAAGTGAGGAGGAGCGGATCGAAGCCGCTCCTCCTCTCCACTGGTTAGGCTTGCTTGCCATATCGCGCGATGACGTCGGCCAGGGCGGTGTGGCCTGCGCAGGATCCTGTTCCCGGATCATTGCTGCCGCTCTCCACGGCGGTGGCGTAGATGACCCCGGGATCGGCCTCGAGTTGTTGGCGCAGCGCGGCCAGCTTTGGCCAGCGGCTCCTGTCCGCGACAGCGTGGAAGTCGAGCCAGCGCGCCACACCTGCCAGCAAGGCGTCCGCGAGGGTCGGCCGGTCGGCGAGCAGGAACCTTGCCGGCTCGATCATGCCTTCGAGCTTGTCGTGACGTTCGATCACCTTTCTCCTTCCGAACTCCCGCAAGGCCGAACGCATGGCGTCGTCCATCGCCACGCCTTCCATTGCGACCCAAAGCGGCGCGAAGGCGCCGGTAAAGCCGGTATTCACGAACGCCATCAGCTGGTGCATGCGATCGGCTTGCGGCGACAACGGATCAAAGCTGATGCGCCATTCGGTATCCCTGGCTTCGAGCCAAGCCGCGATCGCCATGGTTTCCGTCAGCACATCGCCCTGGTCCGTTATAAGTGCAGGCGTCTCGTGTCGCGGATTGATCCTGGCGTATGACGGGCTCAGCATCTCGCCCAGCATGTCGACGCGACACAGGCGATATGGCCTGCCAAACCATTCAAGAGCTGCAACGAGTCCCATGGAGCTTCCCATCGGGAAGCCGTAAAGTAGGATTGGATCCATCGATCTATTCTCCGTGATTTCTGATGATCACGCTGCGCAGCGGTCCCGAACCCTAGTCGCTCGCTCCATCAAGTAAATTGCGAACATTTTTGTAACCTGGAGCCCGCCGATGAAAGATCTCGTTTCGAGATGTCCCATCGAGGAAGTGATGCAGATCCTGAGCGGCCGGTGGCCTACGCTTCTGATCTACTATTTGAAACAGGGCACCAAACGGTTCAGCGACTTGCGTCGGGACAATCCGACCATCTCGCACAGGATGCTCGCCCTCGAGCTTCGCAAGCTGGAGGACGCCGGTATCGTGACTCGCACGGAATTCGACGGATACCCGTTGAGGGTCGAGTACGATCTGACCGCCGCCGGTCACACCTTGGTGCCGTTGATCGATGCGTTGGGCGCCTGGTGGTCGACGGTTGCGACTGACGCGCGCGGAGACGACCGCGAGACCGGGCGCGGCGCTTCGGGAAGCGCATCGCGGGTTTGATCCTGCTCAGGACCGCATAGGCTCAAAGCAATTCCGCCCGCTGACGTCCCCGAACCGGGGCGGTCAGCGTCTCCAAAACAAAAAGCCCGGCCGTAAGACCGGGCTTTGATCTGTTGCGTTCGACGCGCGAGACGCTTACGCGGCCTCGTCGGCGACCGTGGCGCCGCCCTCGGTCTCGTCGCTATCGCCCTCGGCGTCCGCATCGGCCTCGCCTTCGGCGGCTTCGGACTTGGCGCCAGTGCGGCGCGGGCTCTTGGCGAGCTGGGCCTCGATCTCCTTGACCGCTTCGGTCTCGGTCGAGTGCTGCACCACCGCGATCTCGCGGGAGAGACGGTCGAGCGCTGCTTCATAGAGCTGGCGTTCGCTGTAGGACTGCTCGGGCTGCGACTCGGAGCGATAGAGGTCGCGCACGACTTCCGCGATAGCGACGATGTCGCCCGAATTGATCTTCGCTTCGTATTCCTGGGCGCGGCGCGACCACATGGTGCGCTTGACGCGGGCACGGCCCTTGAGGGTCTCGAGCGCACGCTTCACCAGCGCGGGGTCGGAGAGCTTGCGCATGCCGACATTGGCGACCTTGGCGGTCGGCACGCGCAGCGTCATCTTGTCCTTGATGAAGTTGATGACGAACAGCTCGAGCTTCGCGCCGGCGATCTCCTGCTCCTCGATGGCCAGAATCTGGCCGACGCCGTGAGCGGGATAGACGACGAATTCGTTGGCCTTGAAGCCCTGACGCTGGGTCACAACCTTCTTTTCCTCGACCTTCGGCGCAACAGCCGCGGGCTTCACGGCCGGCTTGGCGGCAGCAACAGGGGCCTTGGCAGGAGCAGCAGCAACAGGAGCCTTTGCGGCGGGCTTGGCAGCGGGAGCCTTGGCAACAGCGGGCTTGGCGGCGGGCTTGGCGGCAACAGGCTTGGCAACGGTCGCTTTCGCGGCCGGCTTGGCAGTCTTGTTAGGCATTGCGCTTCTTTTGTTCTTCGAGGACTTTGCAGCCGGCGCCTTCGTCGCGGTCCGACCCTTGGATGCGCTACGGCTGGCCGCGGCGACTTTCTTGGCGTCCTTATGGGAAGCCTTCGCTGAAGTACTCTTTTTACGCGTTTTCTGTGACACAGCCTGCGCGCGGAAACTGCCACGCCCCTGTTCGACATTTGGTTTCACGGGAACCCAACGGGGCCGACGGGGCTAACCAGGGTTCGGCTCAATGTGCCCAATATAGCACATTTCCCGCAAAAATCAATGATTTAGGGGTGTTAAGGCCTAGTTTTCGGCGGTAAGGCCGCTAATAGGGTTAAGTTTGACCCGAATTAGTCGCCGGAGCCGGGGTTCGGCGAGAAATACTTGTCGAACTTGCCCTCCATGCCGTCGAAATCCTTGGCGTCGTCGGGTGATTCTTTCTTCTGGGTGATGTTCGGCCAGCTCTTGGCGTAGTCGGCGTTGACCGTGAGCCACTTTTCCAGGCCCGGTTCCGTGTCCGGCTTGATGGCATCGGCGGGGCATTCCGGCTCGCACACGCCGCAGTCGATGCACTCGTCAGGATGGATGACGAGCATGTTCTCGCCCTCATAGAAACAGTCGACCGGGCAGACCTCGACGCAGTCGGTGTACTTGCACTTGATGCACGCTTCAGTGACGACGTAAGTCATCCAACGCTCCGAAAAGCTCTTTTAAAAGTCGCGGCTTGCGTAGCGCGGATGGCCCGGCGCCGCAAGCTCAGGAACGGCCGATCATGACGGCTTTATGCGCTTGATCGACCAAGAAATGAATTCAAAGCGCAATTAATTGCGCTGAGAACTTGGCGGGCCTTCACCGAGCTCTTCGTAGAGCACACGGGCCGAGGCGGCGTCGCCGCGGCGCTCGTTGAAGGCGATGACTTTCAAGACGCGCACGGTGCGATCGAGCGCGATGGTGAGCACGTCGCCGATCTTGATCGCATGCCCCGGCGATTTCTCGCGTGCACCGTTGACGCGAACATGGCCGGACTCGACAAGCGCGGCCGCGGAGGTGCGCGCCTTCACCACCCGCGCGTGCCACAGCCATTTGTCGATGCGCTGCCGCTCGGTCGTGGGCTCACTCCTTACGCCCGGACAGCTGCTCCTTCAGCGCAGCGAGCTTCGCGAACGGCGAGTTCGGATCGACCGGACGATCGCGCTCGCGCGGGGTGGCGCTCGATGCGTAGGGACGCAGCGACGGTCCGCCCTGGCGGTCGCGGCCCTTGTCGCGGTCGCGGCCACGGTTATCGCGGCCCTTGTCGCGATCGCCGCCGAACTTGCCCTTGTTGCGGTCCTTGTTGTCGCGGTCCTTGTTGCCGCCATTTTTGCCCTCGAAGCGGCGGTTCTTGTCGTCGCGGCCCTCGGGACGCGGCGCAGCTTCGGCGCTACCTTCTCGCGGCTTGCGGAAGTCCCTGCCACCATCTCGACGATGACCGCCGCCATGGCGATGGCGCTCACCGCGCTTCTCGCCGTCGGCGGCAGGCTGGGCTTCGCCTTCGGCAGGCGCAGCGCCGGCTTCAGCGCCCGCCTGTGGACGCGGCTGGTGATGACGCTGGTTGCGATGGCGCTCGTGGCGCGGCTTGCGATCATCGTGACGGCCCGCGGGACGCCAGACCTCGATGAGCTCGGGCTCGGCGGGCGCGGCCGCGGCTTCCACCGGCGCTGCCGCATCGGCCGACGCAGCGGCTTCAGTTGCAGCGGTCTCTGCAGGCGCGGTTTCGGCAGGTGCGGTTTCGACAGCTTCAGCGGGGGCAACAGGCTCTTCCGCAGGTGGCGCGATGCCGGGAGCGTCTTCCGGCGTGACGGAAGCTTCGAGCGCCGGCTCGTCATGCGCGGGCTCGTCGTGCTGCTCCATCCCGGGCGCGTCTTCGACGGTCACAGGCTCGGCAGCGGCTTCGATCGCGGCATCCGCAGGGGTTGCGGCGTCCTCGACCGGCGTTTCGGTTGCGGGCGTCTCTTCGCTGGAGGCTTCAGCAACAGTCGCCTCAGCAATAGGCGTCTCGACAACAGCCGCGGCGGGCTTCGCCGGCAGCGGCGGGCGCTTGTCCATGCGATAGCCGAGCGCACGCAGCACGGAGGCAAAGTCTTCGCCGGCGGAGCCGGTGAGCGAGGTCATCGCCTGCGTCACCACAAAGCTGCGGCCGTCGAATGCCCCGGCGGGCTTTTCGCCAGACGCGTTCTCGCGCCAGGCCAGCGCCGGACGGATCAGATCGGCCAGGCGCTCGAGGATATCGACGCGCACGGCGCGCTCGCCGGCCTGCTTGTAGCCGAGCACGCGATAGGCATCGCGCGGCAGCTGCTTGTCGACCGGGAACGAGGTGCGGCCCGAGCTCGCCAGATGCTGCGCGCCCGACAGCGCGGAGGGATCGACATTGTCCTGCTTCAGCGCCCAGAGCAGCGCGGCCAGCGCACGCCCGGCCGGCTTGAGCAGGCCGGGGAAATAGAGGTGATAGGCGCCGAAGCGGACGCCGTATTTGCGCAAGGTCGCGCGCGAGGGCTGGTCGAGATCCTTCAGCTCGTTGGCGATCTTCGGGCGCTCCAGCACGCCGAGCGCCTCGACGAGCTGATAGGCGATGCCGCGGGCGATGCCGGTGACGTCCTCGGCCTTGCTGAGCTCGAACAGCGGCCCGAGCAGCTTTTCGATATGCGTCTTGAGCCAGAGCTCAAGCCGCGCCTGCACCTTGTCGCGGGGGGCGCCCGTGAGGCGTTCGTCGGAGATGATGCGGATGCGCGGATGCAGCGCTTCCTCTGCGGCAGACAGCCGCGCCACGGCGTCGCCGGTCCAGCGGATGATGCCTTCCGAGGTCAGCACGAACTGCTCGTCCGGTGCGTTGCCCAGTTTTTCGGCGCGCGCGTTGATCTCGCCGGCGAGCACGGCCTGCGCTGCAGCCTGCAACGCTTTCGCATCGGAGCCGGCTTCCGCCGCATCCGGTGCAAAGGTGAAGCCATCGAGGCGGCCGATGACATGGCCTTCGACGATGACTTCGCCGGTCTTGCCGATTTCCGTATTCAAGCTCGTGTTCTCCCGCAGGCGGCGCATCAATACACTGGTCCGGCGATCAACGAAACGCTCAGTCAAGCGTTCATGGAGCGCATCCGATAATTTATTTTCGACCTCGCGGGCGATCCCCTGCCAGCGTTCGGGGTCTTTCAGCCAGTCGGGGCGATTGGCGACGAAGGTCCAGGTGCGAATCTGCGCGATCCGGGCCGACAGCGTGTCGATATCGCCGTCAACGCGGTCGGCCTGGTCGATCTGGGTCCTGAACCAGGCGTCGGGGATGCATCCCTTCCGCATCAGGAAGCCGTACAGCGTCGTCACCAGCTCGGCATGGGCGGCCGGCGACAGCTTTCGATAATCCGGGACCTGGCAGGCCTCCCACAGCCGTTCCACGGCGTCCTTGCCATGCGCGACATCGCGCACCTCGGCGTCGCGGGCGGCGTGGTCGAGCACGCGCATGTCCTCGGCAATCGGCGCGCGCGTCAGCGCCTCGTGGCCGGGGGCCAGGTTCAGCGAGACCTGGAGCGCGCCGAGGGAAGCAAAATCCAGCTTCGAATTGCGCCATTGCAAAACCTTCACGGGATCGAAGGTGTGGTTCTGCAGCGCATTGACGAGCTCGGGCTCGAACGGGCCGCAGCGGCCGGTGGTGCCGAAGGTGCCGTTGCGGGTGGCGCGGCCGGCGCGGCCGGCGATCTGAGCGAATTCGGACGGCGTCAGGCGGCGGAACTGGTAGCCGTCGTACTTGCGGTCGGAGGCAAAGGCGACGTGGTCGACGTCGAGATTGAGGCCCATGCCGACGGCGTCGGTGGCGACGAGGTAATCGACCTCGCCGTTCTGGAACATCGCGACCTGCGCGTTGCGGGTGCGCGGCGACAGCGAACCCAGCACCACGGCGGCGCCGCCATGCTGGCGGCGGATCAGCTCGGCGATGGCGTAGACCTCGTCGGCCGAGAAGGCGACGATGGCGGTGCGGCGCGGCTGCCGCGTGATCTTGCGATCACCCGCGAATTCCAGCTGCGACAGGCGCGGCCGCGTGATCATGGAGACGCCCGGCAGCAGCCGCTCGATGATCGGGCGCATGGTCGCAGCGCCGAGCAGCAGCGTCTCGTCGCGGCCGCGGCGATTGAGGATGCGATCGGTGAAGACGTGGCCGCGTTCCAGATCGGATGCGATCTGCACCTCGTCGACGGCAAGGAACGAGACGTCGAGATCCCGCGGCATCGCCTCGACGGTCGAGACCCAATAGCGCGGCGCTTTCGGCTTGATCTTCTCCTCGCCGGTCACGAGCGCGACGGCGTCGGGGCCGACCCTTGCTGCGATCTTGTTGTAGACCTCGCGCGCGAGCAGGCGCAGCGGCAGCCCGATCATGCCGGAGGGATGCGCGAGCATCCGCTCGATGGCGAGATGGGTCTTGCCGGTGTTGGTGGGACCAAGCACCGCAGTGACGCCGGCGCCGGGAAGCCGCTCGGAAGCGAAGGGGGAGGAGGAAAAAGGCATCTGGGGGATTAGGTAATGGCGATTGGGGCGAATGTCAGTGCTGTTTTGGGGCGGTGGCGCGAAGGGCTCGCCTCACACAC
>NZ_JADPJF010000088.1:52624-61056 GCF_023073295.1 Bradyrhizobium sp. 23 | reverse complement strand
GATCCAGTATTCCAGAGGCGGCGCAGATCAAACCGAGAGGGCGCGGCGTACTGGATGCCCCGGTCAAGCCGGGGCATGACGGCGGAGAATGCGGCGCCTCTCCCTGAACCCAGCGCAACTGTCTCACTTTGCGACGCTTTTCCCGTTGGCTTTAAGCTTCGGAACGAGTTGAGAACGAATCGCGGCCGAATCGCTGACTCCCCCTTGAGTCCTGTTCCGTTCACGCAAGATGTCGCGGGAGGCTTGTGGGTTCGCACTAGATGGAGTTTTGCTCCGCCGCACAAGCGACGTTTCGATGGCGGATTCGTTAAAGCTGGGGACGGCGCGGAGTCGAATCAGAATCGGGGAGGAGTCAAATGGATTCCCGGTTCTCGACCCCCTCCAAACAAAATGCGCGAAAACAACCCCATGCACAGTAGGCATGTTGTTGAAATCATTGATGTTTATTTTCACCAAAAGGGAGGTCCGTAGCCCGCATGGAGCGGAGCGCAATGCGGGGGCCGAAGCAAAGAACCCCGGATTACGCTGCGCTCCATCCGGGCTACGGCAGCGGGGCTACGGCACCCAGCCCTACTGCGTCTTCGCGACCTTGGGCGGCTGGGCGCTGGTGATGAAGCTGGTTGCTTCCAGCATGGCCGGCCCGAGCGGGGTCGGCACTTTCAGCCAGAACGGGACCAGGATGCGCGTGCCGGCGATCGGTGCGAACGCGACCTCGATGTTGCGCTGGGCGGCGAGATATTTGATCACCGGACGGTCGGGGATGTAGCCGGCGATGGGCACGAAATAGAGCGAGCAGACCACGACCTGGCCGTGATAGCCCTTCTCCGCCTTCACGTTCTCCATGCGCTTGAAATCGAGCTTGAGCTCGTAGCGCATGCGGCCGTCGAACACGGCGGCGCTGCCGTGGCAGGCGTCCGCCGACAGCACGTCGCCGGTGCCGGATACGCGCACCAGCGAGGCCGTCATCGGGTCCCAGACGCCGCGGCGATGCGCGTCGGTGACGACGATGCGGTCGGGATCGACCGGCGGCTCCGGCAGGATGGCAAAATCCTTCACATTGCCCTTGTCGAGCGTGATGCGGATCTCTTCGGTCTTCTTCGAGGTGGTGGTGGAGGCCTGATAGCCGGTCGCGACCAGCGCGCCGTTGACCACGCGGCCCTGCGAGGCGCCGGTGCCGGACCCGCCCGCGAAGGATTTCAGCAGCCCCGAGGTGCCGCCGGAGGCCGCGGCCGCGAACACATCGTCCTGGATGTCGATGTTCCAGGCGCCCTTGCCGACGGGAATGCCCGCCAGCGTCGCCTCATATTGCGCCTCGAGCTTGCCCTGCGCCGCCGCGGGCTCCGCCGCCCACGCCAACACCAGCCCGCCAAGGGCCGCCATGACCCAGCGGCCGGCAGAGCGAGGATGGCTTACGCGCGGATTCCTCGCGCGCCGCTCCGCTGAGCGCAGCTCTTTTGGGCGCAGGCTCGGCGCAAGATGAGGCGTTGTGAGCACGAAACAATCCAATCGGGGCGCGAACGGTTGTTACTTAAGCCAAATACCGCGCCAAGCAATGCGTCCGGGCCTGTCGGCGTCCGGAACTCCACCGGACTTTTCGGGCGCGAATACGCCCTTTATGTGATGGTAAGGCGCGATAATCATTGCCGTTTTGGTGATCGGGGGTGGGACTGAAAGCGCACCTCACCCCGCCACCTCCACCGCCGTCATGCCCCGGCTTGACCGGGGCATCCAGTACGCCGCGGCCCCTCTGGTCAGCCGCACCGGCGCGGAGTACTGGATCGCCCGGTCCCGGCTCCGCCAAGGCTACGCCGAGGCCCACACGGGTGCTCGGCCCGCCGAAGCTTCAGCGAAGGCGGCGAGCCGGGCGATGACAGCTACCTTGGAGCACGAAACCCGCCCCAAAACCTTGACGTCCCGCCGCTTCCCCCCTATACGTCCGCCCGCTCCCTGCAAGGACAGAGAATTTGCCCGTGGCGCCCCGAATGGCGGCCGCACATCGTTGGGAAAGATTGAGGATTTTGCCATGTCTCGCCGCTGCGAATTGACGGCCAAGGGCCCCCAGGTCGGCCACACGGTCAGCCACTCCAACATCAAGACCAAGCGCCGCTTCCTGCCGAACCTGGTCAACGTGACCTTCATCAGCGAAGCGCTGGGCCGCAACGTGCGCCTGCGCGTCTCCACCAACGCGATCAAGAGCGTCGACCACAATGGCGGCCTCGATCCCTTCCTGCTCAAGGCCAAGGCCGCCGTGCTGTCGCCCCGCGCCCTCGAGCTGAAGCGCGCCATCCAGAAGAAGGTCGGCCCGACCCCGGCGCCGGAGAAGAAGGCGAGCTAAGAATTTTCGAATCGGGCGAGGGCTTGCGTCGCGAGGCGTAGGCTTAGCTGGAAGAGTTTTGCGTGACGGCCGGATCGGAAGATCCGGCCGTTTTTGTTGATAACACCGCGCTTCCTCCTACAATCAAACGGTGCATCCCGTTTGGAAGGCATCGAGGCAACGCCATGACGGCATGGGAGCGGGAAAATGAACCAAAAGAAACTTTTTCTTGTCGACGGAGCTTCGGACAATCTCCTGTCGAACCTCGACAGCCGCGACATTGCACTTTGGCTGATCGACCTGCCGAAGGAATGCCCCCAACTCGAAACTTTGATATCATTCCTAGGCTTGCCTTGGCGGCTAGTCTTATCCGAGGTTTCTGACAAGCGGTTGATCTCAGCGCTCGATCAAGGATCGCGCTCCGGCGACGATATGGCTATTCGACAATGACAAGGCAGGCCAACAGGCAGTAAGAGCTGCGACTGCTTTGGACACAAGTATTGTGGAGTTTCGTGACGTCTTCCGGCTTCATCCACACATGCCAACGAGCGGCAATCTCGATCCCAAGACTCTCCAAAAGGCCTTTGAACGGGAAAACCTGGCCTACAAAGGGTTGAATTGGGAACTAGAGGATCTACTGCCAAACCACTTTTTTGATCTCTTAGTTCAGGACCATCCGAGCGCAGTGATCCGAGCAGACAAAGTGGCCGACAAGGTTCATTGGGAGCTCACGCGAGATGGAAAAGCCCTACTCCGAAAAATGATACGGCAGTTTGGAACACACGCTGACCTCAGCGCGACAATTGCAGTCTTGAAGGCTTTCCATTTCTACTGCTCTATCGCTAAGCGGCAGTAGGCCCGAACAAACTATATTGTGTTTAGACCAATCCAACTCACCGATCTCATTTCTCCAAAATGAAGTTCCTTCATATTCGTCCAGACAGCCACGCGACGGAACCGACGGCCCGGCTCCGCCATACTTCTAGCCCACGCCGTTCCCCTACCCCCGAAAATCAATGCTCCGCAGCACGATCCCCGGCGGCGTGCCTTCGAACTCCGTCGCCTGATATTTGCGTCCGGTGCAGGCTTCGATGCGTTCGCGCAGGCGCGTGAACTGCTCTTCGCGCTCGCTGGGCCGGGCGCGCGGGCCGCGCTCGAGGTCGTCCATGGCGGAGGTCGAGATCGCGCAGGCGATCTCCTTCGCGCCGTCCTGCATCGAGAACTGGACGATGCCGCGGTCCTGGTCGTGGGCGATGAAGCGGCTGCTGGTGAGCGTCATGGGGTACTCCTTTTGCGTCCGCGTCGTGCCGGACTTGCGCAATTGCGCACTGGGGGCGGCGCCGGTCAGCGTTATCGAAGCAGGCTGTGGCACGAGGGTGCACAAAAACTGACTTCGGTGGTTATGGGTCCCGGCTCCGTGCGCAATTGCGCACTCGGCCAGGACGACGCCGGTGTTTGCGCGCGTTGCCTCGCCTTCAGCCGTCGCCGTTGAGCCTTGCGAAATCGTCGAACAGGGCGGCCACCAGCGCGCGGTGGCGGGTGTCCTCGGTGGGCAGGCTCGCGGCATAGAGGTTGAGCAGATGGCGGGCCTTCACGGCGGCCTCCGGCCAGGACGTGGCAGGCACCGACATCATGCGGTTTTCAAGCTCGGCCTCGCGCTCGCGCAGCTCCCTGACCTGGGCCTCGACATCGGCCAGCGCGCGGCGCAGATCGGTTGCCTTCTGGGCGGCCATGCCGCGGTGGCTGTCGAGATCGACCGGGATGTCAGTCATGTCAGGCACTCGCGTCGATACGTTGGGCATCCGCCAGGTCGACCGAGCCGATCGACAGCATCTCCGTCGCACCGCGCACGCCTTCGGAGGGCACCGTGATCATGGTGGCGACGCGGCGATAGGATGCGAAGGACAGGCCCTCGATCATCTCCTCGTCGGTGACGACCTCATAGGCGCCGGCCGGCAACTGGCGCTCGAGGCCGCGGATGTGGAATGGATGCTTGAAGGTGATGGTTTCTCGCCGCGAGCGGATGGTCATGCGCGCCTGCCTTTCGCAAAGAAGGGGCCCCAACCGACACCAGCTGGTCACGACCATGCGCTTGTTACCCGGCAATAGCCAGCATTATGTCAGCGTGGGCCGGGACTTACGGCGCAAGCGCGGTGCTCGTGCGCGGCGTTTTAGTCCTCGCAATCGGCAGGACGCGGGCGTACGCTCGACCACGTCAGCGCAGCTCACGCAATTGCCGCGCGTCGATGTTGCGCTGCATCTTTCGCGCCTCGTGTGCGCAGCGGCGATCTTCATTGGTTCGGGCGGGTGCATCTCACAGCCCCGCCCAGCGACCATTGCAGCGCCGATCTCGCACGCGGACGAACTCGAAACCCAGGAGGAGACGACGTCATGGCCAAGGGACAGCAACGCAGCAACCGCGAGACCAAGAAGCCGAAAAAGGACAAGATCAAGACCAGCGCCGCAGCGCCAAGCCGCAAGGACGCGGCCTGGCAGCCGGAGATCGGCCAGAAGAAGAAGTAGCCGGCGGGCGCCTTCCCTTCTCCCCTTGCGGGAGAAGGTGGCATAGGCGGCCTTCGGCCGCCGTTCTTGAAAACGCCGATGCTTCGCATCGGCTATGGCGCCGGATGAGGGGTCTGTCTCCGGGAGTTCTGACGCGAGAGATTCGCACGCGGAGAGAGACCCCTCACCCGTCTCGCCGCTTCGCGGCGATCCACCCTCTCCCGCAAGGGGAGAGGAGAAGAAGCGTCATCTCCCTCTCCCCGCCCTTTTCCGCTATACTCGCCCGGGTAGCATCAGCGGGAGGGGCATCCTGTGGATCACGAGCGCAACGCCGAGCACACATCCGAGCCGAAGAACCTTGTCATCTGCTGTGACGGCACCGGCAACGAGATTTCCGAAAACATCTCCAACGTCCTGAAGCTCTATCGCTGCCTGCGCAAGACCGACAAGACGCGGCCGCGGCAGATGGTGTTCTACGATCCCGGGGTCGGCACGGTGACGGAGCCGTCGACGTGGCACCGCTGGAAAGCCAACGTCAATCTGGTGCTGGGGCTCGCCACTGGCTACGGGCTCGATGACAACACGCTGTCGGCCTATTGCTTCCTGGTCGAGCATTACGCGCCGGGCGACAGGATCTACCTGTTCGGTTTTTCGCGCGGTGCCTACACGGTTCGCGTGCTGGCGGGGCTGATCCACAAGATCGGCCTGATCTCGCCGGAGCAGGCCAACCTCGCAGGCAGTGGCCTCGTCGCCTACAAGCAATATTCCGGCACCGGGCGCGGCAACGATGTCAGCGACCTCATCGATGAGGGTTTTGACGACAGCGGGCCGCTGCCGAAAAACAAGTTCGATCTCGCCGCGCAGTTCGCACGCATCACCTCGTCGCGCTGGCCGACCATCCACTTCATCGGCGTCTGGGACACGGTGGCGAGCGTGATCGTGCCGCGCGCCGACCGGGGCTATTTGCCGAGCTTCGAGGAGCTCGCCTTCACGCTGCGCAATCCCAGCGTCAACATCTTCCGCCAGGCGATCGCCATCGACGAGCGGCGCTGCATGTTCCGCCTCAAGCAGTATGAGGAGCCGCAGGAGTACTGGCGCAACCGCTTCGTGCCCGACGACAAGAAGGAGCCGCAGGACATTTTGCAGGTGTGGTTCGCCGGCGTGCATTGCGACGTCGGTGGCGGCTATCCGGAAGTCGAGAGCGGCGAGTCCAAATATCCGCTGCTCTGGATGATCGAGGAGGCGACCAAGGCGGGGCTGAACTTCAACCCGCGCACGGTGAACCAGCTCGCCTGGGGCATCCAGCGCAAGAACTCGCCGTTCCAATACGTGCCGCCGGCTTACACCGGCAAGACCGGCGAGCTGCATGATTCGATGACGGCGCCCTGGCGCGTGCTGGAATATCTGCCGAAGAGCGCCAAGTACCGGGAATGGCCGGCGCGGAAGGTGTTTCTCGGGTTCTACATCCCCGATTGCGAACCGCGCCTGATCCCCGAAGGCGCGCATGTGCATGAGAGCGTGTTGAAGCGGATGGCGGTGGAGCCGGACTATCGGCCGGTGAATTTGCCGAAGGAGTATGTGACGGTGCCGATGCCGCTGCCGCCGGGTGTGGGCATGGTGGCGGAGTCGGGGGAGATCGTGGTGGGGTGAGGGCCTTCCCTTCTCCCCCTGTGGGAGAAGGTGGCATAGGCGGTCTTCGGCCGCCGTTCTTGAAAACGCCGATGCTTCGCATCGGCTATGGCGCCGGATGAGGGGTTGTCGCCGCGAACGCGAAAGCTTCGTATGCCGTGCGAGACCCCTCACCCGTCTCGCCACTTCGTGGCGATCCACCCTCTCCCACAAGGGGAGAGGGGGAAGCCTTCCCACCCCGCTACCGCCGCTTTCTCCATTCGCCGATACTTTTCATTAAAATTCTCCGCCCCGCCTTAGCCGGATCGAATCAACTCCTGGGCATCATCTCCTGACCACCCGCGCCATCCGCGGAAATTGGAGGAGAGTGCCAATGCATCCGCGACGACATGCCCGCGTCAAACCCGCGGGCCTGGTGTCCCGCCAGGCCAAGATCATCACCGACCCGCGCGCGCCGGTGATCCCCTGCACGCTGATCGACTATTCGCCCGGAGGTGCCTGCGTCGATCTCGGCGGCCAGGTGAAGATTCCCGATCGCTTCGAGCTGCTGCATGTGAACACGAAAAAACGCTGCCGCGTGGCGTGGAAGCGCGGCACGAAGGTGGGAGTGGTGTTTTGACTCCTTCCAGCTGCTGAACAAGGCCGCGCTCCACACTCCGCTCGGCTCCCTCCCCCCTTGTGGGGGAGGGTTGGGGAGAGGGGTGGCCCAGCAAAAGGTGTTAGTTACGTGCGAAGCGATGGCAACAGAGTGTCGCTTCATTCGACAGAGCACGCCGTGTGGCTACCCCTCTCCCTAGCCCTCCCCCACAAGGGGGAGGGAACGCAGTGTACTTGCGGCGCGATCTCTCCCAACACAACAAATTCACGGTTTCCGCATCCGCGCCTTTGCGCCCGCGACGATCTGCATCGCGACGCCGGCGATCCAGCCGAACAAGGCGAACCAGCTCCAGGCGATGTGCGGATCGAGGCGGAGCACGATGATGGCGACGGAGGCGAGCGCGGTGAGCGTGGCGCAGAGCGTGCCGGCGGCGCTCAACAGTTCCGCGGCGTCGATGTCGCCGTGGGCCTCGTCGAACGGCAATTGCGGCGTGTCGATGCCGAGATAGAAGCCGACGAAGCCCAGCACCATCATCAGCAGCAGGAACCCCTCGGTGGTGAGCGCGGGGATCGCCGATCCCACATAAGCGCCGACAAACAGCCCGCACGCCGCGCCCGCCATCGCAAGGCCCACGCGCTCGATGACGTGGGCAGCTTTTCGAACACGAAATCGCATGGCGGGCCTCCGCGAGGCGTTGGACGCACGCGAGGTTAGGCCAGATTTGGGTGGGGTGGAAGCTGAGAGGGTTTACGGATGCGTGAGGCGGAACGGCACGGGACCAAAAGGTACGCGGAGCAACGACCTTGGCGTGTGTCGCATGGCTGCCTCCCCATCCTCATGGCGAGCGCAGCGAAGCAATCCAGGATCTTTCCGCGGACACAGCCTGGATTGCTTCGTCGCAAGGGCTCCTCGCAATGACGAGTTTGCGGCGCGGTCCTCGCGCCAGACTCGCCTCTCTCACCGCGCCCCGAACGTGGTCTTGCCGAACAGCGCCTTCTGGGTCGAGGGCTGCGAGCGCCAGTATTGCGGCGGGGCTTCGACCTCGCCGCCGAGTTCGGCTGCGGCGTGCCAGGCCCAGCGCGGGTCGTAGAGCAAGCCGCGGGCGAGCGCGACCATGTCGGCCTTGCCGGATGCGACGATCTCTTCGGCCTGCTTCGGCTCGGTGATCAGGCCGACGGCGATGGTGGGCAAACCGGTCTCGCGCTTGATGGCCTCTGCAAACTGCACCTGATAGCCGGGGCCGAGTGCGATCTTCTGCAGCGGCGAGACGCCGCCGGAGGAGGCATCGATCCAGTCGACGCCGCGCGCCTTCAGCGCGTTTGCGAATGCGATGGTCTGCGCCAGGTCCCAGCCGCCCTCGACCCAGTCGGTCGACGACACCCGCATGCC
>NZ_JADPJF010000088.1:46974-52555 GCF_023073295.1 Bradyrhizobium sp. 23 | reverse complement strand
TGTCGTGCGGGAATACGGCGCGGACCGCGTCGTAGACCTCCAGCGGGAAGCGCATGCGGTTCTCGAGCGAGCCGCCATATTCGTCGGTGCGCCTGTTCGAGATCGGCGACAGGAATTGATGCAGGAGATAGCCGTGCGCGCCGTGCAGCTCGACCGCGTCAATGCCGATGCGATCGGCGCGCTTGGCGGCATCGACGAAGGCCTCGCGGATGCGCTTGAGGCCGGCGGCATCGAGCGCCAGCGGCGCGGCCTCGCCCTCCTTGTGCGGCAGCGCCGACGGCGCCACGGTCTGCCAGCCGCCCGCGTCCTGCGGAATCAGCTGGCCGCCGTCCCAGGGCCGCGCGCTGCTGGCTTTGCGGCCGGCATGCGCGAGCTGCATTGCGACGGCGGTCGAGGAATGTTTCCGCACCGAGGTGAGGATCTGCTTCAGCGCGGCCTCGGCGGCATCGCTGTAGAGCCCGAGGCAGCCCGGCGTGATGCGGCCGATCGCCTCGACATGGGTCGCCTCGATGCAGAACATCGCGGCGCCGGACAGGCTGAGATTGTTGATGTGGGTGAAGTGCCAGTCGGTGGGGACGCCGTCCTCGGCCGAATATTGGCACATCGGCGACACCACGATGCGGTTCTTCAAAGTCAGGCCGCGCAGCTTGATCGGGGAAAACAGGGCGCTCATGCGGGGGAGTTCCGGGATGGGGGGCAGGGAGATGGAGAGAGTGTAGTGGGCGATGCGCCGATTGCCAGCCGCGCGGGGGGCATGGCGGCTCGCGGGGGATGCATTGCGGCCGCGCCGCCCTACTCCACCAGCGCGAACTGCAGCAGCAGGGTGCGCTGGAGCATCGAGAAATTGTCGTCCGACACCAATGTCAGCACGGTCTCGCCGTCAGCCGTGACGTGGGCGTCGATGCCTTCCATGTTGTCGATCTCGTGGCCGAGATCGGCCTTGAACAGCACGGGGCCGTCGACCAATGCGCCCGGCGCGATCGATTTCAGGGGGATCGCGCGGATGCGGATATCGACGCCGGTGAACCAGGAGAATTTGCGTTCGAGGATCAGGAGATCGCCCGAGGGCAGCAGCACCGCGTCGCTGATGAGCTGCTGGTCGGTGCGGCGAATGCTGAACTGGCCGGGTGTGGGGCCGCCGAGCAAAAATCCGATCAGATTGCCGTCGGCATCGAAGCCGCCCTCCGACAGCGCGATCAAGGTGCCCGCGAGCGGCTGCCCCTTTGGAACGAACACCAGCGCCTCGAGCCCCTTGTTGTAGGGCAGTTTGCGCACCGCCGGCGGGGTCGGCAGCACCTCGCCGCGCGCGCGTGTGCCGCCCTTCGCAAAATCGAACCGCATGATCTGGTTGACGCGCTCGAGCCCGACATAGACGAGGTCGCCGTCACGCGCGAGCGACTCGGTGTCGTACCACAGCCGCTTCTCCGTGATCGGCCGCCCCTCCGCATTGAGCACCGGCGCGGCCTCGACGTCGCCGAGGCCGGTCATGATCCGCCCGGAATAACGGATGCGACCGGTGAACCAGGTGCCCTGGTCGGAGATCGCGAGGAAGCGCTCGCCTTTGCTGTCGAGAAAGCGGAAGCCGGACAGGCCGCCGAAGCCGCGATGCGGCGAGGTCAGCACCAGGCCGCCGCGATAGTCCAGCGAACCGAACCGCGTGCGCGCGCGGTCGCGCGGCTCGAAATTCGGGATCGGCCGCGCGTTGACCTCGATGCCAACGGGCGCGGCGACGGCGTGCTCGATCAGCGCCGGCTTCGGCGCCGGCTGTGCCTGCGCCAGGCGAGACAGTGCGAGAGTGGAAAATCCCGCCGCCGCGTGGCCGATAAAGCTGCGGCGGGACCGATGGTTGCTCACGAATGCAGTTTGCGTCGCGGGCGGTTGGCCGGCTGCGTGGGCGCGGTGTTGGTCTCGCTGAACAGTTCGGCGAGTTTTTCGGTGATGGCGCCGCCGAGCTCTTCGGCGTCCACGATCGTCACCGCGCGGCGATAATAGCGCGTCACGTCATGGCCGATGCCGATCGCGATCAGCTCGACCGGCGAGCGGGTCTCGATCTCCTCGATGATGTGGCGCAGGTGCCGCTCGAGATAGTTGCCGGGATTGACCGACAGCGTGGAATCGTCGACCGGCGCGCCGTCCGAGATCATCATCAGGATCTTGCGCTGTTCGGGCCGGCCGAGCAGGCGCTTGTGCGCCCAGTCGAGCGCCTCGCCGTCGATGTTCTCCTTCAACAGCCCTTCGCGCATCATCAGGCCGAGGTTTTTCCGCGCACGACGCCAGGGGGCGTCCGCCGACTTGTAGATGATGTGGCGGAGATCGTTGAGGCGGCCGGGGCTGGCCGGCTTGCCGGCGGCAAGCCACGCCTCGCGCGATTGCCCGCCCTTCCAGGCGCGCGTGGTGAAGCCGAGAATCTCGACCTTGACGCCGCAACGCTCCAGCGTGCGGGCGAGGATGTCGGCGCAAGTCGCCGCGACCGTGATCGGCCGCCCGCGCATCGAGCCGGAATTGTCGAGCAGCAGCGTCACCACGGTATCGCGGAACGTCGCCTCCTTCTCGTGCATGAAGGACAGCGGGTGATAGGGATCGGTCACCACGCGCGACAGCCGCGCGGGGTCGAGAATGCCCTCTTCGAGATCGAATTCCCAGGCGCGGTTCTGCTGCGCCATCAAGCGCCTCTGCAGCCGGTTGGCGAGACGGGCGACGATGCCCTGCAGATGCGCGAGCTGCTTGTCGAGATAGGCGCGCAGCCGCTCCAGCTCGTCATGGTCGCAGAGGTCTTCGGCGGCGATGACCTCGTCGAACTTCGGCGCGAAGGCGTGATATTCCGGCCCGCGCGGCTCGTTCTTGCCGTGCGAATTCGGCCGCGTCGCCTCGCCCGGCGTCTCGTCGTCGCCGAGCTCGCCGTCGTCGAAGGTGTCGGAGGTCGAGGCCTGCGCGCTTTCCATCGCGCTCTCGCTCATCTCCTCGCTCGACGCCTGGGCCTGATCGGCGCTCATCTCCTGCGCGGCGTCGGAATCGGGCGAACCCTCGGCGCCGGACTGATCGTTGTCGCCGTCCTGGTTCTCGTCGTTCTCGTCATTGTCTTCGCTGTCGGCGCTGCGCTCGTCGCCGATCTCGAGCGCCGTCAGCAGATCATGCACGGCATCGCCGAACCTGGTCTGGTCCTCGACCACGGTATCGAGCCGGTCGAGCCGCCTGCCGATCTTGTCTTCGAGAATAGGGCGCCAGAGATCGACCATCTTCTTGGCGGCCGTCGGCGGCGCCATGCCGGTCAGGCGCTCGCGCACCAGCATTGCCAGCGCGTCGGCGAGCGGCGCGTCGGCGCGATCGGTGATCTCGTCGAACTTGCCGCGATGGAAATGGTCGTCGAGCATCGCGGTGAGGTTTTTCGCAACGCCCGCCATGCGCCGCGCGCCGATCGCCTCGACACGGGCCTGCTCCACCGCCTCGAACACGCCGCGCGCCTGCGGATTGCCCGGCATCAGCTTGCGATGCACCTTCGGATCGTGACAGGCGAGCTTGAGCGCGATGGAATCGGCGTGGCCGCGCACGATGGCGGCATCACGCCTGGTCATCTTTCGCGCGGGCTCGGGCAGCCGCGCCTTGCCCGGCGCGAGCCCGGGACGCTCGGCGGCGAAGCTGACGTCGAGCTCGGGCGCCTTGGCGATCGCCTTCAGGCAGGAGGCCACCGAGCGCTTGAACGGCTCGGTCGGGGCTTCCTTGGTGTTGCGGAATTTGGAGTTGGAGGTGGTGCTCATCTCGCCCTTACCCGTCGTCCCCGCGAAGGCCGGGACCCATAACCGCCGGCAATCATTGCGTCAGGAGAAATTAGCAGCGTCGCTTCACAGAGAGACCTCGCGGTATGGGTCCCGGCCCCCGTGCGCAATTGCGCACTCGGCCGGGACGACACACCGAGAGCGATCAGCTGAGCGCCACGTTCACCGACGATTCCGGCAGCTCCGCGTTGAAGCAGCGCTGGTAGAACTCGGCGACGAGGGGACGTTCGAGCTCGTCGCATTTGTTGAGGAAGGTGACCCGGAACGCAAAGCCGATGTCGCTGAAGATGTCGGCGTTCTCCGCCCAGGTGATCACCGTGCGCGGGCTCATCACCGTCGACAGATCGCCATTGGCGAAGGCGTTGCGGGTGAGGTCGGCGAGGCGAACCATCTTGTTGACGATGTCGCGGCCCTCCGTGGTGCGATAGTGCTTGGCCTTGGCCAGCACGATCTCCACTTCCTCGTCATGGCTGAGATAGTTCAACGTGGTGACGATCGACCAGCGGTCCATCTGACCCTGGTTGATCTGCTGGGTGCCGTGATAGAGGCCCGAGGTGTCGCCGAGGCCGACGGTGTTGGCGGTCGAGAACATGCGGAATGCCGGATGCGGCTTGATCACCTTGTTCTGGTCGAGCAGCGTCAGCCGGCCGGAGACTTCCAGCACGCGCTGGATCACGAACATCACGTCCGGGCGGCCGGCGTCGTATTCGTCGAACACCAGCGCGACGTTATGCTGGAGCGCCCAGGGCAGGATGCCGTCGCGGAATTCGGTGACCTGCTTGCCGTCGCGGACCACGATCGAGTCCTTGCCGACGAGGTCGATACGGCTGATGTGGCTGTCGAGGTTGACGCGCACGCAGGGCCAGTTCAGTCGCGCAGCGACCTGCTCGATATGGGTGGATTTGCCGGTGCCGTGATAGCCCGTGACCATGACGCGGCGGTTGTGGGCGAAGCCGGCGAGAATGGCGAGCGTGGTGGCGCGGTCGAAGCGGTAATCGGAATCGACTTCGGGGACGTGAGGATCGACTTCGGAATAGGCGGGGACTTCGAGATCGCTGTCGATCCCGAACACCTGGCGCACCGACACCTTCATGTCGGGCAAACCGGAAACTTCCTCAACTTTGGACATCGCGGCGGTCGTCATCAATCCTCCGAGGTCCCGGGCGATCCCGAGACCAGTTATTGCACGTTGGCTGCGGCTGGGTGCTGTTGCGAACCTATCAGAGACAACGGGCGGGCAGAAGCCCGCCCCCCGATCAAAGTTCCGTTGTCTTTTCATTTAGATAGGCAAGGAACGCGATTTTTGGAAGGCTGCCCTGCGAATCACGCCTGAATTTCGTGCCGAAGGCACCGTCCTGCCGACGCGGGTGGCACTTTTACCGCCGCTCATTACTTATGTAGGGTCTGAATATAGGGTCCGAACCCCAAGGCCCAATCCCACCGCAGAGACGATGTGACGTCCTTTCTCGATCCCCTCATTTCATTCGTCTCGGCCCATGCGTGGCTGGCCTATCTGACCCTGTTTCTGGCGGCCCTGCTCGAGGCGGTTCCGGTGGTGGGGTCGGTCATCCCCGGCTCGACGATCATCCTGGCGCTGAGCGCCCTGGTCCCGGGCGGCGAGCTCAAGCTGCAATGGGTGTTGCTGGCGGCGGCGCTCGGCGCAGTGCTCGGCGATGGTTCGGCCTACTGGATCGGACACCGGCAACAACGGGAGATCCTCAACACCTGGCCGCTGACCAATTATCCGCGTGTGGTCGAACAGAGCGAGAATTTCTTCCACCGCTTCGGCACCTGGGCGGTGTTCTTCG
>NZ_JADPJF010000088.1:43520-46888 GCF_023073295.1 Bradyrhizobium sp. 23 | reverse complement strand
CTTCGTGCCGCCGATCCGTGCCTTCGTCCCGGTCACGGCGGGCGCGCTCGGCATGCCCCCGGCCCGCTTCTACGCCATCAACATCCCGGCGATCCTGGTCTGGGCGCCGGCGCATGTGCTGCCGGGCGTTTTGGCGGTGTCGGCCCTGCACGAATATGCCGGGCTGCCGCACCATGGGCATCCGTATAAGCATATGTGGATTTTGACCGTGGTCGGCGTGGCAATCGTCGTAGGCCTGGCGGTTTGGATCTATCGCCGCCGGAACGGCGGCGGCGTGGCGGTGGCGAAGCCGCGAGGGTGATAGCGTCGAGCGGCGCACTGCGGTTTGGGGACTTCGCAACGTGGCGGCCCTTGCCTCCAAGCCGTAACGCGTTACATTGTAACGCGTTACATGGGATCGTTTCCAATGACTGCACCCGCTGAAAGAATGAAAATGATGCGCCAGCGGAGGCGGCTGCGGGGCTTGCGCGAACTGCGCCTCGTCGTAGCTGATGCTCGCTCGCGGTCAGTTCGACGACGGGTGGCGAAGCAAGTTGCCAGCCTCGACCCCGATCGCGAGCGCAACGCGCTGCAGTGGATCGAGTCGGTCTCCGAGTTTGATGCAGATGCAACGCGGTGACGTCGTGACCGTCGCTGCAACGGGCGACTATGGCAAACCCCGCCCGGCGGTCATCGTGCAGAGCGACGCTTTCCCTGAAACTCATGCCTCCGTCGTGATCTGCCAGTTGACTTCCGAACTGGCGCACGCCCCGGATTTTCGGGTGACTATCGAGCCAACCCGCGAAAATGGATTACGACTGAGATCGCAGGCGATGGCCGACAAGCCGATCACCGTGAGACGCGAACGGATCGGACAGAAGATCGGGCGCCTCGGCAGCCAGGATATGGCGCGGATTGGGATTGCTTTGGCGTTCGTGTTAGGGCTTGCGGATTGATCAGGTACCCGAGCACGGGCTTCCGCCAGGACGACCGCAGCAGCGATCCTAGCTAGCAGCGCCTCCCCTCCGCCCCGGTGCCGGCCCGACATACCTCGCCCGGGGCCTGATCAGCTTGCCGAACTGCAACTGCTCGCTCGCATGTGCGATCCAGCCGACGCTGCGGGCCATCGCGAACAGGGCGAGCTCGCTGCCGCCAGGCAGGCGCAGCGCGTGCACGAGCACCGCGAGCGCGTAGTCGATATTGACGAGTTCGCCGGTCGCCTCCGCGATCCGCTCGGGCACCTCCTTGGTGAATTTGCGCGGTGCGCCTGCGCGAGAGAGCGCGTTGAGCAGCGATTGCGCGCGCCGATCGCCCCGCTTGTAGACGCCGTGACCGAAGCCGGCAAAGCGTTCGCCGAGCGCGACACGCTCCCGGACCATTGGCTCGACGTCACGATCGACCAGTGCCTTGACGAGCTGCGAGGCGAGCACGCCGGCACCGCCGTGCTTCGGTCCCTTCAGCGCGGCGAGGCCGGCGATGACGGAATCATAAAGATTAAGACCGGTCGAGGCTGCGCAACGCGCGGTGAAGGTGGACGCGTTCAACTCATGCTCGGCGAGCAGAACCAGCGCGCGGCGTATGAGATCGGCCGCGTGCTTGTTGTCGGGAGCCCAGGCACTGGCGATCTGCTGGTGCAGCGGCTCGGCGGACGGCTCCGTATTGAGCATGGTCGCGACCAGGAGCCGGACGATGCGCGCACCGACCATCGCACGTCCATCATGCGCGCGGGTGAAGGCGCGGGGATCGGCGCTCGATGCGAGCGCCAGCACGGCAATGGCGCGATCGATCGGCGCGGCGCGCCGCGCGGCCTGCGCGATCAGGCGCATCTCATCGGACACCGCGGGAAAATTGTCCGGCGCAAAGGGATCGACGCCGGAGACGTCCCACAGAAGCGTCGCCGTGTGCTCCAGCGTGTCGTTCTCCGCGAGATCGACGCAATTGACGCCGCGATAGATCGCGCCCTCCTCGGTGATGGTGGAGATCTCCGTGTCCATGACCGGCAGATCGGCATCGAAGCTGCGCAGGCCGCGCGGCTCCGGCGACGGCACCCGACGCTCCTTCAGCGCCCGGACGTCCTCGGCGCGATAGCGGTTCTTGCGCGAGTCGGGCGTCGGCTCGGAGCGGACCAGGCCGCGGCTGACATAGGCGTAGAGCGTGGCCGGCGAGATCGCGAGCTCGGCGGCGGCTTCCCGGGCGGAGAGGTAGAGACCTTCCGAATTTTTCATATTGATTAATGTAATCAAGATTGATCAATCTGTCGAGAGGCCTGATCTTTGGCTGGTGCAAAGGAGATTTGGGCCATGAACATCCACCTCACCAAGAGCCAGATCGGGCTGGACGGCGTTCCCGCGGCCGAAACCGTGCTGAGCCATGTCGACGGCGAGCGCGGCGAGTTGATCATCGCCGGCGAGCATGTTGGCCGACTGGCGAGCCAGTCGAGCTTTGAGGGCGTCACCGCCCGGCTCTGGAACGGCGCCAGCACGACCACGCTGAGCGAAGCCGATGTGCGCGCGAGCCTGGGCGCCGCACGCGAGCGCGCCTTCGCGCGGCTGGATGAGCTGCTGCCGGCAACGCGCGGCATGGGCATCATCGACGGATTTCGCGCGGCGGTCGCGGGAGTTCGCGCCGAGCACGGGCTCGCCCATGAGGCGACGATCGTCGGCGCATTCCCGGTGATTGCGGGCGCGCTCGTCCGCCGGGCTAGGGGTCTCGATCCCGTGGCGCCCGATCCGAACGTGAGCCAGGCTGCCGATACGCTTCGCATGCTGCACGGGCGCGCGCCCGAACCACGCGAGGTCAGGGCGCTGGACGCCTATCTCGTGACCGCCAGCGACCACGGCATGAACGCCTCGACCTTCACCGCGCGCGTGGTGGCCTCAACGCACGCAGATCTGTTTGCCGCCGTCACCGCCGGCTATTGCGCGCTGACGGGTCCGCTGCATGGCGGCGCGCCGGAGCCGGTGCTGGAAATGCTCGACGCGATCGGCTCGCGCGAGCGCATCCAGCCCTGGGTGGACGCGGCACTCGCCCGCGGCGAGCGAATGATGGGCTTCGGCCACCGCGTCTATCGCGTGCGCGATCCCCGCGCCGACGTGCTCAAGACCGCGATCGAGGCGCTGGCCTCGGACGGCGCCGACCTGCCGTTTGCCGGCGAGGTCGAGGCCTATATCCGCGCAGCCTTGCGCAAGAAGAATCCGGACCGGTCGCTGGAGACCAATGTGGAGTTCTTCACCGCGATCCTGCTCGATGCGCTGGCGATTCCGAGGCAGGCCTTCACGCCGATCTTCGCCGTGGCGCGCGCAGCCGGCTGGACGGCGCATGCGCGGGAGCAGCAGCGGACCGGGCGGCTGATCCGGCCGAGCTCGTCATATGTGGGCGCGATGCCGAAG
>NZ_JADPJF010000088.1:42163-43454 GCF_023073295.1 Bradyrhizobium sp. 23 | reverse complement strand
GTAGGGAATGCGTAGCCCGGAGCGCGTGCTTCCCCTCTCCCCTTGCGGGAGAGGGTGGCTCGCCGCAAAGCGGCGAGACGGGTGAGGGGTTGTCTCGACACCCTCATATCTTGCAGTTGAATTCGCCGAGAGAAACCCCTCATCCGGCGCTTCGCGCCACCTTCTCCCGCAAGGGGAGAAGGGAAGAAAGCGCGCGCGAAGCCTACGCCTCGCGCACCACGGTCTTCAGATAATTATACGCCTTGATGATTTCGATCAGGCGATCCTCGGTGGAGCGGTCGCCACCGTTGGCATCGGGGTGGTGCTGCTTCACCAGCGCCTTGTACTTGGACTTGACGTCGGCGAGCGTGGACTCGGGGGCGAGGCCCATCACCTGAAGCGCCTTGCGCTCGGCGTTCATGATCTTGCGCGTCTCGGCCTTGGGCGCGGCCTGCGGGCCGGCGCGCCAGCCGGTGCGGCCGTTCAGCTCCTGGAACATGCTGAACGGATCGAAGGCGCCGTCGATCTCGGCCTCGGCGCCCTTCTTGACGCCGCCATTGGCGCCCATCTTCCAGGTCGGACGATGACCGGTCAGCGCATCTTTCTGATAGCGCGCGACAGCGTCGGCATTCATGCCGGAGAAAAAATTGTAGTTCTGGTTGTACTCGCGCACGTGGTTCAGGCAGAAGTGCCAGTACTCACGCTGATTGTCGCGACCCTTGGGCGCACGATGCGCGCCCTTGTTCTGACACCCGGTCCATTCGCAATTGACCACGGCGTCGCGCGGCTTCACCTCCGGCTGCTTGCCTTTCGGCTTGATCCGGATGGAGTCGAAGAACTTTGATGAATCGATCGGCATGGCTGACTTTGACTACGCAATGCAAAAACCTTCAAGTCTTGACATTGCAATTAGCTGAAAAGCATAGCCGAAACTATGCTGAGGCGTCCTTGAACGGCCGCTAGAGGCGGCCTATCCAATACGGAGAGCGATCTCGCACCGTAATGACCCAGATGGCCATCAGAGACACTATCAGCAACAAGTTGCAGGAAGCTTTCACGCCGGAAAGCCTGCAAGTCGTCGACGAGTCACATTTGCATGAGGGCCACGCCGGCCATCGGCCGAGCGGCGAGACGCACTTTCGGGTTTATATTGTGTCTTCCGCCTTCAAAGGGAAGAGCCGGGTCGATCGCCACCGCATGATAAATTCGGCGCTGGCCGCGGAACTCTCCGGCAGCGTGCACGCGCTGGCGATCCACGCGCAAGCGCCGGGAGAAGGCGGCAGCTAGCTCGCCGATGCGGCTGTCATGCCCG
>NZ_JADPJF010000088.1:31694-42082 GCF_023073295.1 Bradyrhizobium sp. 23 | reverse complement strand
GGCGGGCATCCAGTACTCCGAGGCGGCGCGGCTAGAATCGAGCCGCTGCGGCTTACTGGATCGTCCGCCCCAGTGCGCAAGCGCGCACAAGGCGGACGATGACAGCTACCGCTTCAAAACGACGTCCCCGCCCGCCGCCGCTTGGCTTCCTCCATTTCCGTCTCGCGCGGCACCGGTGAAATACGGAGCGCGGTGATGCGGTTGCGTTCGCGGCGGAGGACGCGGAAGCGGAAGCCGTGAAAGGTGAAACTCTGGCCGCGGTCGGGGATCGAGCGCGCCTCGTGAATGACGAGGCCGGCGACCGTCGTTGCCTCTTCGTCGGGCAGGTGCCAGTCCATGGCGCGGTTGAGATCGCGGATCGGGACCGAGCCGTCGACGACGACCGAGCCGTCCGGCTGGGCGCGCACGCCCGCGACCACGACGTCATGCTCGTCGGAGATGTCGCCGACGATCTCTTCCAGAATGTCTTCCAGCGTCACGAGGCCTTCAACTTCGCCGTACTCGTCGACGACCAGGGCGAAATGAGTCTTGCGGCGGCGGAACGCCTTGAGCTGCTCGGAGACGGGCCGCATTTCCGGCACGAACCAGGGCGGCAGCGCGATGGTCGAGACGTCGATGCGCGAGGTGTCGCCGTCGGACGCGCGGATCGCGCGCAGCAGATCCTTGGCGTGGAGCACGCCGATGATGTTTTCCGGTTTCTCGCGCCACAGCGGGATGCGGGTGTATTCGGCCGCCAGCACCTCGCGCACCAGATCCTCCGGCGGCAGGTCGGCGTTGATCATCGTCATCTCGGTGCGATGGATCATGACGTCGGAGACCTGGAGCTCGCGCAGATCGAGCAGCCCGCCGAGCATGTCGCGGTCGTGCTTCTCAAACTTGCCTTCATGATGCAGCAGGTCGACCGCGCCGCGGAGGCGCTCGGTCGGCGACAGGATCGCCTGGTGCTCGCCGGCAAGGCCAAACAGGCGCATCAACAGCCGCACGATGACTTCCACGATCCGCAGCAGCGGCCCCAGCACGTACATCGTCAGCCGCATCGGGCGCGCGACCGCGAGCGCCATACGGTCGGGCGCGTTGATCGCGATGGTCTTGGGCAGCACCTCGGCGAAGATCACGACCAGTGCGGTCATCAAGCCGGTGGCATAGAGCACGCCGACGTCGCCGAACCAGGCCGTGAAAATGCTGGTGGCCAGGGCGGATGCACTGATATTGGCGATGTTGTTGCCGAGCAGCAGGGCGCCGATCAGGCGCTCGCGCATGTCGAGCAGCTGCGAAACCACGTCGGCGTCGCGATTACCCTGCTTGGAGAGCCGCAGCATGCTGGCGCGCGAGGCGCCCGTCAGTGCGGTCTCGCTCGCGGCGAAGAAGCCGGAGACCAGCAGGCAGAGAATGACGATGGTGAATCCGAGCCAATCCATGAACCACTCTGGTTTCTTGTTTTGACGCGTTACTTACGCGAACCGGTACCCACTTCGCGCGAAAACGCTGTAGCGCCGTTCAGCCTCGCGTCATGCCTTTTGCGCGAGCTTGTCCTTCAGGAAGTCGCGCACCGGAGCCGGCTCGACGTTCTTCACGGCGACGGCCCGCCCCACGGCCTCCAGCAGGATGAAGGTGAGCCTGCCGCGCTCGACCTTCTTGTCCTGCGCCATCAGCGTCATCAGCGCGTCGGCATCGGCAAGCCCCTCCTGCGCGAAGCCCGCGATGTCCTGCAAGCGCGTCGGCAAGCCGGCGTCAATGAGGTGACGCTCGACTCGCATCGCATCGGCTTCGCCGATCATGCCGAGCTTCGCCGAAAACTGCGCCGCCAGCGTCATGCCGATCGAAACGCCCTCGCCGTGAAACAGGCGGTCGGAGAAGCCGGTCGCGGCTTCTAGTGCATGGCCGAACGTGTGGCCGAGATTGAGCAGCGCACGCTCGCCGGTCTCGCGCTCGTCGCGCGAGACGACGCCGGCCTTGGCGCGGCAGGAGGTCGCGATCGCATGCTCGCGCGCCGAACCGCCTTTGGAGATGTCGGAATGGTTGTTCTCGAGCCAGGCGAAGAAGGCCTCGTCGCCGAGCACGCCGTATTTGGCGACCTCGGCATAGCCGGCGCGAAACTGCCGCGGCGACAACGTGTCGAGCACGGCGGTGTCGGCGATCACAAGCACCGGCTGGTGGAAGGCGCCGAGCAGATTCTTGCCCTGCGGCGAGTTGATGCCGGTCTTGCCGCCGACGGAGGAATCGACCTGCGCCAGCAGCGAGGTCGGCACCTGCACGAAGTCGACGCCGCGACGCAGGATCGCCGCCGCAAAGCCGGCGAGATCGCCGACCACGCCGCCGCCGAGCGCGATGACGAGATCGTTGCGCTCGATCTTGGCGGCGATCAGGGCTTCG
The DNA here is from genome assembly GCF_023073295.1 of Bradyrhizobium sp. 23. NCBI lineage: Bacteria > Pseudomonadati > Pseudomonadota > Alphaproteobacteria > Hyphomicrobiales > Nitrobacteraceae > Bradyrhizobium > Bradyrhizobium sp. 23. Next base: position 39,709 of record NZ_JADPJF010000088.1, on the reverse strand, counting down.
CTGACCTTTTCGAGCCCGGCATAGGTCTTGGAGATCTCGCCTTCCTCGACGACGATGCGCGATGTCGGAACGCCGCTGGCTGCGAGGGACGCCTCGGCGGGTTCGAGCCAGTATTTCGCGACGGTGCGATCCGTCACGATCGCGGTGCGCACGCCGGGGCGCAGGCGCGCGACGCGTTCGCCGAGCGAGGCCAGCACGCCGCGGCCGATGACGATGTCATAGGCGCGATTCCCCAGCGCGACCTCGACATTGACGGGATCTGAATGTTTCAAAGGCGCGGTCATCGTGCGGCACTCGCGACGTCGGCTGGTGGCGGGGACGCCCGTTCGCCGCAAAGATGCGCGCGCAGCGTCTCGATGGTCTCCTCAACGATCTTGTCGTGCGGCACGTCGCGCGAGGCGATGGTGAGGTCGGCATGGCCGTAGACCGGCTCGCGCTCGGTGAGCAGGCGCGTCACGGTTCCTTCGGGATCGGCGGTCTGGAGCAGCGGACGGTCGGCGCGCCGGCGCACACGGCGCATGATGACGTCATGATCGGCCTTGAGCCAGATCGAGATCGCCTTCGCGGCGATGCGGGCCCGCGTCTCCTCGCGCATGAAGGCGCCGCCGCCGGTCGCCAGCACGATGGGACCGCCGTCAAGCAGACGCGCGATCACGCGGGCCTCGCCGTCGCGGAAATGCGGCTCGCCATGACGCTCGAAGATTTCCGGTATGGTCATGCCGGCCGCCGCCTCGATCTCGGTGTCGGCATCGACGAAGGGCAGCTTGAGCCGGAGAGCCATGCGGCGGCCGATGGTGGATTTGCCCACCCCCATCATGCCGACGAGCACGATCGAGCGCGTCCCCAGCGCCGACAGGATGTCGGCCTCGGGCGAGGCTTGGATCGGCAACGCGGCGTCGGGCATTTGTCTCGCTCGAATGGGTCTCGCTCGATCTGCCGCCAATGGCGGCATCCTTTGGCCACCTATACGACCCCGCAGGGGCCCTCGCCAGAGGACTCTTGCCACGAAACGGCGAACGTGTTGGATGATTTCATTGGTTAATTTGCCCGCCAAGCCCCTGACCGAGACCCTCTCCGAGATCCTGCCGATGCCCAGCCTGTTCCGCTTCCTGACGGTCGTCGCCGTGATCGCCGGCATCGTCTATGGCGTGGTCTTCGCGCTGGCGAACTTCGTCAATCCCAAGCCGCGGGAAATGACGGTGACGATCCCGCCGGATAAGTTTCTCAAGAAATAGCAGCTAGGCTGCGGGCATGCGTGCCAGATCTTCCGATAACAAGTCCTCAGACACAAAACTCACCGGCCTGTTCCTCGACATGCTCGCGGCGGAACAGGGCGCCGGCCCCAATACGCTCGACGCCTATCGCCGCGACCTCACCGACTTCTCCGAGTTTCTCGGCCGCGTCGGCCATGCATTCGCGGACGCGGAAACACAGACGCTGCGCGACTATCTCGCCGATCTCGACACGCGCGGCTTCAAGTCCACCAGCGTCGCGCGACGGCTATCGGCGATGCGGCATCTCTATCGCTTCCTCCTGAACGAACGCATCAGAACCGACGATCCCGCGGCGATCCTGTCCGGGCCGAAGCGTGGCCGCGGCCTGCCGAAGGTGCTGTCGATTGCCGATGTCGACCGCATGCTCCGCCGCGCCAAGGAATTGAGCGAGGCGGAGGATGCTTCGCTCTCGAAACGGCTGCGCGCCCTGAGACTCTATTGTCTGCTCGAGGTGCTCTACGCCACCGGCCTGCGCGTCTCCGAACTGGTGGCGCTGCCACGTACGGCCGCGAAGCGCGACGCCCGCATGATCGTGGTGCGCGGCAAGGGCAACAAGGAACGGCTGGTGCCGCTCAACGAGGCCTCGCGCCAGGCGATGGCCGATTATCTCGCGGCGACGGAGGCGGCCAAGGACAACAACAAGACCGACAAGAAGAACCGCGTGGCGGCCTCCAAATGGTTGTTCCCCTCGTTCGGCGAGAGCGGGCATCTGACGCGGCAGCATTTTGCCCGCGACTTGAAGGAGCTCGCGGTCGCTTCGGGCCTGCAGGCCCGGCTGGTCTCCCCCCACGTGCTGCGCCACGCCTTCGCCAGCCACCTGCTGCACAACGGGGCCGATTTGCGCATCGTGCAGACGCTGCTCGGCCACACCGACATCTCGACGACCCAGATCTACACCCACGTGGTCGAGGAGCGGCTGAAGAGCCTGGTCCGCGACCTGCACCCGCTGGCGGAGAAATAGTTGCTGCCGTAGCTGCAGTAGCCCGGATGAGCGAAGCGACATCCGGGATTGACGATCGGGCGACCTGCCCCGGATATCGCTTCGCTCATCCGGGCTACGGTACTGGAACGATGAAACCGCCTTGACTTCGGCCACATCTCCGCAGAAAGAGCCGGGGCCTCACGATGATTTGGCCTGCGCTCGTTGCGAGCACACAAGCCAACTCATTGACGAACCTACACTTCTTTCCGCGACATCGAATCCGCTTCGCCGCCTCGCCCCGTCCTCCCTATATTGAGTTGATGCCAGACCAGATGCGCAGCTATCTCGATTTCGAAAAGCCCGTCGCCGAGCTCGATTCCAAGCTCGATGAATTGCGGACGCTTGCGGCCTCCGGCAGCGACATCGCCGAGGAGATCGGGCGGATCGAGGACAAGGCGGCGCAGGCGATGGCCGACCTCTATCTGAACCTGACGCCGTGGCAGAAAACGCTGGTCGCGCGGCATCCGCAGCGGCCGCATTTCAACGACTTCATCAAGGGCCTGATCACCGAGTTCACCCCGCTCGCCGGCGATCGCAAGTTCGGCGAGGACGAGGCGCTGGTGGCCGGCTTCGGCCGCTTCCGCGGCGAGGCCATCTGCGTGATGGGCCAGGAAAAGGGCGATTCCACCGAGAGCCGCATCAAGCATAATTTCGGCATGGCGCGGCCCGAGGGCTATCGCAAATGCGTGCGGCTGATGGAGATGGCGGAGCGGTTCGGCCTGCCGGTGCTGTCGCTCGCCGATTCCGCCGGCGCCTATCCCGGCATCGGCGCGGAAGAGCGCGGCCAGGCCGAGGCGATCGCGCGTTCGACTGATGCCTGCATGGCGCTGACCGTGCCGAACGTCGCCATCATCACCGGCGAGGGCATGTCGGGCGGCGCCATCGCCATCACCACCGCCAACAAGGTCCTGATGCTGGAGCACGCGATCTACAGCGTGATCTCGCCCGAGGCGGCGTCCTCGATCCTCTGGCGCGACGGCTCCAAGGCGCAGGAAGCCGCCAACAACATGAAGATCACGGCCCAGGACATGCTCCGCTTCGGCGTGATCGACAGCATTCTGAAGGAGCCGGTCGGCGGCGCCCATCGCGACCCCGCCGCCATGATCGCCACCACGGGCGACGCCATTGCCAAGGCCTTTGACGAACTCCGGGGTCTGGACGGGGACGCCATCCGCAAGCATCGGCGGCAGAAATTCCTCGATATTGGCCGGAAACTGGGCTGATTCGGGCGGGCTTTGGGGCCCGTTGGACGCGTCCCCCTCCGCCGTCGTCCTGGCTTTCGCCGAGACGACGCTGAATTTGAGGCCGGCCAAACCGTCCCGGAGGCCCCCGGTAACCCCGCGTTAACCCTTTTTTTGCCCAAATCAGCGATCTCAGTGCTGGTTTGGCCGAAAGGCCCAAGTTTCAGCCCAGTTTAAGTCTTCGTTGACCACGCCTTTGGGCCAACGGGCTCGTGATCCCCGTGCGGGTTGCGACCACATGACCCAGAGGTTAGAATTTTAATCAATGGCTTCAGGGCATAAGCGCTGGAGCGTGATTGCGAAAAAGCCCGTCGCGACGGGTCCCGGTCTCCGGTCGGATCATGCTTCAAGATTGGGGTTTGCGCGCGATGCCTTGGACGGTGTGGGGTCCATCTTGATTTCTCGTTCGCTTGCTCGCGCGTTTCTGGTTTCGGTGGCGCTTGCCGCCAGCTTCGTGCTGGCCGGCTGCGACACCGACCAGGTTTCGCTTGCGACCAATGCCAAGGCCAACCAGCCGGTGCCGCCAAAGCTTCTCGCCGCGATGGTCGAGAAGAACATGGATCTGCAATCACCGATCCTGGTGCGCCTGTTCAAGCAGGAGGCCGAGCTCGAGGTCTGGAAGCAGACCCGCAACGGCCAGTTCGCGCTGCTCAAGACCTATCCGATCTGTCGCTGGTCGGGCGATCTCGGCCCGAAGGTGCGCGAAGGCGATCGTCAGGCGCCGGAAGGATTCTACTCGATCAATCCGGGCCAGATGAATCCGCAATCGGCGTACTATTTGTCGTTCAACACGGGCTATCCGAACGCGTTCGACAAGGCTTTGGGCCGCAGCGGGTCGCAGCTGATGGTGCATGGCGATTGTTCGTCGCGCGGCTGCTACGCGATGACGGACGAGCAGATCGCCGAGATCTATTCGCTCGGGCGCGAGTCCTTCTTCGGCGGCCAGAAGGCGTTCCAGTTGCAGGCCTATCCGTTCAAGATGACGCCGGTGAACATGGCCAAGCACCGGAACAATCCGAACATGCCGTTCTGGAAGATGATCAAGGAAGGCTATGATCATTTCGAGGTGACGCGGCAGGAGCCGAAGGTCGATTTCTGCGAGAAGAAGTACGTGTTCGACGCGGCGAAGCCGCCCGACGCCAAGCGCGATCCGGTGTTCGACGCGTCCGCTAAGTGCCCGGCCTATGTGATCCCCGAGGAGATCGCCAGCGCCGTGCGCGAGAAGGATGCGCGCGACCAGGCGGAGTACAACAAGCTGGTTTCGCGCGGCACGCCCGTTGCGCGCATGAACACCGGCATCGACGGCGGCATGAACAAGATCTTTGCCGCGAAGATTCCGGAAGGCTCGACCGGCCTGTCGGAGGGCGCCGAAGGCACCACGCTCCAGATGTTGGCGATGGCGAAGGCGCCGGGCACCATCCCTGGACACGTCAATCCGCCGAAGCCGAATCTCGATGCAGCCGCGCCCTCGCCGCAGGAAGAGCCGGTCGTCGCCGTCAGCGCGCCCGCCGCCAGCGCCCGCGTCGCCACCGCAGCTCCGCCCGAGAAATCCGGCTTCTTCTCCAATCTCGGCCGCAAGATGGGTGTGGGCAATGCCGACGCCACGGCGACCACGCCGCCGCCGCAGGCCACGGCATCCGTCGCTCCGGCTGCAACGACGACCACGACGCCGCCCACCGCAGCGTCCCGGCTGAAGGCCGCGGTGACCCGGTTCGTACCGGGCCGCGACACGTCCAAGGACGCAGCGAAGGATGCACCGAAGCCGGCTGTTGCCGCTGCCAAACCCGCCGAAGCTGCGAAGCCCGACACCCGCCTCGCCGCAACCCGCCCGACGCTGAAGCCGTCGGTGTCGGATGGCGCGGGTGAAGCGACCCAGATCATGGGCGCCGCGCCGGTGGTGCAATCGAACTCGTTCGACAGCCGGTTTGGGGCGGTGAAGTAAAGCGGGCGCTCCGCTTAATCTCTTCGATCCATCCCAGCCTGACGCCGTCATTCCCCGCGAAGGCGGGGAATCCAGTATTCCAGAGGCACCCCTTATCGATCGAGAAGCTGCGGCGTACTGGATGCCCCGCCTTCGCGGGGCATGACAGCCGAGTTCGGTGTGAGAGCGACGCGCTTCACGCGCGCCCTACGGCGCCAGATACCGCAGCAGCTCCGGATTGCCCCTCACCTCGCCCGCTTCGCCTTGCAGCGCGACGCGGCCGCGGTCCAGCACGTAGGCGTAATCGGCGACGCGGAGCGCGAGGTCGAGGTGCTGCTCGACGATGATGACGGCGATGGTTTTCGCAAGCTCGATCAGGCGCTCGGTGATCTCCTCGATTACGCCGATCCAGACGCCTTCGGTCGGCTCGTCGAGCAGAAGAAGTTTTGGATCGCCCAGCATGGCGCGGCCGATGGCGAGCATCTTGCGCTCGCCGCCGGAAAGCGTGCCGGCGGGCTGGTCGAGGCGCTGGCCGAGCTTTGGGAAGATGGTCAGCACGTGCTCGACCGCGTCGGCTTTCCTGCTCGCGAGCGACCCGACCGCGAGATTGTCGCGCACCGACAGGCGCGCGAACACCGAATGCTCCTGCGGCACGTAGCCGATGCCGGCGCGCACCCGCTCCTGGGTCGCGCGGCGGCTGATGTCGCGGCCATCGAAGGCGACCTCGCCCTTCCACGCCGGCAGTTCGCCGACGATGGTCTTCATCAGCGTGGTCTTGCCGGCGCCGTTGCGGCCCAGCACGGCGACACCGCCGCGCCAGGGAATGCCGAGGTTGACGTCGAACAGGACCTGGCTGCGACCATAGCCGGCGTCGAGATGCTTGATGTCCAAAAATTCAGGCACGGCGCAAATAAATCTCCTGGACGGCCTTGTTGGCCTGGATCTCCGACACCGTGCCGGACGCCAGCACCTTGCCCTGGTCGAGCACGGTGAGACGATCGCAGATGTCGCGGATGAAATCGAGATCGTGCTCGACGATGACCAGCGAGCAATGCTTTTTGATCGGCTGCAGCAATTCACCGGTGACGCGGCGCTCCTCCAGGCTCATGCCGCCGGTCGGCTCGTCCAGCAGCAGAAGCTTCGGCTTGCAGGCCAGCGCCATCGCGATCTCCAGCCATTGCTGCTGGCCGTGCGACAGCGCCGCCGCCGCGTCGAAAGCGCGGTTGGCGAGGCGAAATTGCGTCAGCATGGTCATGACCTGATCGTGCAAGAGCCCGCGCGTGCGCGAGAACACGAGATCGAACAGCGAGGATTGCGCCTGCAGCGCGAGCAGAATGTTGTCGTAGAGCGTCAGCGTCGGCAGCACGGATGTGATCTGAAATTTCAAGCTCATACCGGCGCGGGCACGCTCGGTCGGCGTGAACGCGGTGATATCGGCGTTGACGAAGGAGACCTTGCCCTGTGTCGGCACCTCGGCGCCGGCGATGCACTTCATCAGCGTGCTCTTGCCGGAGCCGTTCGGGCCGATCAGGCCGTGAAACTCGTTCTCGCCGACGGTCAGCGCGGCGCCGTCGAGCGCGGTGAGCTTCCCGAAGATCTTCTTGACGCCGCTGGCTTCAAGGAGCGGCATCGCGCTTCTCCTTCCCGGTCTTCCTGGATTTGCCACCAAAGCTGCCGACCCGCTCGCGCTCGCCGAGCACGAAGCTGATCAGGCCGAGCGGCCGGAACAGAATCACCAGCAGGAGCAGCACGCCAAGGATGATCGGCCAGACCTCGCGGTAATTGTCCGAGAGCCAGAAGCTGACGCCCTCAACGATGACGGCACCGATGACGGCGCCGATCAGCGTGCCGGAGCCGCCGAACAGCACATAGAGCACCACTTGCGTCGAGACCACGACGCCGACCATGTTGGGCCAGACGAAACCTTCGTGGAAGGCATAGAGGCTGCCGGCGAGGCCGGCCACTGCGCCTCCGATCGCAAAAATGATCGCCTTCAGATGCTGCGCCTTGTAGCCGAAAAAGGCGATGCGCTGCTCGTTCTCGCGCAATCCCGCGAGCGCCAACCCGAACTGCGAGCGCACCAGAAAGCGGCAGAGGAGATAGACCACGACGAGCAGGCCAAGCACGAGATAATAGAACGGCGGCCCTTCCGAGAACTCGTAACTGCCGAGCGTCATCGAGGAGATCGAGGGGATGCCGTTCTGGCCACCGAGATAGTACCAGCCGCGCGCAAGCCGATCGGCGGCGTAGGATCCGGTCAGCGTGCCCAGCGAGACGAAGATCACGCTGGAGGGATGCCGTCCAAGCAGCAGGAAGCCGCCCAGCAGTAGCGCAAAGGTGAGCCCGATCATGGTGCCCGCGGGCAGCACCAGGAAGATGTTGGTAATGTTGAGATCGCGCGCGAGCAGCGCCACGCCATAGCCGGCCGAGCCGAAAAACAGCGCCTGGCCGAAGCTCATGATGCCGGCATAGCCCCACACCAGGTCGAATGACAGTGCGAACAGCGCGAGGATGATCACGCGCGTCGCGAACACCGTGAGGTAGTCCTGCAGCACCAGCGGGGCGAGCAGCGCCACGACGAGCACGACGCCCTCCAC
>NZ_JADPJF010000088.1:17128-31592 GCF_023073295.1 Bradyrhizobium sp. 23 | reverse complement strand
CTTGCCCTGCTGATCCGTGTTCAACCATGGCAACGTTCTGCTCCCCGCCGATCTCGGCGGGGACTGCCTGCTTCGCTGCGCCCATCGCTTTCGGCATTCGACTCTAGCATTCCTTGGGATCGACGAGTCCGTCGCTGCGTCCGACGATCTCGTAGTTCCCGCCTTTGGCGACAGCGGTGTACATCTTCATCTTGCAGTGGCGCTTGCCCGGCACCATCTCGGCAGGTCCGCCGGGACCTTCGGCGATCTTGGCATGATCGAGCGCAGCGGCGACCGAGTCGCGATCGACCTTGCCGGCTTCCTTGACGGCGGCTTCCCACAGTTTCAGGCCGCGATAGGTGCCGGTGGCGGCGCTGCCGGCAGCGAACAGGAAGTTGCCCGGGAAATCCTTCTCGTAGGCCGCCTGGATTTTTGCGTCGAACGGGTTCTCCTTGGTGAGCACCTTGAAATAATCGAGACAGCTGGCGAGACCCTCGATCTCGGCCGCCTGATTGATGTTGAGCGTGTTCTCGTCATAGTAGACGCAGGCCAGCCGTCCGCCATTCTTGAGAAAGCCGGCCTCGTAGAGCTGCTTGAAGAACGGACCGACGCCGGGCGGGATGACGGTGTTGAAGACGACGTCGACTTTGTTGGAGATGATGCGGTTGACGGTCGAGGAGAAGTCGACCTGGTCAAGCGGATAGTATTCCTCGAACACGACCTCGCCGCCGTTGGCCTCGATCACCTTGCGGGCGTAGACGTTGAGTGTGTGCGGCCAGACATAGTTGGCGCTCGGCAGCGCGAACTTCTTGCCGCCGTTCTTGATCAGCCAGGGAATGAACTCGTCACACTGCTGCGCCGGCGTCGGCCCGGTACAGAACAGATAAGGCGTGCACTCCTTGCCTTCGTAGAGCTGCGGATAGATGTAGAGCGTCTTGCCGCGCGCGACGATCGGGTCCTTGATGGCGTTGCGCATCGACGAGGTGATGCCGCCCAATACCATGTCGACCTTGTCGCGCTGGATCAGCTTGCGGACGTTGCCGACCGCGACGGATTCGTTCGAGGCGGTGTCCTCGACAAAGAGCTCGAGCGGGCGGCCGAGCAGACCGCCGCCGGCGTTGATCTCCTTGATCACCATCTTGGCGACGTTGGCGTCGGCATTGCCGGCGTAGGCAATCGGCCCGGTGAGGTCGGTGGCGATGCCGACCTTGATCGGGGCTTCGGCCGCATTGGCCCAGGGCGCCGGGATCACCCAACTGCCGACGCCGGTTGCGACTGCACCGGAGGCAAAGGCGAGATTCGAAAGGAACCGGCGACGGGAGAGCTGAGAACGATCGGACATGTGACTAAACCCCTTTTCCAGCAATGAGGCCCTGCGGCCGGAATTTGATGAAGACGATGGCGAGAACGAAGACGAGGACATCGGCCACGACGGGCGCCATCACCCAGGGCAGCGCGGCGCTGAGCGTGCCGATGACGCCGGCGCCCGCGACCGGCCCGATGAAGGAGCCGACGCCGCCGACCATGACCGCGACAAAGCCCTGGATCAGGAAGCGCAGGCCGAGATCGGCGAACAGGCTGAACACCGGCACGATCAGTGCGCCGGCAAGGCCAGCAAGCGCCGCGCCGAACGCAAAGGTGGCGCCGTAGATCAGCGGCGTGGAGATTCCGGAGGCGCGGGCCAGCGAAGGATTTTCCAGGGTAGCGCGCACGCGCAGGCCGAAGCTGGTGCGCGCCAGCAGCAGATAGCAGCCGCCCATCACCAGCGCCGTGATGATGATGATGGTGAAGCGCCAGGCCGAGATGTGCATGGCACCGATATCGATCGAGCCGCCGATCGGCTCCGGCACGGTGAGATAGAAGCCGCCGATCAAGCCGCGCACGGATTCGCGGATGATCAGGCCGAGCGCATAGGTGCCGAGCATGGCGACGATGGGGGCTGCGTAGAAGCGTCGGATGATCAGCGCCTCCAGCACGAAGCCGAGCGCGCCGACAATGAATGGTGCGGCGACCATGCCGGCCCAGATCGGCAGGCCATTGGCGTAGGCAAGATAGGTGATGTAGGCCCCGAGCAGGACGAACTCGCCCTGCGCGAAGTTGAAGATGCCCATCATGCTGGCGATGATCCCGAGCCCCAGCACGATCAGGACGATGATCGCACCAAAGCTCAGGATCTCGAACGCCGCGACGAACGCGTTAGCCATGCGCCGGAGCCTTTCCCGTTCCGAAGGAATCGGAACGGGGCTCCGGCTTGATGTCTTGACGCGTCCGAAAACGCTTCCCTGTTACGTCCGTCTGCATGAGTCCCTCGCTCACATCTTCTTCCAGTCGCCGATCTGCTCGAAGGCGTGGGCGGCGCGGTAGATGGTGGATTCCTCGAACATGCGGCCGACCAGCATCAGGCCGACGGGCAGGCCGTCGACCATGCCGCAGGGCAGCGACATCGCCGGATGATGGGTGATGTCGAACGGCGCGGTGTTGGAGATCATCTCCAGCGCACGCGCGACATAGTCTTCGCGGCTGGCCGTGGGCTCCGGCAGCTTCGTCGCCTTCATCGGCGTCGTCGGCAGCAGCAGCAAATCGTAGTCTTTGAAGGCCTTGTCGTAAGCCGCGGTCAGGCGTCGGGAGATGTTGAGAGCCTTGCCGTAATAGCGCGGACCGAAGGTGTTGTTGATGTAGGTGCCGAGCAGCAGGAACAGCTTTGTGGTCTCGGACAGAGAATCCGCCTGCCGCCGCCAGCCGCGATGGAAGTCCATCAGCGTGGTCGAGTAGAGATCGGAGCGGGACAGACCATAGCCGTCGCCATACATCATGGTCTGGGTCATGCCCTCGGTGCCGATCGGCGTCCAGATCGCGGGACCCATGAGATGCATCGGGATCGAAACGGTCTCGACCGTGGCGCCCAAATCCTTGAATCGCTTTGCGGCCTCGCGCACGCTCTCGTTCACGGCGGCTTCGGCCGTCGCCTGCTCAAAGCCTTCCTTGAGGATGCCGATCCTCATGCCCTTGACGCCCTGGCCGAGCGCCTTGGTGTACTCCTCGACCTTGGGCGCCTTGATGCGGGGGTCGTAGCCGTCGTCGCCGGCCAGCACCTCCAGCAGCAGCGCGTTGTCGGCGACGGTCGCCGTCATCGGGCCGGTGTGGTCGACGAACACCTCGATCGGCATGATGCCGGTGTAGGGCACGAGGCCCCAGGTCGGCTTCATGCCATAGGTGCCGCAGAACGAGGACGGCATGCGGATCGAACCGCCCTGGTCGCCGCCGATCGCCATGTCGACTTCGCCGAGCGCGACGACGACGCCGCTGCCTGACGACGAGCCGCCGGCCGAATAGCCCATCTTGTGCGGATTGTGGACGGCGCCGACCGCATTGGTGTGGCTGCCGCCGGACATGCAGAAGGATTCGCAATGGACTTTTCCGGCGATCTCGGCGCCCGCATCGAGCATGCGGGTGACGATGGTGGCGTCGAAATCGGGCACGTAGCCTTCGAGCGTCGCCGAGCCGTTCATCATGGGAACACCGGCGAGCATGATGTTGTCTTTCAGGGCGACCGTCTTGCCCTTGAGCTTGCCACTCGCCGCCCCCTTCACGGTCGACTTGCGATACCAGGCGTTGCGCGGGTTCTCTTCCGGCGAGGGCCGATAGCCCGGCGTGCGCGGATATTTGACCTCCGGCACCTCGTCCGGCATGGCTCCGACGAGATTGTAGGCCTCGATCGAGCCCTGCATCAGACCGCGGAACGAGGCGACATCGTCGTCGCTCAGCGAAAGGCCGCACTGGTCGGCGACACTGCGCAATTGGGCTGGCGTGGGAAGGACAACTGTCACGGCGCTCTCCTCAAAGGCTTCTTGATCCCTGGAATTGGAATCCCTGGCATTGGAGCCTCATTGGCGCGCGTGTGCGGGCGCGCCCATCGGCTCTACCTTGATATTACAGACGGAAATATTTTCCTTTTCAAGTATTATTTTGGATTCGGGCGTTTGCAGATGGGGCGCCGGCGTCAGATCGGTTTGATCAGCTTGAAATCGAGGCCATCCGCGCCGGCGAGATACATTTGCATCCGGGTATGACCGTTCCTGACGGTGACGGGGCCGCGCGCGCCGCCATAGACGATGTTGCGGCCGGCCGCGAGCATGGGCCCCATCGCCAACGTGCCCGCCTTGTTTGCCACGGCCTCAAGGAAGCGCAGTCCCTCATAGCTGGATTGACCGAGCGAGCCGATCGGGGGGCCGTTCGGTCCGAACATCGCGCGATAGCGGCTCTGGAAGTCGTCGTTGGCCCGCGATCCGATGCCCGGGAAATAGCCGGAGGCACAGAACAGATTTTCGCTGTTGTCGGCGCCGATTCCGAGCAGCACGGTCTCGTCCATCGCCCCGGCCAGCCGCAGCGTCGTGGCGCCGAGGCCGCATTCGCCGAACGCGCGATTGAACGTGATGCTGTCGGTGCCGATCAACGAGATCAGGACGACGTCAGGCCTCGCGGCACGGATGCGCTCCAGATGCGGCTCGTGGTTGTCTTCGCCGAGGGGAACGAACTCTTCGCCGACGACATGGCCGCCGGCCTCCTTGATGTAGCGCTTCACCGCGCGGTGCGACTGCCAGGGCCAGACATAATCGCTGCCGATCAGGTACCAGCGCGCCGCCTTCTTGACGTCGGCAAGCCAGTGGATGGAGGGGCGGCTCTGCCAGCGCGGCGTCTCGCCGATCGCCATGACACCCGGCGTCTGCTCGCCGCCCTCGTAGACGGGCGTATAGATGTAGGGGATACGGTGGCGGGTCGTGACCTTGCGCAGCGCCACACGCACCGCGCTGGTATGCAGTCCCACGATGAGGTCGATCTCATCGGAAGCGATCGCCTGCTCGGCGCGGCTCAGAATCCCGTCGAGCGGCCCGCCGGCATCGTAGATCGAAAGCTCGATCTCGCGCCCGAGAATGCCGCCGCGCTTGTTGATCTCGGCGACCGCGAGCTGCGCGCTGCTTGTCGCGCACGGGCCCCAGACACCGGGCGAGCCGGTGCAGCAAATGAAGCCCCCGATGCGGAGCTTGTTGTGTGCGCCGCGGCGCTTCATGAAATGCGCATCAGCCGGCGACAGGTCGAAATCCGCTGCCGCGGGCGACAGATTCCTGAACAGCAAGGACGGCGGTAACGCCGGACCGCCGTGAGCCGGGAAGTTTACCGTCGCGCGCACGCCAACTCCTGTCTGATACCAGACTTGAAAGCTCATTCAGCAGGCGGCCGCGGCACCCGCCCTATTGTTGGGCAATATCCTATTTTGAAAATATTGAATATTCAAGAATTGAAGTGCATATAGATGCAGCATCGATTGCAAGACATTCACTCATTTGGGTCAAGACAAAGTCTTAGCCGTGGCAAAACCGAACACCCCGATCACCGAACACCTCGCGTACCTGCTCGCGCAAGCCAACCGGGAGATCAACCGGCAGCTCGAACTGCGGTTGAGCAAGGAAGGCGTGCCCGTCGAGCAGTGGCGCATTCTGAAAGTCCTGTCGGATGGCAACGGCCATTCGATGGGAGAGCTCGCGGATGCCGTGCTGCTCAACCATCCGACGCTGACCAAGATGATCGATCGCATGGTCTCGGACACGCTGGTCTACCGCGTGCAGGACCCGAACGACCGCCGCAAGGTCCTGATGTTCATCTCCGATCGCGGCAAGGTGCTGAGCAAGAAGCTCAACTCGCTCGCGGTCGACCAGGAAGAGCACATCCTCGAGAGCTACGGCGACAAATCGACGAGCGAATTGAAGCGGCTGCTGGAGAGCTTGATCGACAGCTCGAATTGAGCTGGCGTGTTTAGCAAGCTCTCTCCACACGGTCGTCCCGGCGAAGGAGATGGAGCCGCGCGCCCCATACTCGATGTCATCGCCCGATTTAATCGGGCGATCCAGTATTCCAGAGACTGACGTGATTGAACCGAGAAGCCGTGGCGTACTGGGTCGCCCGGCTAAACCGGGCGACGACAGTGGAATGTGAGGCGCCGACGTCGCACCTCACACCTGATCGCTAAGCGTACCGCCCGTGGCAGTGCTTGTACTTCTTGCCTGAGCCGCAGGGGCAATCCTCGTTGCGGCCGATCTTGCCCCAGCTTGCCGGGTTCTTGGGATCGCGCAACGCCGCGTCGGTGGCCTGCGCTCCGAGCGTGACGCTCGCGAGCGCCATTTCGTCCTCGCCGGTGTTCGGGTCGAACTTGTGCGCTTCCATCGGCGGCAGCACCGGGGCTTCCTGCTCCGGCGGCACGATCTCGACCCGCATCAGCTGCGCCGTGACGGCCTCGCGCAGATGCGCGCTCATCTCCTGGAAGAGGTTGAACGCCTCGGTCTTGTACTCCTGCAGCGGATCGCGCTGGCCGTAGCCGCGCAGGCCGATGACCTGGCGCAGATGGTCGAGCATGATCAGATGCTCGCGCCAGAGATGGTCGAGCGTCTGCAGCAGGATGGTCTTCTCGACGTAACGCATCACGTCGGGACCCCATTGCGCGACCTTTGCGGCCATGTGCTCGTCGGCGCGGGTCTCGATGCGCGTGAGCAGCTCCTCGTCGGCGATGCCCTCTTCCTTGGCCCAGTCCTCGACCGGCAGGTCGAGATCGAGCACGCGCTTGAGCTCTTCCTTCAGGCCCGCGACGTCCCACTGCTCGGCATAGGCATGCTCGGGCACGTGCTTGGCGACGAGGTCGTCGATGAAGGCGTGGCGCATGTCGGCGACGGTCTCGGCGACGCTGTCGTCCTTCATCAGGTCGACGCGCTGGTCGAAGATCACCTTGCGCTGGTCGTTCTGGACGTTGTCGAACTTGAGCAAATTCTTGCGGATATCGAAGTTGCGCGCCTCGACCTTCTGCTGCGCCTTTTCGAGCGCCTTGTTGATCCAAGGATGGATGATGGCCTCGCCCTCCTGCAGGCCGAGACGCTGCAACATGCTGTCGAGGCGATCCGAGCCGAAGATGCGCATCAGATCGTCTTCCAGCGACAGGAAGAATTTCGAGCGGCCGGGATCGCCCTGACGGCCGGAGCGGCCGCGGAGCTGGTTGTCGATGCGGCGGGATTCGTGGCGCTCGGAGCCCATGATGTAGAGGCCGCCGGGCTTCTTCACGGTCTTGGCGGGCTTCGAACCCTTCGCGGGCTCGATCTCGACCTCTTCCTCGGCCTTCAGCACGATGTCGCGGAAGTGCTCGATGTCGGCCTTGATCTGCTCGATCTTCAAGGCCTTCTCGGCTTCGTCCTCGATCGAAGCGGCCTCCTGCTGGATGCGCATTTCCAGCGAGCCGCCGAGCTTGATGTCGGTGCCGCGGCCGGCCATGTTGGTCGCGATCGTGATCGCGCCGGGGACGCCGGCTTCCGCGACGATGTAGGCTTCCTGCTCGTGGAAGCGCGCGTTGAGCACCGCGAACAGCTTTGCCGGTTTGCCGGCGCGGGCCGCCGCGTACAGCTTCTGCATCGAATTTTCGTTACCGAAATCGATCTGCCGATAGCCGTGCTTCTTGAGATATTCGGCGATCACTTCCGATTTTTCGATCGAGGCGGTGCCGACCAGCACCGGCTGCAGCCGCGCATTGGCGCGCTCGATCTCGGCCAGAATCGCGGCGTATTTCTCGTTCTGGGTGCGATAGACCTCGTCGTCTTCGTCGAGACGGGCGACCGGCAAATTGGTCGGGATCTCCACGACCTCGAGCTTGTAGATGTCGAACAATTCGTCGGCTTCGGTCAGCGCCGTGCCGGTCATGCCCGCGAGCTTTTCGTACATCCGGAAATAGTTCTGGAAGGTGATCGAGGCCAGCGTCTGGTTTTCCGGCTGGACCTGCACGTGCTCCTTGGCTTCCAGGGCCTGATGCAGGCCTTCCGAATAGCGGCGGCCCTGCATCATGCGACCGGTGAACTCGTCGATGATGACGACCTCGTCGTCGCGGACGATGTAGTCCTTGTCGCGCGTGAACAGCGTGTGGGCGCGCAGCGCCTGATTGATGTGGTGCACGACGGAAACGTTCTCGACGTCGTAGAGCGATTCACCCTTGAGCTGGCCGGCATCGCGCAGCAGCGTCTCGATCTTCTCCATGCCGGCTTCGGTCAGCGTCACCGTGCGCTGCTTCTCGTCGACGTCGTAGTCGGACTTGTCGAGCTTGGGCAGGAAGCCGTCGATGGTGTTGTAGAAGTCGGAGCGGTCGTCGAGCGGGCCGGAGATGATCAGCGGCGTGCGCGCTTCGTCGATCAGGATGGAGTCGACTTCGTCGACGATCGCGTAGAAGTGCGGCCGCTGGACCATGTCCTCGAGCCGGTACTTCATGTTGTCGCGCAGATAGTCGAAGCCGTATTCGTTGTTGGTGCCGTAGGTGATGTCGCAGGCATAGGCCGTCTTGCGCTCGGAATCGTCGAGGCCGTGCACGATCACGCCGGTGGTCAGGCCGAGGAAGCCGTAGATCTGGCCCATCCAGGCGGAGTCGCGGCGGGCGAGGTAGTCGTTGACCGTGACGACGTGGACGCCCTTGCCGGCGAGCGCGTTGAGGTAGACCGCGAGCGTTGCGACCAGGGTCTTGCCTTCGCCGGTCTTCATCTCGGCGATGTCGCCCTCGTGCAGCACCATGCCGCCGATCAGCTGGACATCGAAATGGCGCTGGCCGAGCGTCCGCTTGGCGGCTTCACGGACCGTGGCGAAAGCGGGGACCAGCAGGTCGTCAAGGGTCTTGCCCTCGGCGAGCTGCTTCCTGAACTCGACGGTGCGGGCCTTGAGGGCCTCGTCGGAGAGTTTCGAGACCTCGGGCTCCAGCGCGTTGATCGCGTTGACGCGGGACTGATATCCCTTCACCCGCCGGTCGTTGGCGGAGCCGAAAAACTTGCGGGCGAGCGCGCCGATCATGCTTAGTTCCTGTGTTCGCGATTCAACCGCGTTCGCGTTGCAGCCAAGAGGTTGTCACCCGCCTGCCTATCAACTCACCGTGACGCCTGCTGGGCGCCAGAGCCCCGTCTGCGGGGGGTCCATCCGCCATATGGGTGGGAGTTGGGCAAGTCTGGGTTCAACGGCCAAAAACGCAGCAAAATAAACGCCATCGCATGGACGCGACCGGGCAGAGATATGGCCCGGTCAGGGCCTTGTCAACGGCGGGTGCATTGCGGCTAATTCATCATTTTGACAGACTTTTCGCGTTGCCAAGGCCCCCTGAATTGGGCGAGTGTCCGCCCCGCTCGAGCAGCCCCCTGCTTCAACAAAAGGATTTTCCATGACCACCTCGTTCCCGGTAACCAGAACCGGCCTGCGCTTCGGCCTCGCCACCGCCCTCGTGGGCTGCCTTGCGCTGGCGCTGATCGCGGGTCCCGGCCGGGCTGCCGACGATCCGGTGCTGGCGAAGGTCAATGGCGCGGAAATCAAGAAGAGCGACGTCGCCATGGCCGAAGAGGAACTCGGGCCGAGCCTCGCCCAGATGGACCCGGCGACCAAGGACGAGAACGTCCTGTCCTTCCTGATCGACATGAAGATCGTCGGCAAGGCCGCCGAGGACAAGAAGCTCGCCGAGGGCGAGGAGTTCAAGAAGCGGCTCGCGTTCGCCCGCAACCGCCTGCTGATGGACAGCCTGCTCGCCGGCGAGGGCAAGGCCGCCACCACCCCGGATGCCATGAAGAAGGTCTATGAGGAGGCCTCCAAGCAGATCACCGGCGAGCAGGAAGTGCACGCCCGCCACATCCTGGTCGAGACCGAGGACGAGGCCAAGGCGGTGAAGGCCGAACTCGACAAGGGCGCCGATTTCGCCGAACTCGCCAAGAAGAAGTCCAAGGATCCGGGCTCGGCCGACGGCGGCGACCTCGGCTTCTTCACCAAGGAGCAGATGGTGCCGGAATTCTCGGCGGTCGCCTTCGCGCTCGAGCCGGGCAAGATCTCCGACCCCGTGAAGTCGCAGTTCGGCTGGCACGTCATCAAGGTCGAGGAAAAGCGCAGCCGCAAGGCGCCGGACTTCGAGCAGGTCAAGGCGCAGATCGAGCAGTATGTCACCCGCAAGGCCCAGGCCGATTACGTCGCCAAGCTGCGCGCGGAAGCCAAGGTCGAGCGGCTGGACCAGCCGGCGGATGCGGCAAAGGACGCCAAGCCGGCCGATGCGGCCAAGCCGGCTGACGCCAAGCCGTCCGACAGCAAGATGGCGCCCCCGGCGAAGAAGTAAGAATTCGCTGTCACTTCGGTGACGTGAAGAGTATCTAAGCCTTTGTGATGCCCGGCCCCCGCGCCGGGCATCTGCATGTCCAGATCCCACCAAGGCGCCCCGATGTCCTCCTCCGTTTCCCCCCTCGCCCCGAAACACGTTCCCGACATGCCCGTGATCGCGGGGGTCCGTCTCGCGACGGCCGAAGCCGGCATTCGCTACAAGAACCGCACCGACGTGCTGCTGGCGGTGATGGACAAGGGCACCGCGGTCGCAGGCGTCTTCACCAAGTCGAAATGTCCCTCCGCGCCGGTGGAATGGTGCCGCGCCAAGCTGAAAGGCGGCAAGGCCCGCGCGTTGGTGGTCAATTCCGGCAACGCCAATGCCTTCACCGGCAAGACCGGCCGCAGCTCCACGGCACTGACCGCGAAGATCGCGGCCAAGGCCGTCGGATGCACCGAGGGTGAGATCTTCCTGGCCTCGACCGGCGTGATCGGCGAGCCGCTGGATGCGACCAAGTTCGACGGCGTGCTCGGGAGGCTCGCGGAAACCGCCGAGGCCGGCGATTATCTCGCCGCCGCCAAGGCGATCATGACCACCGACACCTTCCCGAAGGTCGCGACCGCGACCGTGAAGCTCGGCAAAGCCAAGGTCACCATCAACGGCATGGCCAAGGGTGCCGGCATGATCGCGCCCGATATGGCGACGATGCTGTCCTTCATCTTCACCGACGCACCGATCGCGCCTGCCGCGCTGCAGGCGCTGCTCAAAAGCGGCGTCGAGGACACCTTCAACGCGGTCACGATCGACGGCGACACCTCGACCTCGGACACGCTGCTGGCCTTTGCCACCGGTGCTGCTGCGGAACACGGCGCGCCGAAGATCAGTCGCGCCACCGACCCGCGCCTGAAAGCCTTCGTCAAGGCCTTCAACCAGGTGCTCGCCAATCTTTCCGAGCAAGTGGCCCGCGACGGCGAAGGCGCGCGCAAGCTGGTCGAGATCACCGTCGAGGGCGCCAAGACCAAGGCCTCGGCGCGCAAGATCGCGATGTCGATCGCGAACTCGCCGCTGGTGAAGACCGCAATCGCCGGCGAGGACGCCAATTGGGGCCGCGTGGTGATGGCGGTCGGCAAGGCCGGCGAGCCGGCTGACCGCGACAAGCTCTCGATCTCCTTCAACGGCATCCGCGTCGCCAGGAGCGGCGCGCGAGATCCGTCCTATGACGAGGCGCAGGTGTCGGAAGCGATGAAGGCGCCGGAGATCGCGATCAAGGTCTCGCTCGGCCTCGGCAAGGGCCGCGACCGCGTACTGACCTGCGACCTCACCAAGGAGTATGTCGCGATCAACGGGGATTACAGGTCGTGAATCTGATGTCCCTCTCTTGGTTCTCCACCGGAGAACGAGGTCCAGCATGCAGCCGGGCGAGGAGCTCGCTTCAATTTCCTGGCTGCCTTTAGCTTTCGTTAATGATGCCGCTCGATCCGGCAGCGTCGGATTTTCGGCCACCCATGTTCGCGACATCGGCGTAAGCTTTACTTAACAGCCCATCTTCAAAGTTCCGCTCTGCCGAGAGGTCGTCAGAGGCCGCCCGGTTGCGCTCCCGGTCCTCGATCCCCGATCGGCCAGAGAAATTGCCTCTGCCGGGACCCACGGCGATTAGGATGAAGATCATGCTTCGGGCTTGGTTGTATCGTTTTGCCAGAAATCGCAAGGCCAACGTCGCCGTGATGTTTGCAATTGTGATGGTTCCGACAATCTTTCTGCTCGGGATGGCGCTGGACTATACGCATACGCAGCACATGAAGGTTGATCTCGACTCTGCCGTCGATGCTGCCGCCGTCGCCGCCGTCACCTCGACGATGATGCAGAAGAGCCCGCAGGTCGCCCAAACCACAGCGAAGAACGTTTTCAACATCACCGCGAATGGCCTGGTCAGCAACAACAACCTGGCCGCACCGCCAACTCTCACGGTCACCGTCAATTGCAGCAAACCCGACTCCACAACGGGCTACTGTACCTACGCTCCCTGCCCCGGCCTGGACTCTGTCTTTGCTGACCCTGTCAACTCAAACAACCAAGTCGTTCGCAACGTCCAGGTTTGCTACACTGCGGCCGCAAACAACGCCTTCCCGAGCGTGCTCAAGCAGGTGAGTTGGCCGTTCGCAGGCCAGGCAGCGACACGCAACCAGGGCGCGCCCAACATCGATTTCTATCTCTTGCTGGACGCCTCGCCTTCCATGGCGATCGGCGCGACCTCGAGCGACATCAAAACGCTGATCGCGAACACGCAAAAGCAGGTCGATTCATCGACCGGGACGAAAGGATGCGGATTCGCATGCCACCAGACTAATCCTGCCGCGGACAATCTGGGCAATCCAGGCGGGATTGATAACTACCAACTTGCTCGCAATCTTGGCCTCACGTTACGGATCGATCGGGTAACGCAAGCGGTCAAATCGCTGATGAATACGGCCTATCAGATATCGAGCATCAACAGAAATACGTATGGGGTTGCGATCTATACCTTCGATACTGCTCTAAACAATTCTCCGACAAGCGGCAGCAGTTCGGCGGTCTTCGCACCTTCCGGAAAACCTGGGGTGGTGCGAACTCCCACGACGCCTGCCACAACGACCAGCTACACGGTAGCGACCATCCAGAGCAAGGCCGACAACATTCAGGTCCTGCCGGTCTACAAGAACAACTGGCTGACATCGTCGAACAATAATAGCGACGCCGACACCAGCATTGCGGGCGGATTAAGCGCTCTCAACAAGATCATGCCGACTCCGGGGAACGGCACCAATGTCGCCAACGATACGCCACAGGAAGTCGTCTTCCTCGTTACCGACGGCCTTGAGGACGTGAACATCACGACCGACCCGTACACGAACTCCTGCAATAAGAAACTCACTGGTAAGCGCTGCCAGCAACCGCTCGACCCCGCGATCTGCACCACCATCAAGAACAGGAAGATCCGTATCGCGGTGATCTACACCGAATACGACGACTCGGCGCTACATACATCCAACGGCTGGTACGATTCATGGATCTACCCCTTCAACAGCACGTCCACCGGCTCGACCAGCCAGATCGAGACAAATCTGCAAGCCTGCGCCTCGTCGCCCGATTTGTACAAAAAGGTGGCGACCGACGACGACATTACGTCCGCGCTCCAGAGCCTGTTCCTGAAGGTCGCGTCCGATCCGCGCCTGACCCAGTAGAGAAAGCAGTCATGACCGCCGCGCACGCCGTGCCCACAACCAAACGCCGCCGCTGGCGCGCGTTCCTTGCCGACCGGAACGGCGCAACCGCGGTCGAGTTCGCGCTGATCGGTCCGGCATTCATCGCTTTGTTGCTCGGAATCATCCAGACCTTCCTTGTTTTCTTTGCCCAGCAGCTCCTGGAGCAAGTGGTGAACCAATCGAGCCGGGCGATCCTGACGGGGCAGGCGCAGGCCGCGAGCATGACCCAAGCCCAGTTTGCCACTGCAGTCTGCTCCAACGTTGTGATCTTGTTCGACTGCAGCAAGATGATGATCGACGTCCAAGTAGCCGGATCATGGTCTTCGGCGAACACTGGCGCGCCAGCCCTGACGTTTGACGGCAGCGGCAACGTGACGAACGTCTGGAAATTCAACCCCGGCAATCAGGGCGACATCGTTGTCGTGCGGGTGATGTATCAATGGCCGGTTTTCCTAGGTCCGCTCGGCTTCAATCTGGCGAACCAGTCGAATGGCAAACGCCTGATCATGTCATCCACGGCTTTCATGAACGAGGCCTTTGTCAACTCATGAGCCGGATGCTTCATTACGTGCGAAACTTGTGGGCCGACACGCGCGCGGTGGCCGCGGTGGAATTCGCGATTGTGGTGCCGTTCATGCTGCTGCTCTATGTGGGCGGCGTCGAACTCGGGAACGGGCTCGCCATCAGCGTCAAGGTCAGCGAAACCGCCCACACGGTCGCGGACCTGGTGTCACGAAACGCGTGCGTCACCGATGCATCGCTAAGCACCATGCTTGGAGCATCGGCGGTGACGATCGCTCCCTATGCCTCAGCGAATACGACGGTAGTCGTGTCGGAAGTATCCACGGACGCCAGCGGCAAAGCGACGGTGACCTGGAGCAAAGCACTCAACGGCACCGCGCGGCCAGTAGCTCAGCAGGTGATTTTGCCAGCGGCCCTCGGCACGCCCTCACCTTCCAACACATCGTTGATACTCGGCGAGGTGACGTATCAATACACGCCCAACCTTGGCTATGCGATCACCGGGACTATCCCGATCGGCGAGAACTATTACCTGTTTCCACGCGTTTCCTCCGCCGTACAGTATCCATGCAGCTGAAATATC
>NZ_JADPJF010000088.1:0-17045 GCF_023073295.1 Bradyrhizobium sp. 23 | reverse complement strand
GAGCCGGTAGAACCGCACGGCGATTGCGGCTAATGAAAGCGGCATGGCTGATCTCAAACTGACGCTCGTGGTGGCTTGCGCGCTGGTCGACGCCGACAAGCGCGTCCTGATCGCGCAGCGCCCCGAGGGCAAGACGCTGGCCGGCCTTTGGGAATTTCCCGGCGGCAAGTGCGAGCCCAGCGAGCGGCCGGAACAGAGCCTGATCCGCGAACTCCACGAGGAGCTCGGCATCACCGTCGCCGAACCCTGTCTGGCGCCGCTGACGTTCGCGAGCTACGGCTACGAGACCTTCCACCTCCTGATGCCGCTCTTCATTTGCCGGCGCTGGGAGGGACAGGTCACGCCGCGCGAAGGCCAGGCCCTGGCCTGGGTTCGCGCCAACAAGCTGCGCGACTATCCCATGCCGCCCGCGGACATTCCGCTGATCCCGCATTTGATTGATTTGTTGATGTGAATTCGAAGCGGGCACCACACTCTCGGCGTCATGCCCGGGCTTGTCCCGGGCATCCACGATCTTCGTGCTGAACCGAGAGGCGTGGATGGCCGGGACATAGGCGAGCGGAAGCGACGCCGTCCCTCGGACGGCATGCCGGCCATGACGGCGGAAAGAGCTTACGTCCCTCCGGCCTTCTTCACCGCTTCCGCCAGGCTCGCCTTCGCTGATCCAGGCTTGAGCGGCTGCTGCTGGCTCGCATGCGGCGCCCAGCCGGAAAGCCAGATGATGTCGAATGTCGCACGGATGCGGCCGTCGGCGTCGGCAAAGCGTTCCGCGTAGATTTCAGCCATCCGCAGCAGCGTCGATCGCCGGCTGGGCGTGCGTCGCCGCTCGATCAGCACATTGGCGGCGCCCATGCGCCTGATATCCTGCATCAGCGCGAACGCGTTGGCGTAGCGCACCACGACGCGGTCGACATCGGTGACCGGCAGCGCAAACCCCGCCCGCTGCAACAGCGCGCCAACGTCGCGCAGATCGGCGAACGGTGCGACTCGCGGCGATACGCCGCCCTCGCATTCGGCCTCGGCGGCGGCAAAGGCCTGGCGCAGCTCGGTCAGGCTGTCGCCGCCGATCATCGCCGCCAGCAGCAGCCCGTCCGGCCTCAGCGCGCGACGGATCTGCGCGAGCACACCCGGCAGATCGTTGGCGAATTGCAGCGCCAGCGCCGAGACCACGAGATCGAGGCTCTCCGGTGCAAAGGGTAGCTTCTCCGCACCCGACGCATCGAGCTCAATGCGCTCGATCGAGGGCAGTCGCGCGCGCAGCACCGCGAGACCCTCGCCGGGCGTCCAGAGATCGGCCGCCGTGTGAAACTCCCGCATTACCGCGGCAAGCCGGTCGGAGATGTCCTCGGCGACCCGATCCAGCAGGAAGCTCGCGGCACCTTGCGCCTGCGCGCGGCGCTGTCGCGCGCGCAGCAAAGCACGATCGAACAAAGCGGGCGGGGTTTGTGGGTCTTGAGCCATGCCGCTGGTTACGCCGATCATGCTGGTTCTGGCAATCCACTGCGCGCGGCGCTAGCCTTGCCTCATGGAGCCGACACCGGCCCCCGTGTTCCAAACTAGCAATCCGCACCAGGCCCGCGGCGCCGGAGCGTCAAACGATGATCACCTGTTATCTGCGATACGAGATCCCCCCGGACAAGCTCGCCGAATTCGAAGCCTATGGCAGGATGTGGCTGGAACTAGTGCCAAGATTCGGCGGCATCCACCACGGGTACTTCCTGCCATCGGAAGGCGCCAGCGACGTCGCCCTCGCGATGTTCAGCTTCCCGAGCTTCGCGGCGTACGAACAATATCGGAAGGACAGCGCCGAAGATCCGGACGTCCAGAAAGCGATCGAGTTCGCAAGGCAAACGCGCTGCTTTCGCCGTTATGAGCGATCGTTCTTCCGGCCCGTGCTGCCGAAAGAGCCGTAGGCCGGGCGCGGACGAGAACAGCCCATTGACTTGAGCGTGGCGCAGGACGGCGCTAGCCTTGCCCAATGGACGCCGAGGCATCACCACCACGCTCCATTTCCAGCCATTTGCGCGGCGCGCTTCAGGCCTGCCGAGGTGTGATGGCGCATCTGCCAAGGCTTGCACTCGACATCGCGCTGCCGACGCTGTGCGTGTCCTGCCGCGAGCCGGTCGACGGCGAGGGCGTGTGCGCGGCGTGCTGGGCGCGGCTGTCGTTCATCGAACGGCCCTACTGCCCGCGGCTCGGCATTCCTTTTGTGTACGATCCCGGGCCCGACATGCTGTCGATGGAGGCGATCGCGAGCCCGCCGGCCTACCAGCGGGCGCGCGCCGCGGTGCGTTATGACGACGTCGCGCGCACCCTGGTGCATGCGCTGAAATACCAGGATCGCACGGATTTGGCGCCCGCCATGGGCCGCTGGATGGCGCGCGCGGGCGGCGAACTGCTCGCCGAGGCTGACATGCTGGTGCCCGTTCCCCTGCATTGGCGAAGGGCCTGGCGCCGCCGTTACAACCAGTCCGGGGCGCTGGCGCGGATCATCGAGCGGCAGAGCGGAGTGAAAGTGAAGGCTGAGGTGCTGCGCCGGGTACGCGCGACCGAGCAGCAGATCGGCCTGTCGCGGGCCCAGCGCGCCACCAATGTGCAGGGCGCATTCCAGGTATCCCCCGACCGCCAGGCGGACGTCCAGGGTCGGCGCATTGTCCTCATCGACGACGTCCTGACGTCGGGCGCGACGCTGGATGCGTGTGCGCGGGCCCTGCTCCGGGCCAAAGCGGCGCAAGTGGACGTGCTGGTGTTTGCCCGGGTTGTCGAGAGCCGGTGAAGTCCCATATAATTCAATGAATTCATGACATGAGAGCGCCAGACAAGATGACCGCTGCTGTCGAGATCTACACGAGGCCGGGCTGCGGCTATTGTTCCGCCGCCAAGTCGCTGCTGACCCGCAAGAAGGCGACGTTCACGGAGTTCGATATCGCCAAGAACCCGTCCTGGCGCCAGGAGATGTACGATCGCGCCGGCGAGGGCTCGACCTTCCCTCAGATCTGGATCGGCGGAGCCCATGTCGGGGGCTGCGACGAGCTCTACGCGCTCGATCGCGAAGGCAAGCTCGACGGCATGCTCGAAAGCGTCAAGGCGGAGTCATGAGCGACAACAGGACCTTCACGGCGGCTATGGTGCAGATGCGCACCGGCCTGATGCCCGAGCCCAGCCTCGCGCAGGCCACCAGGCTGATCCGCCAGGCTGTAGCCAATGGCGCCGACTACGTGCAGACGCCCGAAGTCAGCAACATGATGCAGCTCAACCGCAAGGCCCTGTTCGAGCACCTCCAGAGCCAAGACGACGACAGCTCGCTGAGGGCGTACCGGGCGCTCGCGGCGGAACTGAAGATCCACATCCATGTCGGCTCGCTGGCGCTGCGCTTTTCGGACGAGAAAGCGGTCAACCGCTCGTTCCTGATCGGGCCCGAGGGCAATGTGCTCGCGAGCTACGACAAGATCCACATGTTCGATATCGAGCTGCCTGACGGCGAGAGCTATCGCGAATCCGCCAATTACCAGCCGGGCGAGACGGCCGTGATCTCCGACCTGCCCTGGGGCCGCGTCGGCCTGACGATCTGTTATGACGTGCGCTTCCCCGCGCTCTACCGCGCGCTGGCCGAAAGCGGCGCGTACTTCATCACGGTGCCCTCGGCCTTTACCCGCAAGACCGGCGAGGCGCATTGGCACGTGCTGTTGCGTGCGCGCGCGATCGAGACCGGTTGCTTCATCTTCGCCGCGGCACAGGCAGGCCTGCACGAGAACAAGCGCGAGACTTATGGCCATTCGCTGATCATCGATCCCTGGGGCGAGATCCTCGCCGAAGGCGATGTCGAGCCCGGCATCATCATGGCAAAAATCGATCCGGCCAAGGTCGAGACCGCGCGCCGCGCGATACCCTCACTCCAGCACGGCCGCCGCTTCGGCGTCGCCGACCCCAAGGCGGGGCCGGATCATCTGCACCTGGTGCGGGGATCGGCATGATCCGCTACGCGCTCCGCTGCGACCGGAGCCACGACTTCGAGAGTTGGTTCCAGAGCTCGGCCGCGTACGACCAGCAGGTGAAGCGCAAGCTCGTGACCTGTCCGATTTGCGGCTCGGCCAAGGTCGACAAGGCGATCATGGCGCCGCGCATCGTCGGCAAGAAGGGCCGCGGACGCGCCACGCCCCCGCCTGAGCCCACCGCCACGATGACCGCGCCCGAAGCTGCGCAATCCGCACCGACCTCGCTGCTGATGGCGCAGGAGCGCGAGCTGCGCGCCAAGCTCAAAGAGCTGCGCGATCACATCGTGAAGAACGCCGACAATGTCGGCGAGCGATTCGCCACCGAAGCCCGCGCGATGCATTACGGCGACAAGGAGCACCGTCCGATCTATGGCGAGGCCTCGCCCGACGAGGCCAAGTCGCTGATCGACGAAGGCATCGAGGTGTCGCCGCTGCCGACGCTGCCGGAAGATCGGAATTAGACTCCCACCAACACCGCCACGCCGACCACGATCAGCACGATGCCAATAATCTCGCGCGGCGCGATCGGCTGCTTGAACGAATAGTACGCCACGCCTTGCGCGAACAGCACCTCGATCAAAGCGAGGGTGCGGACATTGGCGGCGGCCGTCAGCGCGAACGCCAGGAACCAGAACTGCGAGGCGAAGGCGCCCATGAAGCCGGCGAGCAGCGATGGCTTCCAAAGCCTCAGGATCGACTGAAGCACTTTTGGCGCCCGCCAGAGCAGATAGACCGTCAGGATCAGCGTCTGCACGAACAGGCCGAGCACCAGCGTGAACGATGCCGCAGTCACGAACGAGACATCAGGCACGTTGATGATGGCGCCGCGGAAGCCGACCGCAGAGAGCGCGAAGGCCGCGGCCGCGACGAGGCCGGTGATGGTCGGCTTCAATTCGGCAAAGCTCTTCTCGCCGCCGGGCCGCAGCGCGGTGATGACGACGCCGATTGTCGCGATCACGATCGCAAGCACCTTCAGCCATGTCAGATGATCGCCGAGGAAGACGAAGCCGAAGATGGCGGTCTGGATCGCCTCGGTTTTCAAATAGGCCGTCGTCACCACGAAGGAGCGGTCGTTCATGGCGAGCAGCATCAGGCCGGTCGCGACGATCTGGCTGAGCGCGCCGAGCAGGAGCCACGGCCAGAACACACCGGGCGGCATATCGAGATGATCGCCGGTGGCGACCAGCACCACCGCCAGGAAAAGCAGCGAGAACGGAAAGCCGAACAGGAAGCGGATATTGGTTGCGCCCCAGGTCCCCAGCGGCTTCGTCAGCGACCGCTGCATCGCATTGCGCGCGACCTGGCCGAGCGCGGCAATGACGGTGAAGGGAATCCAGAGGCTGGCGATGGTCAACATGGGTGGGACTGCGCTGGGAGCGAGAGGACGTTGAGTCAACGTGCCGCTCGCGCTCAAGCAGGTCAATCACGCGGATGTCATGGGTGCGATGCCTGCCTGACGAATTCGGTGTCGTCCTGGACAAGCGAAGCGCAGATCCAGGACCCATTACCCCAGGGAGTGGTTTGGCGAAGACTCGTAATTATCAGTTTTCGCCTAACTAAACCCTGGCTTTCGCCAGGACGACGCCGAATGTTTGGAAGCGGCAACGCCTCACACCATGCCTTCCGCCACCACCATGTAGTTCACGTCCATGTCTGACGAGAGGGTCCATTTGTCGGCGAAGGGGCTGTAGACGACGCCGGTCTGCTCGGTGATGACCAGGCGGTTGTCGAGCAGGTATTTCGTCAGCTCGTCGGGGGTGACGAACTTGTTCCACTCGTGGGTGCCGCGCGGCAGCCAGCGCAGGACATATTCAGCGCCGACGATGGCAAGCGCAAAGCTCTTCCAGTTCCTGTTCAGCGTCGAGACCACCATCAGGCCGTTCGGCTTCAGCATCGCGGCGCAGCGCTTCAGGAAAACGCCGACGTCGACGACGTGCTCGACCACCTCCATCGCCAGAACGATGTCGAAGCGCTCGCGCGGGTCGATCTCCTCAACCGTGGTGCAGCGATAGTCGATCGCGAGGTGCGCCTTGTCGGCATGCAGCTTGGCGGCCGCGATGTTGCTGACCGACGGATCGACGCCGATGACCTGCGCACCCAGGCGCGACAACGGCTCGCAGAGCAGGCCGGCGCCACAGCCGATGTCGAGCACGCGCAGACCGCCGAGGCAGTTGAGGCTGCGCGCGTTGCGCTCGAACTTGCGGCAGGCGGCATCGCGGATATACCCGAGCCGCAGCGGGTTGATCCGGTGCAGCGGTGCCATCTTGCCGTTGGGATCCCACCACTCGACCGAGAGCTTTGAGAATTTCGCGATCTCGGCGGCATCGACGGTCGAGCCCGGCGAGGTGCTTGCGGTTACGGAAGTATCTTGCTGCATGCTCATGGTTACGCGCGGTCCTACCGCGTGGTGATCGAACTACGGAAGGCGAGCGGCGAGGCGATGGTCTTGATCGTCTCGATCCCCTCGCCGACGCCGCGAATCGTCACGTCGCCGTAGTTGAGAATTCGTCCAAGAATGGTCTGATCGACATCGACGCTCTCGACCTTGTCCAGCGCCATCTCGAAGGTGCGGCGCTTGATGAAGCCGGTCTTGTGCACGACCCGCAAATTGGTCACGTCGGTCTCGGTGGTAAAGCGATGGAACCAGCCCTTCACAGTCCAGTACAGCGCCGCCAGAGCGACCAGGCCGGCCGCAACCAGACAGAGCATGACGAGCCCCTCGACGGTGGTTTGCCGGGACAGGACGAACAGGACCAGCGCCACGATCCAGGCCAGGATCGCCGGAAAATAGAAGATCCAGTGCGCATTGGTCGAATACAGCACCTTCTCGCCAGGCTGCAGGATCTCGTCGATATAGCGCGCCATGATCTCGGTTAACCCACTACCCCGCACCCTGCCCCGCAGGAACCCGCTTGCCCCCGGCCCCGCCGCTATGTATACGCGCGGTCGGTGTCCGCGAGGCCCGTCCAGTGCGGGCCACCATACTGATCCTTATGAAGGAATGCACGCGTCGTCATGAGCCGCCTCGTGATGAAATTCGGCGGCACGTCCGTCGCCAACATCGAACGTATCCGCAACGTCGCACGCCATGTGAAGCGTGAGGTCGACGCCGGCCATGAAGTGGCCGTGGTCGTCTCGGCGATGTCCGGTAAAACCAACGAGCTGGTGGCCTGGTGCACCGAGGCCTCGCCGATGCACGACGCGCGCGAATACGACGCCGTGGTCGCCTCGGGCGAACAGGTGACGTCCGGCCTGCTTGCCATCGTGCTTCAGGGCATGGGTATCCAGGCCCGCTCCTGGCAGGGCTGGCAGATCCCGATCACGACCAGCGACGCCCATGCTTCGGCCCGGATCGAGGGCATCGACGGCAGCGAGATCATCAAGCGCTTCAGGGAGCGCAAGGAAGTCGCCGTGATCGCCGGCTTCCAGGGCATCAACCCCGAGACCAACCGCATCACCACGCTCGGCCGCGGCGGCTCCGATACCTCGGCCGTGGCGATCGCCGCCGCCGTGAAGGCGGACCGCTGCGACATCTACACCGACGTCGACGGTGTCTACACCACCGATCCGCGAATCGTGCCGAAGGCGCGCCGGCTCGACAAGATCGCATTTGAAGACATGCTGGAGCTGGCCTCCCAGGGCGCCAAGGTGCTCCAGGTCCGCTCGGTGGAACTCGGCATGGTCCACAACATGCCAATTTTCGTCCGCTCGAGCTTCGACAAGCCCGAGGATATCGACCCGCATGCCAACCAGCCGCCCGGCACGCTGATCTGCAGCGAGGAGGAGATCATGGAAAGCCACATCGTCACCGGCATCGCCTTTTCGAAGGACGAGGCCCAGATCTCGGTACGCCAGATCGAGGACAAGCCCGGCGTGGCGGCGTCGATCTTCGGCCCGCTCGCCAATGCCAACATCAACGTCGACATGATCGTGCAGAACGTCTCCGAGGACGGGAAGACCACCGACCTCACCTTCACGGTCCCGGCCGCCGACTACACCAGGGCCAAGGAGACGATTACCGCGGCCAAGAGCCAGATCAATTATGCCCGGCTCGACACGGCTACCGATGTCGCCAAGATCTCGGTGATCGGCAGCGGCATGCGCAGCCATGCCGGCGTTGCCGCCCAGGCGTTCTCGGCCCTCGCAGGACGGAATATCAACATCCGGGCCATTACAACCTCCGAGATCAAATTCTCGGTTCTAATCGACACCGCCTATACCGAGCTTGCGGTGCGCACCCTGCACACGCTCTACGGTCTCGATCAGGCTTAGGCTAATTTTCTCTTAGCGGTCGCAGCAAACGCGAAGGTGTCCACACTTTCGCGTTTGGCAGGCGTTTTGCTTGGCAAAACAAGCCCCAATTCGCTATACGGCGAACTGGGTGGGCTGCCAGAAACTGTGCCCCAGTTGAGGCGGTGCTGATTCGGCCCAGGCAACCGCCGGGGCTGGCGCCGGACGAGCAAATTTGTTGTTTTTCTGGATTTCTGGGCGAGCCGCCGCGGGTCCTTTCGGCCCCGGCAGACGGAGGAGATTGACGGTTCATGCGGAGCGCGTCGGGAGGTCCCCGCGTCTTGTTGAGACGGCTCCGCGAAACCATGGCGGAGCAGGTCTCGGCCCAGGAGCGGCTGGACAAGATCGTGGTGCTGATCGCCGCCAACATGGTGGCCGAGGTGTGCTCGGTCTATGTGCTGCGCGTCGACAACACGCTCGAGCTCTATGCCACCGAAGGCCTCAACCGCGAGGCGGTGCACCACACCGTGCTCAGCGCCCATGAGGGCCTGGTCGGCCTGGTCGCGAGCGAGGCAACGCCTCTCAACCTAAGCGATGCGCAAAGCCATCCGGCCTTCTCGTTCCGCCCGGAGACCGGCGAAGAGATTTACCACTCCTTCCTCGGCGTGCCGATCCTGCGCGCCGGCAACACGCTCGGCGTGCTGGTGGTGCAGAATCGCGCCAAGCGCAACTATGTCGAGGAGGAGCTCGAGGCGCTTCAGACCACCGCGATGGTGCTGGCGGAGCTGATCGCCTCCGGCGAGCTGTCTGCGCTGGCCCAGCCAGGCCATGAGCCCGCGGCGCGCCATTCGGCGCAGAAGGTCGGCGCCATCCTGTCGGAAGGCATCGCACTCGGCCATGTCGTGCTGCACGAGCCGCGCGTGGTTATCAAGGACTACATCGCCGAGGACCTGCCAAAGGAGATCAAGCGGCTCGACACCGCGCTCGCCAAGCTGCGCGCCGATCTCGACCGCATGCTGGAGCGCGGCGACGTCGCCGAGGGCGGCGAGCATCGCGAGGTGCTGGAAGCCTACCGCATGTTCGCCAACGACCAGGGCTGGTCGCACAAGCTGCACGAGGCGGTCGCCACCGGCCTCACGGCGGAAGCCGCCGTCGAGCGTGTGCAATCCGACACCCGCGCGCGCATGCTGCGCTCGACAGATCCCTATTTGCGCGACCGGCTGCATGATCTCGAGGATCTCGGCTATCGCCTGATGCGACAGCTGGTCGGCCAGGATCACGCGCCGTCACGCGAACAATTGCCCGACAACGCCATCGTCATCGCGCGCGCGATGGGCCCGGCGGCGCTGCTCGACTATGACCGCAAGCGCCTGCGCGGCATCATATTGGAGGAAGGCACCGCCAATTCCCACGTCTCGATCGTGGCGCGCGCGCTCGGCATTCCCGCGGTCGGCGAAGTCCCGAACGCGCCTGGTATCGCCGATCCCGGCGACGCCGTCATCGTCGACGGCACCTCCGGCATGATCTATGTGCGCCCATCGCAGGAGGTCGAAGCAGCCTTCGCCGAGCGCGTGCGCTTCCGGGCCCGCCGCCAGGCGCAGTATCTGGCGCTGCGCGACCGGCCCTGCGTCACCAAGGACGGCCAGAAGGTCGAGCTGATGATCAATGCGGGTCTCGCGATCGACTTGCCGCACATCGAAGACACCGGCAGCGCCGGCATCGGCCTGTTCCGCACCGAGCTGCAATTCATGGTCGGCCAGAGCCTGCCGCGCACCAGCGACCAGCTCGCGCTCTATCGCACCGTGCTGGATGCCGCCGGCACCAAGCCCGTCACCTTCCGCACCCTCGACATCGGCGGCGACAAGGCGCTGCCTTATATGGAGGCGGTAATCGAGGAGAACCCCGCGCTCGGATGGCGCGCGATCCGGCTCGGGCTCGATCGTCCCGGCCTGTTGCGCGGCCAGATCCGCGCACTGCTGCGCGCCGGCGGCGGCCGCGCGCTGCGCATCATGTTCCCGATGATCTCGGAGGTGGGTGAATTCGATTCTGCGAAGGCGCTGGTCGAACGCGAACTGACCTATCTGCGCCAGCACGGCCACACGCTGCCGGAGCGGATCGACATCGGCACCATGGTCGAGGTGCCGGCGCTGCTTTATCAGCTCGACGAGCTCCTGAAGAAGGTCGACTTCATCTCGGTCGGCTCCAACGATCTGTTCCAGTTCCTGTTCGCGGTCGACCGCGGCAACGCGAAAGTCTCGGAGCGCTTCGACACCATGTCGGCGCCGATCCTGCGCGCGCTTCGCGACATCGCACGCAAGACGCAAGCCGCGAACAAATCGCTGTCGCTCTGCGGCGAGATGGCGTCGAAACCGATCGGCGCGCTGGCGCTGATCGGGATGGGCTATCGCTCGCTGTCGCTCTCGGCCACCGCGCTCGGCCCGGTCAAGGCCATGGTGCTCGATCTCGACGCCAAGAAGGCCGAGGCGATGCTCGGGCCGTTGCTGGACGCGCCCGCCGGCAGCGTCTCGATCCGGCAGAAGCTGACGGAATTTGCCGAGGCCGAAGGCCTGGCCTTGTAGCGGGCCTGTCGCCCCCTCCTGCCGCCTCGCCCTTTTCCGCATTTGAGACCGAACCGATGTCGTCACTCCCCGAAGCCAAACTGGACGTCCTGCTCGCGCATCACGCCTCACTCGAGGCCGAATCGCTCGGTCAGCTCGCCTCCGAACGCTATGTGCAGATCACGCGTGAGCTCGCCGAGCTCACGCCATTGATCGAAGCGGTCAAGACCTATCGTTCGGCCCTCAAGGAGCTCGCC
Source organism: Bradyrhizobium sp. 23 (assembly GCF_023073295.1). Lineage (NCBI taxonomy): Bacteria > Pseudomonadati > Pseudomonadota > Alphaproteobacteria > Hyphomicrobiales > Nitrobacteraceae > Bradyrhizobium > Bradyrhizobium sp. 23. Next base: position 6,005 of record NZ_JADPJF010000088.1, on the reverse strand, counting down.
GACACCGAGGCGCTGATCGCCGATCCCGCGACCGATGCCGAGATGCGCGCCATGGCGGAAGCCGAGCGCGGCGAGCTGACGCCGAAGATCGAGGAGTTGGTCCAGAAGATCCGCGTCGCGCTGCTGCCGAAGGACGCCATGGACGATCGCAACGTGGTGCTGGAAATCCGCGCCGGCACCGGCGGCGACGAGGCTTCGCTGTTTGCCGGCGACCTGTTCCGGATGTACGAGCGCTTCGCGGCCCTGCAGGGCTGGAAGGTCGAGGTGATCTCGGCCAGCGAAGGCAGCGTCGGCGGCTACAAGGAAATCATCGCCGAGGTGCAGGGCCGCGGCGCGTTCTCGAAGCTGAAGTTCGAGTCCGGCGTGCACCGGGTGCAGCGCGTGCCGGACACCGAGACGCAGGGGCGCATCCACACATCTGCCGCCACCGTCGCCGTGATGCCCGAGGTGGAGGAGGTCGACGTCGAGATCCGGAACGATGATTTGCGTATCGAGACGATGCGCGCCGGAGGCGCCGGCGGCCAGCACGTCAACAAGACCGAATCAGCGATCCGCATCACCCACATCCCGACCGGCATCGTGGTGATGATGCAGGATAGCCGCTCGCAGCACAAGAATCGCGCTTCCGCCATGAACATCCTGCGCTCGCGCATCTACGACGCCGAGCAGCAACGCCTCGACGCGGCGCGCTCGGCCGAGCGCAAGGAGAAGGTCGGCTCCGGCGACCGCAGCGAGCGCATCCGCACTTATAATTTCCCGCAAGGACGCGTCACCGATCACCGCATCAATTTGACGCTCTATAAGCTGCCGCAGGTGATGGCGGGCGAAGCGCTGGGCGAACTGACCGACGCACTGACCACCGAGCACCAGGCCGCGCAGCTCGCCGCTCAGGGCGCGGCGGCGTAGAGCTCGCGGCTTCGCGCTTTCTTCAGCGTGTCCTCAGCGTCTCTTGGCTCGAAACGCTCGCAGGATCTTGCCCAAACCGGGCGCGGCGGCGCTGAGCTCGTCCAGATGGATGCGCGAGAGGGATCGCAGCTTCCGCTCGCCCTTCGCTGTCAGCTTGACCAGGACGCGCCGCGCATCATCCGGGTCGGCTTCCCGGCCAATCAGCTTCAGTTTCGCCATGCGATCCACCAGCTCCACCGCGGTGTGGTGCCGGATCAGCAGGAAGCGCGCGATGTCGCCGACGCTGGCGCCGTCAGGGGCGGCCAATCCTTTGATCGCCAGCAGCGCCTGGTGCTGCTGCGGCGTCAAGCCGGCGCTCTGGGCCGCGGCTTCGCTGAAGGCCAGGAAGGTTCGGAGCTGATAGCGAAACTGCGCAAGCGCCCCGTAGTCGGCCTCGCGCATCGCGCCACCCTTTGTGGGCACAGCACGCGCCGGGCGTGTCGTCTTCCGCTTCGATGGGGCCATTCCCTGCCTGCGACGTCGAGCCAGCCGGTGCAACGGGCGGCCTCACCGAGACTAGCAAGGAAGGCCAAGCCGAACCAACCGACCGGCGCCCCGGACACACAAATATCGCCACCTATTCGAAGCTGGACAGCAGGATCTTCACCAGGATGACCTGGAACGCGATCGGGATACGGACGCTCTTTCGCCGGATCGAGCGCTGCAGCGCGCCGGCAATCTCGGCGCTGGTCAAGGCACCCGCGGATGCATTGCTAATCAACTCGGCCCACATCTGCGACAGCGAGCCGCCGGGCGGGATCACCGGCTTGATCGTCACGCCACAGCCCTGCGCCCAGTCGATGATTTCCCTCATCGTGTGAGGACCGCAATTGCGCGCGGTCGCGAGGCGTTCGGCCGTCAGCGCAAGCAGCAATTCGCGCGAGGGCGACCAATTCCCCTTCGGCGGTTGCTCGGCAGTGAGCTCGACCGCGAGTTCCTTGAGGACGTTCTGGGCGCGCACGCTCAGCTTCTGCATCGGACCGGGCGCGCGCTTCGCCTGAACGGGGCCGACGGCGGGCCCGCGCCGGCCGGCCGGCCAGTTGCGCGGATCGGGCATGCGCGAGGCATCGCCGGACTGCGGTGTCGCCCGCTGCCCGCTCACCTCTTCCGGCCACGCCGCCTCCTGCCGCTCCGCACCTTGCGGCCACGACCGTCGCTTTCGGGTACCCGCCACTGTCGTCTGCCGCGCCATTTCTCTCGCCGAACCCGCCAGCCTCGTACTCACAAAGGCTAATATATATCGTGATGCGATATGTTTTCACGAGATAATTTTCGGCGTTCGACCAAAGACGAAATTGACAGAAGGCGTTCACAAGCAATGCTTGCGCCCAAGAGCTACACGCGGATGTGACGTGCCCGGCGCGGACAGGCCTTCGAGGCCGGCTGCCGTCGGACAGGTCGTGCTTTGCCTGCAAACAAGAACGACGTTAGGAGGAAACGATCATGACTGACAATCTCATCCGCCGCGGCCTTTCGCGCCGTGGCCTGCTTCAGACCACCGCGGGCCTCATCGGTGGCGCGGTTCTGCCGGGGATGCCGGCGTTTGCCGAGGACAAGCCGGCGATCGGCTCCTACCCCGCAGGGGTCTCGGGCTCCACCGCCTTCATCGGCATCTCGGTGCCGCGCACCGGCACCTATGCCGTGCAGGGTGAAGACGAGCTCAAGGGCTACCAGCTCGCGATCGAGCACATCAATGAAGGCCACGAGCTGATCAAGAAGATCTCGCCCAAGACCAGCAAGGGCGTGCTCGGCAAGGAGCTGAAGTTCGGCGTCGCCGATTCCGCGGCCAAGCCGAACGAGGCAGTGCAGGCGCAGCAGCGCTTCATCAGCGAGAACAAGGCGATCATGATCACCGGCGGCACGTCGAGCGCCGTTGCGGTGGCGCTGAACAAGCTCGCCCAGCGCGAACATGTGATTTTCGTATGCGGCATTTCCGGCTCGAACGACACCACCGGCAAGGATTGCGTCCGCTACGGCTTTCGCCAGAACTTCTACGGCCAGACTGCGGCCGCAGCGATCGGCCCGGTGATGGTACGTGAGTTCGGCAAGGGCAAGAAGGCGGCGTATCTGACGCCCGACTACACCTACGGCCACACCGTTACCAAATCGATGCAGGACTTCCTGGCGACCGCCGGCTGGACCACCGTGACCAACCAGGTCGCCCCGCTCGGCGCCCCCGACTATTCCTCATACCTGCTGAACGTCGCCAACTCCGGCGCCGACGTGCTGATCAACGTCAATTGGGGCCACGACGCGGTACTGTCGACACAACAGGCCAAGCAGTTTGGCGTGCTCGACAAGATGAAGCTGGTCGTGCCGTACCAGGTGCCTTTCATCGCGCGCGAGACCGGGGGCCTGATGCAGGGCGTCTACGCCGCCACCGACTATTGGTGGACCATCGAGGACAAGTTCCCGCTGGCGAAAATGTTCAACGAAGCGTTCGAGAAGAAGTACGGCTACAAGCCCGAATGGGGCGCCGAGAACGCCTATGTCAGCTTCGCGCATTGGGCGCACATGTGCGAGCAGGCCGGCAGCTTCAGTCCGCCTGACGTGATCAAGACCTACGAGAAGGGCGAGACGATCCCCTCCCTGGTCGGCGACGTCCATTACCGCCCGGAGGATCACCAATGCGTCCGCCCGGTGATCATCGTCAAGGGCAAGCAGCAGAAGGACATGAAGAACAAGGAAGACTGGTACGACGTCGTCGAGATCGTCCCGGGTGAAGGCCTGATGCAGAAGCCCGACGCCTTCGGCTGCCATCTCGGCGACTACAGCTGAGACCTCGCCAACCCCTGTGACGCCGCGGACTGCACTCCGGTCCCGCGGCGTCGCCTTTTTCTGACGCGCAACATCGCGCGCCACAACAGCGATTGTCGCATGATAAGTTGGCCCAACCTCGTTTCACAGCTTTTCAACGGGCTCGCGCTCGGCGCCCTGCTCGCGCTGATCAGCTCCGGCCTGACCATCATCTACGGCACGCTCGGCGTGCTCAACCTCGCACACGGCGCGATGTTCATGATCGGCGGCTATGCCGGCTTCGTCGCCTATCAGTACACGGAGTCGTTCACCCTTGCCGTGATCGCGGGCTCCCTGTTCGTGATGCTGCTCGGCGTTCTCATGGAACGCGGCATCATCCGTCATTTCTATCATCGTCCGCACGAGGATCAGCTGCTCGTGACCTTCGGGCTCGGCATCTGTTTCGTCGAGCTCGTGCGCCTGATCTTCTCGAGCCAGTCGCAGCTGGTGCCGCCGCCGGCGCTATTCCAGGGCATCACCAATCTCGGCTTCATGTTCTATCCGACCTACCGCCTCGCCGTCGTCGGCATCGTCGCGATCGCCCTCGGCGCATTGTTCATCGTGCTCTACCGGACCCGGCTGGGCATGATTGTGCGCGCCGGCATCGAGGATTCGGTGATGGTGGATTCGCTTGGCATCAATGTCTATCGCGTCTTCATGGTGGTCTTCGGCATCGGCGCAATGGCCGCCGGCTTTGCCGGCATCGTCAACGCGCCGGTGGTGTCGCTGACACCGGGCATCGGTGACGACATCCTGGTCCAGACTTTCGTGGTGGTGGTGATCGGCGGCGTCGGTTCGTTCCCCGGCGCAATTCTCGGCGGCCTGATCGCCGGCGAGATCATCAGCGTCACCTCCATGTTCAACCCCGGCTATGCCTATGTGATGCTGTTTGCGGCGATGACGCTCGTACTCGTGGTACGACCGCATGGCCTGCTCGGCGTCCAGGGCCGCGAGTAAGCGATCACCTGATGCTCAAGCAACGCCCCTTCCTGATCGAAGCCCTGACTGCGATCGGCTTGATCGCAGCCCCCTTCGTGCTGCCTCATCTCGGGTTCGCGCCGAACACCGTGAACAGGATCCTGGTCTGGGGCCTGTTCGGGCTCGGCTTCGACATCCTGTTCGGCTTCACCGGCCTGCTCTCGTTCGGCCAGTCCGCCTTCTACGGCACCGGCGGCTTCGTCGCCGCCTACCTGCTGACCCGCGCGGGCTTCGGCAACGTGCTGGGCGCGCTGATCATCGGCATGATCGCGGCCGCAGCGACCGGCTACCTGATCGGCCTGATCGCATTGCGCCGCACCGGCATCTATTTCGCGATGATCACCGTGGCAATCGCGGAAGTGTTCTTCTTCGTCGAATTCAATCCACTTTCCGATTTCACCGGCGGCGAAAACGGCCTGCCCGGCGTGCCGACGCCGAGCTTCAATCTCGGCTTCATCTCCATCCACTTCACCAATGGCTGGTCGCTCTATCAGTTCATCGCGCTGTGCTATTTCGTCGGCGTTGTCATCGCCCTCAGGATCGTGCGCTCGCCGGTCGGCGCGGTTCTGAGTGCGATCCGCGACAATCCGCTGCGCGCCACGGCCGTCGGCCACAACATCCATGGCTACAAGCTGACCGCCTTCGTGATCGCAGCCGCTTACGCGGGCTTCGCCGGCGGACTGCTCGGCGTGCTCCAGGCCTTCATGCCGCCCGACGCCTTCACCTTCGACACCTCGGGCCAGCTCGTGATGCAGACGGCCATCGGCGGCAGGGGCACGCTGTTCGGACCGCTGGTCGGCGCAACCGTTTGGCTGTTCCTTCAGGACTTCCTGCAGTCCGCACTGGGCCTCGGCGCAGCCTGGAAGTTGGTGCTGGGTGTCGTGTTCGTGCTGCTGGTCTGCTTCCTGCGCGGCGGCATCATCGGCGGCCTTGCCGATCTCTACCGCCTCGTCTCGGGAAAGCGAAAGCAGACGGATGCGGAGATGGAGCAGGACGCCGCTGACACCGAGGCCAGGCTGCAACCTCCACCGGCGCCGATGCAGGCCAAGGAGGTCGAGCACCCCGCCTATTCCGGGCCGATCCTGAAAGCCACCGGCCTGACCAAGCGCTATGGCGGCCTCGTTGCCAACAGCGACATCGATTTCAGCGTCAATCGGGGCGAGCTGCGCGGGATCATCGGCCCCAACGGCGCCGGCAAATCAACCTTTTTCAAGATGCTGACCTGCGAGATCGCGCCGAGCTCCGGCCAGATCGTGTTCGAGGGCCGCGACATCACGGGATTGAAG
>NZ_JADPJF010000064.1:510332-522310 GCF_023073295.1 Bradyrhizobium sp. 23 | reverse complement strand
CCATGCGACACGCCGCCAGGAACAGCTCCGGCCCGATCTCGCCGCGCTCGAACGGCGCGACGGTGATCCCGTCTGGCCGGCGGGGCAGCAGCCGCGCCAGGTTCGTCTTGCGCAGGTGCAGCGGGAGCTGCCGAAGGTCGTCGCCGGCGATGGCGAGAACGTCAAACGCGTAGAGCTGCACCTCGTGCTCGTGCTTGCGACTGTGCAGCGCGTTGAAATCGGAGACGCCATCGACGCCGAGCACCACGGCCTCGCCATCGATGACGAAATGCTTCTGCCGGTTCTTAAGCGCCGCCTCGACGATCCATGGATAGCGCCTGGTCCACTCGGTGCCGTTGCGCGAGAACAGCCGCACGCGCTCGTTCTCCCGAATGACCAGCATCCGGTAGCCGTCGTGTTTGACTTCGTGAATCCAGTCCGGTCCTGTCGGAACCTGTTTGCCGGCACTGGCCAGGCAAAGCTCGTACGCCATACGCATCAGGGGGAGATAGGGATTGAGCACAAGAACGGCGAATCCTGTGGGCGCGATTCACATTTGCAATCGCGGGAACCCCAAAGAGCTTTCAATTTGGTTAGTTCTGCTCGCCTCCGCATCGGCGCGGCACAGGCGGCCTTAGCACTAGCCTAACCGAGGTCCCCGGCCGCAGCGCGCAGGAACAACAACTAAATCGCAGTAATTTAGAGGTGGCCAGATGTACAATCGCATTGCAGTCTTGAGCCAGCGTCTCGAAGCACTTGCTTCTGAGCTTTCCGAACTGCAGCATCTCCACGAGCTGGTGCTTGAGGCCGAGCAGAGGCTCGGCAGGATCAGTTTTGCCAGGACGTCAGAAGCCACAAAGCCTGCCGACATCGCCGCCAGACATCATCGGATTTCAGACAGCGGCCAAGGAGCGGCTGGCACCCATTGGTCATTGGGCGACGCATGAAATCCATCCTGTAGCAGCGGCTCCGGGCCGCGATCCTTGATGCTGCTACGATAGGAACGATGGCCATTATCTAGACTTGGCTCTGCAAGCGTTTCAGACGCGCGGGGCTAGGCTCTCGGCCCCGGAGCGGCCCCAGCCCAGCTTCCTTGCGCCGGCCTGGGGCCGTCTCGTTGTCGGGCTCCTACAGCATGTGCTCGGGTTCGGCCCTTGCGGCCACGCTCAAGTGCTTCTGCGCCGGTCAGGCTGGAGCCGCCGTCCGGCGACGTCGTCCCAATAGAAGTAGACGCTCGGCCGGCCATCGCCGAAGCAGACTTCGTAACTGCCGGTTTGCGGCACAGCTTCATGCTTGCGGATGCGGACGATCGCCATGCCGCCATCAAAGCGGGGCCACGCGCGGCTGGCAAATTGTCGATTGGTAGGAGGTCGGATCGGCGGCGAGCTACTGCCTGTCGTGGGTGTGGACAAGGGCCGCCGAGGCGGCCTTAACTCCTACCAGAGACGGTCCCGATCATCCGTCTTTGTGGGGATCAAATCTTCCAGCCGCTTCAGCCCAGCCGCTTGTATTGCACGTCGGGGCCATTCGAGATCATAAGGCTCGGGTACATCCGCCGTGTCTTCTGATCATTGATGTCGCCGATTACGCCACTTGATTTTGGGCAAGATGTGGCGAGCGCGCGGCGTCGAGCTGCTTACATTCCGCCCGAAAGCGCTCGGCGTCCACTTCGGCCTTGCGCCGGTCTGCCCGGCGCTGTTGCTCAATCGCCAAAGCCTTGCGTGTCTCAACATCCCAGATGATCTGATCGATCTCGCGGCCATTGAGCGTCCGCTTGGTGAGTAGCACCGTGGACAGGGCGATCACGACATCGCCATAGGGCATCCACAAGCTTGTCCTTCTCAAACCGACGCTCGTTTTTCCTTGTGCAGCAATGTGAACAGGTTCACATTGGGGCTGGCCAAGAGCGTCTAGAATTTGCGGGGCGTCAAAGATATTTTCAGCAGATATTTAAGAGGAGAAACGGCGATGGCCCAACACAGCGTCAGTACTCCAGTCATAAATCGTGCTCCAGGTTCACTCGCGTTTTCACTGGTCATTGCCGCGATGGTAGCATGTGGCCTCTATGCAGCCTTCATCGCTGTTCCCGCCATGCGCGCGGCGGCACAACAGCAACTTGTGCAGGCATTAACGGATGAGAATCGTTCGTTTTGCGAGAAGTTTGGAATGCGTCTCGGGAGCAGCGAATTTGTTGCGTGCAGCGAAGGCCTAGCGATTGTTCGGCAAAAACAAGCTGACCGCGACAGCGCCGCGGCGAACGGCTTTTAGCGTTCGCCTGCTGTTTGGTTGTGCTGCGTGCACCAAGGCGCGAGCATATGGTTTTCCGCTTTGCCTTCGAACTCGGAGATTACCCGACGCGCAGACTCGGAAGTCGAACTACGCGCATCGCGACTTCCGCTTTTCCCACAACAGCAGACTAACAGCGCTACGAACTCCTTGATGCGCTAGAGCATCATCGGCAGTTAGTGCAGCGTCGCGGACGGCCGCTCCATCATCGCCTCGACAAATTGCCGCAAGCGATCCATCGCTTTGCTGCGCCACGCCTCCAGCTCGCCCGCGTATTTCGACAAGTCCGCACGAAACTCTTCTCCGTCAATGTCGGCACCGCGAGCAAGCAGACGGCGCGCATAGGCAGTTAACGCAAGATCGCGATGGCGGCACAGCTCGGCGTTTGCTTCATCCAGTACTTTCATTTTGTGCCCCGTTTCACAGCCAGTCGCCAAATTGCGCCGTCACCCGGCCGAACGCCGGCGGTTTCCTGGTCGGTATGCCAAATCGAACCCGCATGTGTGACGAAGGACCCCGGCGGATACGTCCGCGATGCATCCCAAACGCCCAAGTAACGCAGTGTCGGGCGCGACTCCAGTTCGTTGATCCGCGCTTTCAGCGGCGTGATTGCTGCCAGCACGAAATCGCCGATCACTGGGGCCAGCGATTTGACGAGGCCTTCGATCTCGGCTCGCCGCTGGGGCAAAACCTGCGCTTCGATCGCACCGCGCTCTTCGAGAGTTGGGACGTTCGTCATTTACACGTGCTTGATGTTGGGGGCCTTCCCATGGCGTCGCTCATACGCAAGCGACAGCCGAGCTTGCTCGCGGACCAGCGCGCGACAGGCGCGCATGTTGCCAGGATCATCACGGCGCCAGAGCAGTTCGCGGATTCGTTTGGTTATCCGATTGACGGCAACCAAATCATCGGCTTCCGGCAAAATGCGAACCACCGAACGCCCCATCTTGCGGGCAACCAAACGGCGGCCAGTTTCTAGGTCCGTCGCTGATAACTTGACGACCATTCTCGTCTCCTCATTATTCGAAGTCGACCTTCAAATAGCAGATCGCGACCTCAACCTTCGTTACGCTGTAACTTGCGGTGCAGTTTCTGCAGCGCCAGCTTCAAAGCTCGCGCGAGCGCTCGTCCATCTTCCTCGTCCCATTCCGTCAATGTGCCTTGGCCCCGAAGCCAGTCCTTGTCGTCCCCGTCGAGATCGATGGCAATTCGCGTAGCGCCCTTCGCCTGGCGCGCGCGGTGTTCCCGCATGCGCTGGGCGGCGGCCGTCGGTGCAAGGTGCGCCTTCGCCTTGTTTTTCACGGTGGCCTCCTAAATGCCGTCCAACCCCCGTCTAGGAATCTGATCCTATTGCACATGGACCAGCCGGTGCGGTTCTCGGGGCTTTGCAGGCCGGGCTTCGAGTCCACCCCCCCGGGGTGTCACCGGCTTTCGATCCCCTGGCGCCACGCGCGAGGGCGTACAGATCACGCAGCCGTTCAAGGACCTTCATCGCAGCCGCGAATACGGTTGCTTGGCGTCGAGCGTGGGCTGCACCTTGATCAGCTCGCGTTTCGCGTCCAGCTCCTTGTGCCGTCTGTTCGAGTTCATCGGCGATGCGGGTCGCGCGGCCGCACCCGGGTTGGCTTGGTGAGATCGCCGGACGCCTCGACGCTGGCCGCAGCCGCTTCTCCGACCACGCCAGTGACACGTGACGCGAGTGACACCGGAAATTCGCTTTCCCTCCAGATTGCTTGTATCCCACCTGTTTCCGACCTCTTCACAGCTCTCCCTTCTATTGATCCTCCTAGTGTCACTAGTGTCACTGATCGCGAAAACTCCAACGTCTTAAGTCGCTTCGGTCGTGACACGCCTCGTGACACTCGACCTCTGCGATCGTCCTCTCGTGTCACGTGTCATCGCGGTCGAGTGACACGGCAGCGTAAAGTGACACGTCGTCGTGACACGTGGAGCTGCATTTCACCGATTTGAATTCACTCGTCATCGATCTCTTCCTTCGCGTCACTGTCGCGGTGATGTTCACGCATTCCGATGACGCTCTTCTTGACGTTCCAGGACGGCGGGATCAGCGAGTTGACCTCGCGATCCGGCGCCGTGGCGGTGGCGACCTTCCCCTCAAACAGCCGGCTCTGGAACGCCGTGAGGTGATACTGGAGCCCGGCCTTGTTCAGCGCGATGCCGCAGTAGAACCGGCTGGTGTTGTCCCGCATCTCCTCGACATCCATGCCGATACGAGGATCGCCAATGGCTCTCAGGGCCTTGCCGATGCTGTCATTGCTCGGGAGACGACGGTCTTCGCCCTTCATCTCCAAGAACCAGGCCGAGTGGGCCAAACAGAAGTCGGTCGTCCGAATTCGGGCGTTCCGGTCATAGCCGATACACTCATCCAAGAAGCCGGCGACGAGGTTGCTGTCGCGATGGATCGCGTCAGCGGTCTTCTTGATGCCGGAAGTCAGCTCGATCGAACCCCGCTCCAGCGCCCTCCGCAGGCCCGCCATGGCCCAATTCAAAATGCCGGGAAGCTCGGTGGCGACGACGAACTCGCCCGGCTTGGAGAAGCCCCGCTTGATCGCCTCGGCGGCGGCGCCGATCGGCTTGTCTTCGGCGAACGCCCTGGTCACCTCGATCACGATCATGCGGCTGACGATGGCGCGCGTCGCCTCCTTGAACTGCGGCTGGAAGTTGGTCGCCCAGAAGATCGGCGCCCTGATCACGGTGGTGGGCATCGGTCCGTTCTTGATGTTGATCTGAACAGGCTCCTGCGTGATGATCGATTTGACGGTTGCGGACAGATGCCACTGTCCCCCAAACGCCTCGTGCAAGATCCAGGGCGCCCGCCGCTGGAATGGCATCAAGCCGTGCGTACCCTCGGTCGACGCCAGCGACGCGCCGATCGGGTTGCCGCCGAACAGGCCGCTGGTGACATCGAGCACGCCAGATTTGGCGCGGTTCTCGATACCCCAGAACACCAGGGCTTTGGAAAGCGCGCGCGGCTTCTTGTCGATCAGGGCGGCGCCCATGCACTCCTGCACGACGCCGATCAGCGCGCGCTGATCGGTCTCGTCGCGGTCGCCGAACATGTCGGTCATCATTGTTTCCCACCATGTGCACTTGGCGTCGGGCTGATAATCGACCTCGACGCGCCACGTGCAGAAGTGATCCGGGCGCGCCGGCTCCAGCGCGCCCGTGCGTGGGTCGATGAGGCCGCTACGCGTCGGGATTTTGCCGTGCTGATCCCAGGGCAATTCGCCGTCGCGCCACAGATCGGGCCGGCGCAAAATCCAGTTGCGTGTCTCGCTGATCAGCCTCGTCGCGGTCTTATAGCCAAGCTCTTCGCAGTTGTGCTCGATCCGCACGTCGAGCCATTTGGTCTCGGTGCGCAGCTCCCAAATGCCCTTGGCGTAGAACCATGCACCGTTCTTGGTGTTGATCAGCTCCTCGCCCTCACTCGCGAAATGCGCGATGACCGCCTTGCCGATCGCGATGTGCAGCTCATGCGGCTTGGGCGGCGCCGGCGTGGTCACCGGCATCTTGACCACATTGCCGCCAGGGTCAGTGCCGGTCGCGGCCTGCCTTTCCTCCTGCTCGACGACGTTGCGCGTGAGGTCGACCGATTGCAGCTTCGGCTTGGCCGGTGGATGTTTCTTGATCCAGTCGTCGCACATCTGCACGAGGCCGCGTTCCTCGCGCCGCCAATTCCAGCGGCTGCCATAGTTGCCGGCCGCGCGCTCGGTGTAGGCGAGCACGGTGGCGACGACCTCGTCCTTGGGTACGCCGGTATTGAGCAGCGCCGCCGTGCATTGCAATTGAGTCTGATGCACCGAGGCGTCGCCGCCGGCCATGAACATCATGTTTTCGAGGCGCTGCTGCACGTCGATCGGCGGCTTCAGGTTGAAGCGTTTGCCGTACTCGGCAAAGAAGTCGAGCATATCGTTGCCGGCGCCGGCCGGGCTCGCATGCTCGCGCTCCTTGCGCAGCATGACCGGCGACTGCTCGCTCAGCCATTCTTCCAATTCTTCGAGGTCATAGCGGCGATCGGGATGCAGCTCGATGATCTCGACCTCGGTGAGCGCGCCATCCTTGCTGTTGTGCGAGCCCGGCAGGCGCATCACACGGCTGACCTCGCACACCGCGAGGTCGCCGGCCATGACATCGGCGAGCTGGCGATAGAATGCCTCCAGGCGGTCTTTGTTCGTCTGGGTGTCGATCGGTTCCTTGAAGAAATAATAGACGTGGATTCCGTTGCCGGAGAACACGATCGCGCTCGGCTGATATTTCAGCCGCTTGAGCTGCTTCAGCACGAAACCACGTGCATCCTCGTCACCGATCAGATCGACACTCTTGAAGTCGATGTCGGTGTGACCGGCGTTGGTCTCCTTGCAATTCTCTTTGTTGCGCTTCTGCGTGCCCTCGCGCTGGGTCGAGACGCAAACGAACATGCCGCGCCCGTTGATGTCCCACTTCTCCCTGAAGCCTTGGACGTGCGCGAAATTGCGGCCGATGATGTGTCGCTCGGCGCCCTCGATGCGCTCATTCGTGAACGAGCAGATGTAAGCCGGCCCGGAGGTGTTGGCGAACAGTGCCTTCAGGAACTCGATCGGGCCGATGGCCTGCGGGTTCGTGCTGCTGCCTTGCGCGCACGCGGGCGCGCTGCTATCAGTGAGGTACATTCCAGAATTCCCGTGAGATGATGATGATGGAGGGGCGGCTGGCGGGCCGCCCTTTTACTTTGGCTAGGCGGCGTTCTCGCGCTCGCGGCGCCAAGCAGCAGCGGCTTCTTTCGAGATCAGCACGCGCGTGCCCACATTGAAGCCACGGGGCATCTGGTCGCGGTTCTTGTAAAACAACTGCACGCTGATGCGATGACGAGCACAGAACTCGTCGATGCTGTAGGCATCGCCGTCGTCGTTTCGATTGGTCAGCTTGCGGCTGGTTACTTCAGGGCGCGCCATTAGCTTTGTCCTCCGTCCATATGACTGCGTAGGGCAATCTCGGTTACGACGGCGGCATCTCCTAACGCAGTTAGTTAGCTATCTTTCGGCATCAAACGCGGTAACCGTTCTGCGAGGTTCCCAAGCGTGTCTTCGGCCAACTTAGGAAAGCCGAGGTCATCCCAAGCCGCTTGCATGAACTCCGCAAATCGTCCGGTCCGAGCTTTCGGGGCTGGCCGACCGAGCTGGTCGCGATGAAAAGCGAGCATCGACCGGACGAATGCATTTGCGAGGACTTCGGATCGCCCGCTAACCAACGGTCGCGAAACTTCGAAATCCTGCTTCAGAGTTTCGTTGGATCGGTGGATGAGTTGGACTGCCTCGATGATAGCGTCCAACTCCAAGTCGACGGATTCTGAACGGCCATCTCTCGCGGAGAGGCCGACATGCAGGTTCATCATCATCGACTGGTCTAAACCACGCAGCCAGAGACCCGCCTTGTCCACTTTTTCAATTTCGTGAAGAGTCCGTTTCGTGAAGTCTCGTGCGCCCGAGAGCAGGTCGAATGACCAAGAGAAGTCCTGGACCGCTAATCGCCCCATCTGTTCAACAGCGTCACGAAGGAATTGCTTGTTGCCGTTGCCAAAATCAGAGGCGAAGTTATCAATCTCCAGTCCTCCTGTTTTTTGGAACTGAAGCAGCCCACCGTTCGCAATCCGCCGTTGCAGCCTTCTGATTTCTGCGACTTGATTGCTCTGGCCGCGACTTGATGCCTTGCTCGGGGGTTTCACCATGGCTTTGCCCGTTCTGTCCCGTCGCAGTGACGAGTCCGAGGCAACGCGCGGAGCGACAGCAGGTTGCGCTCCGCGTGCCCGAATAGATCATAATGGGCGGACACGACTTGCGAGCAGTGAAAGCCTGACTGGACTGCACGGGGTCCGCGCTAACCAACATTCGTAGACGAACGTTAGCGGTTGGTTAGTTAGCTGGGAGCCTGTGCCCGTGCTCTCATTACTGTGTTGGCGTGAACGAACGTTGTAGGAATGAGGCTGGGGCTAGCTCGCACGCAAGCAGGGTGTTGTTCGCGGCCATTTAGCTCGCCAACGATACGACGTTATCCGCAGTTGCGGGCTCATGCTGCAACAGCGCTCGACGAGAGAGGTCGTCACTGAACTCAGTAATATGCTTCGAATAGGTCCGCTCGATCATCGCGACTGATGTGTTGTGCAGCGACGCGACCAATCGGATCGGCACGTTCTGCAAGAGCATGCGCACGATGCTTGAATGCCTCAACGCATAAACGGTGACTTCGGCCGGATCGCGGCCGATCGCGGTCACGACCTTGTCGATCTGACGATGATAAGTCTGGCCGGGATTGTCACCCCACGATGCGTTGTCGCTCTGCAAGAGCAACGGCGCCTCATCAGCGCGGCCCTTCGACGCTTCTTTCAGCTTGGCCGCGAGCTGCATCGTGATCGGCACGCTATAGCGCTCGTTTCGCTTTTTGGCTCGATTGCGACCGCCACCTTTCGCTGATTTCGGCATAGACAGTTTAGGACGGATGGGGTGTGCGTCCAGATCGGCAACGCGCAAGCGCACGGCTTGGCTTGGCCGCGCGCCAGTGATCGCCAACGTCTCAACTAGCAGCCCGAGCTTGTGATCGAGCGCGTAAGCGGTCTCAACAAATGCTCGCACTTTCTGGTCAGAGAGGATCACGTTCCGGGCTTCCTGCGCATCCGGCAGACCGGCAAGGCCAACGTCCCATGCTTGCTTGTTCTGGATGCGCTGATCGTGCTGCGCAGCCAGCTCCAGAGCGGCGCACAAGCAGCCGCAGAGTCGGTTGATTGTGGAGGGAGCCATCTTGGTCAGTAGGCCATCGCGCCACTTCTGCAACTCATTGGAGGTGAGCACGATGACCGGTTTGGCGAGCAGCACCGACGTGAGATGAACACGAGGCCATTGGGCATTGTAAGGATTGGAGCTGCGCGCGTTCAGATCAGCCTCATAGGCGGTGAGGGCGCCGTCTACGCTGATGGGTGCACTATCGCCGCTGTCGTTGTCGCCGCGCCCCAATCGCCTGGCCGTGTCCTGCGCCTGAAAGAACGTCAGCACAGCTTTGGCGTCAGCGTCGTCGAAATCGTCGGCATCGGCGATGCGCTTGGTCCAGTAGGCACCATGACCGTCGCTCGCTTTCACCACCCATGCGCCATTGGTGCGATTACGCCGATAGAGCAGCGAGACGCCCCGCGCCAATGACGGGCCGGGATAGGGCTTCCGACGAACCTGCAATTTCAACCGTGCGCTGCGGCTTTCCAGAGCGCTGTGACGGACCTTGCGTGCCATGTGTGTCCCCGGTTTTGTCCCAATGGTGTGTGGGAAGGCGTAAGGAGGCGCATGGCATTATGTGGCGAGAACTTGCGGGCGATCAATGGCTTAGAATTTCCATACACCTCCATACAAATCCATGCGCGTATTTATTTTCCCCTGCGCAGGGAAGGCCGGATGTTGGGCTTCACCTGTATGCCGCTGTGCATTGTTCTTACGACAATCTCGCACAGTGGACCGCGGGTGCCAGCCGGCACCCGGTCTTCCCTGCGCCCTCTTTCATTTTGAGGGTGAGGCGACCAAGCAAAGCTCGGGCGAAATGCGCCGCGAGAGGGCGAAGGTGTGTCTGCCGCTCGGAATGCGAATCGAAGCGCGACGCTGCCAGCCACTCACTCCGTCATTGCGAGCGCAGCGAAGCAATCCAGTCTGCCGCCGGGGAAAGATTCTGGATTGCTTCGCTGCGCTCGCAATAACGATGCTGAAGCAGCGCGTGCCGACACCGCGATCTCGTGCCGCCGGACGCCGCGCAGAGCGGGGCCCCTGTCCTTCTTTACATGGCGCTCCGCTCTTGTAACAAAACCGTCATGCAGCGAAACTAAATGAAGCCGGGGGCCGCGGTTGGCGGCCAAGCCGCCTCGCAGGGAGAGATTTTGATGCGCCGTTCGCTGGTGTTGCTGTCAGCCGGACTGACAGTGTTGTCCGCAGGATTTTCGACCGGACCTGCCTCCGCAGAGAACAACACGCCCCGTAACCTGATCCTGTTCATTCCGGACGGTCTGCGGGCGCTGAAGGTCACGCCTGAGACCGCCCCCGCAATGGCCGAAATCCGCGACAAGGGCGTCAACTTCAAGAATTCGCATTCGCTGTTCCCGACCTTCACCATGGCCAACGGCTCGGCGATGTCGACCGGCCATTATCTCGGCGATACCGGCGTGTTCTCCAATACGATCTGGACCAACTACACCTCGGTACCCGCCGGCGACACCGTGGTCCCCTTCATCGAGAACGACGCCGTGCTTGGCGACATCGACGAGCATTTCAAGGGCGACTACCTCAACGAGGACACGATCCTGAAATTGGCCCGCGACAAGGGCTACAGCACCGCCGCGCTCGGCAAGCATGGTCCGACCTATCAGTTCGACCACACCGACAAGCCCGAAAAGGCCGGCCTGCATTCGGTCGTGTTCGACGATGCGACCGGCGGCAAGAACGGCGTGGCGCTGTCGGACGAGGTCAAGGCCGCTCTCACCAAGGCCGGCCTGCCCCTCGCCACGCCGCCGCGCGGCGACAACTCCAAGGCGGGCGATGCCAAGACGCCCGGCACCACGGCGGCCAACGTCGCGCAGCAGGCCTATTTCGCCGACGTCGCGGCCAAGGTCGTGCTGCCGATGTTCAAGGCGCGCAACAAGCCGTTCGTGCTGGTGTTCTGGTCGCGCGACCCCGATGGCAGTCAGCACAACACCGGCGACAGCCTCAACCAGATCATGCCCGGCATCAACGGGCCGACCTCGATGGCCGGCATCAAGAATGCCGACAACAACCTCGCCCAGCTCCGCAAGGCGCTGGACGAGCTCGGCCTTGCCGCCACCACCAACATCATGGTCCAGGCCGACCACGGCTTCTCGACCATCTCCAAGGAAAGCAAGACCAGCCCCTCGGCCAAGGTCAGTTATGACGACACGCCGAAGGACTTTTTGCCGATGGGTTTTCTGGCGCTCGATCTGGCGAAGGCGCTCGACCTGCCGCTGTTCGATCCCAACGACAAGAACGCCAAGGTCGAGGGCAACAAGCATCCCAAGGCCGGCAACGGCGTGCTCGGCAAGGATCCGGAAAAGCCCGATCTCGTCGTCGCCACCAATGGCGGCTCTGACCTGATCTATTTGCCGACCAAAGACAAGAAGCTGGCGGCCAAGACCGTCAAGCTGCTGCTTGAGCAGGATTACGTCTCCGGCCTGTTCGTCGATGACTCGCTCGGCCGCTTCCCCGGCACGCTGCCGCTGTCGAGCATCAACCTGCGCGGCAAGGCGGCGACGCCGACGCCGGCGATCGTGGTCAACTTCCGCTCCTATGCCAGCGATTGCGGCGAGGCGCCGACCAACTGCTCGGTGCAGGTCGCCGACACCGTGCTGCGCCAGGGCCAGGGCATGCATGGCAGCTTCAGCCGCGGCGACACCATGAACTTCATGGCCGCGATCGGTCCGGACTTCAAAGCCGGGTATGTCAGCGAGATCCCGGTCAGCAATGCCGACGTCGGCATGACGGCCGCTCAGCTCCTCGGTCTGCGCGCTTCTCAGAACGGCGGTCTCGTCGGCCGCGTGATGTCGGAGGCGTTGTCCAACGGCATCGTGCCGAAGGCCTACAAGGGGGTCGAGAAGTCGAAGAAGTCCGAGAACGGCCTGCAGACCGTGCTGAACTTCCAGCGCGTCGGCAGCCAGCGCTATTTCGACACGGCCGGCT
>NZ_JADPJF010000064.1:489396-510247 GCF_023073295.1 Bradyrhizobium sp. 23 | reverse complement strand
GGCCGCACGCTCGGGCTGGAGCCGGACGCCGGCAAACAAAAAACGGCGGGGAAATAACCCCGCCGTTCAAATGCGTCCTTCGTGAAAGGCGCAGAATTTTACATGCCCAAAATCTTACATGCCGATGTCGAACACGTTCGGCAATTGGCCCGCCAGAGGCAGCGCGGTGGCGCCCAGGAAGGTCGCCACCATCGCCATCAGGCGACGGTTGTTCTGGCGCTTGCCGCGCATCTGGCCGGCGATCCACTCCAGCATTTCGCTGTTGACCTTGGAGGCATAGGACGGCGCCCAGCTCTCGATGTCGGACTCGGCCGACAGCGCCACGCTGCGCGGCGGCACCTTCAGGCCGGAGGCGCTCGCCGCATAATGGGCCACCGCCTTGGCGAGCAGGTCGTCGAACCGGCCGCCATCGGTCCGTTCGGTCGCTGCTTCGTTGATCTCGAACAGCACTTCGGCCTCAGTGCGGCTGACCGGCTGGTCGTTGACGGCCGTGGCGGTCAGAATGCGGGCGCACCAAGCGGTGTCATCGGCATCGAGCGAGCGGGAGAAGTGCACCCTTCCCTTGGTGGTCGGGCCTTCGCCCGTGATCACGCCGTCGCGCACGATGGTCAGTGCATGGGCCGAGGTATCGCGGCAGGATGGTTCGAGGGACGGTGACTCAACAGACTTATGCGCAGCGGCAGACATAGTTCACTTCCAGATTTCTTCTGATCGGCCAGCATTTTCATGCCGGCGTAAAGGGGTGGTTAATGATTCGGTACCGGGATCGCGACTCTTTGAGATAGTTGCCAATTGGTCGCTGTCAGGACCATTTTGGTTCTGGCAAGCGCCGGGCGAGCGTGATGGAAGTCATAAAAGGCTTTCTCGGGGCAATCACGCCCGTATAGCCCCGGTGGAGATGTTTCGCCGCGGGCGCGGCTGTAACAAAAAGGTGCTAGGAAATCAGGCCTTCAAAGAAGGAATTCACATTTTACTTGAAGCGGTTCAGTTAGCGTTCACTTGGGATCGCGGAGACCCTATAATGGCCGCGACGGTCAAAGATGAATTCGCAAGTAAATTCAATAACATGAGGTAGAACCATGACACTTCCGATTGGCACCACCGCCCCCGACTTCGAAGCCGAGACCACCGAAGGGAAGATCAAGTTCCACGACTGGATCGGCAATAGCTGGGCGCTGCTGTTCTCGCACCCGAAGGACTTCACACCGGTTTGCACGACCGAGCTCGGCGCGCTGGCCAAGCTGAAGCCGGAATTCGACAAGCGCGGCGTCAAGCTGATGGGCCTCTCGGTTGATCCGGTCGACCGCCATTCCAAATGGTCGGAGGACATCAAGGAGACGCAAGGCGCGGCCCCGAACTATCCGATGATCGGCGACACCGATTACAACGTCTCCAAGCTCTACGGCATGCTGCCGGCCGCGATTTCGGGCGATCCCCTCACCCGCACGGCCGCCGACAACCAGACGGTCCGCAACGTCTTCATCATCGGGCCGGACAAGAAGATCAAGCTGGTGCTGGTCTATCCGATGACGACGGGTCGGAACTTCCAGGAGATCCTCCGCGTGATCGACTCGCTCCAGCTCACCGCCAAGCACCGCGTCGCGACCCCGGCCGACTGGTCGCAGGGTGACGACGTCATCATCGCGGGCTCGGTCTCCAACGACGAGGCCAAGACGATCTACCCGCAAGGCTGGAAGGAGCCGAAGCCCTACATCCGGATCGTGCCGCAGCCGAAATAACGGAACTGTCATTCCGGGCGATGCGTCAGCGCCGCCCGGGACGACGATGTTAGCTCTTACGCCGCGCGCACGCGTTCGAGGAAGCCCTCGACCTCGGCCTTCAGGTGCAGGCTCTCGCCCGACAACGCCTGGGCGGAGGCAAACATCCGGCTGGACGTCTCACCGGTCTCGTTCGCACCCTCGGCGGCCTGACGGACGTTGACGGCGACATCGGCCGTGCCCGATACCGCCGCGCGAACGCTGGCGACGATGTTTTGGGTCGCGCTCTTCTGCTGCTCGACCGCCGCCGAGATCGAGCCCGCGATGCCGCTGATGCGCTCGATGGTCTGGCTGATCGCCTTGATGGCGACAACCGATTCCTCGGTCGCAAGCTGCATGCTGGCGATCTGGTTCGAGATCTCGTCGGTCGCCTTGGCAGTCTGGCCGGCGAGCGTCTTGACCTCCTGGGCCACCACCGCAAAACCGCGGCCGGCATCGCCCGCGCGCGCGGCCTCGATGGTCGCGTTCAGTGCCAGCAGGTTGGTCTGCTCGGCGATCGAGGTGATCAGCTTGACGACATCGCCGATGCGCGCGCCCGCCTCGGAGAGCTGCGCGATGCGCTGATCGGTCGCCTCGGCCTGCCGCACGGCCTCAGCGGAAATGACGTTCGATTCCTGCACCCGCCGGGTGATTTCGGAGATCGATTGAGACAGCTCGTCCGAGGCCGACGCCGCCGAACGCACGTGCTCGGAGGCGCTTTCGGAAGCTCCGGCCGACCGCGCCGACAGATCGGCGGTGGAGCGCGCAGTGTCGGTGAGCTGCCGCGCCGTCCGCTCGAATTCGCCTGACGATGTCAGCACCTTGTCGAGAATGCCGCCGACACCGCCCCGGAACTCCTCGACGAAATTGCGCAGCTCGGATTTGCGCTGCTCGGCGGCCGCAGCCGAAGCGGCCGCCTGCTCGCTGCGCATCCGCGCCCGCTCCTGCGAATTGCTCCTGAACACCGCGACCGTGCGGGCGATCTCGCCGATCTCGTCGGCGCGATTCTCGCAATCGATCTCGACGTCGCTCTGGCCTTCGGCGAGCGCGGTCAGCGAGCGCGTCACTGAGGTGAGCGGCTTGGTGACGCGGCGGACGACCAGCAAGGTCAGAACCAGCACCAGCAGCGCCGCGAGCCCGGCGGCGATCGCCATGCTTTCGATGGTGTGGGCCAGCATGCTCTCGAATTGGGCCATCGGGATGCCGACATAGAGGATGCCGGCGACCTTGCCGCTGGCGTCGGCGATCGGGAAATAGGCGGTCATGAAGGACTTGCCGAACAGGGTGGCCGGGCCCTTGTAGGCCTCGCCACGACGCAGCAGCGCCTGAGCCGGATGATCGGCGGCAAGCTGGGTCCCGACGGCGCGGTCGCCATTTTCCTTCTTCACGTTGGTCGACCGCCGCACGAACTGCCCGCTCGCATCGTCGAACACGAACAGGGTCGCGTTGCCGCCGACATAGGACACCGCGCGATCGACGATGGCGTGATCCCTGAAGTCCGGCATCTTGGGAATCTCGGCGCGCGCCACCGCGCCATCCCGCATCGTGATCTTCGCATCGGGAACGATTTCGGCAAAGGCCAGGGCCAGCGTCCGCAGGCTAACCTCGATGTCGCGGAGCGCGCGATCGTTGAAAGCGGAGCTGAGCGACCAATAGCCGGCGCCAACCACGAGCACCGTATTCATGGCGATCAGCAACACCGCGCACAGGAGCGCCTTGGTGCCAAGTTTGAATTGCGGCAGAAACTTCGCCGTTGCACGATTAGACATGAAGGGAATGACTCCTGTAATTCCTGCATATTCGTGCAAGCGGCTTACAGTCACATTAACGGCGGTTCCAATCGCCGCCCCCGCGACATGCTTGCCAAATCGTTAACGAGGACGCCCTGACCACGCCCAGAACTACGCTAAGGACTACGCCAAGCGCTCCGCCCAGCATCGTCTGGTTTCGCGACGACCTCCGCCTGTCCGACCACCCCGCCCTCCGCGCTGCCGCCAAGAACGCTGCGAAGACCGGCGCGCCGGTGATCTGCCTCTATGTGCTGGACGATGCGGCCGGGCGAGCGCCGGGCGCCGCGGCGCGTTGGTGGCTGGCGCAGTCGCTGCGGGCGCTCGGCGCCGACATTGCCACCCGCGGCGGATCGCTGATCCTGCGCAAGGGGCCGGCAGCCAGGGTGATCGCGGAGGTGGCGCGTGAGAGCGGAGCCCGCACGGTCTACTGGAACGGGATCGCACAGCCGCATCAGGCGGTTGAGCGGCAGCTCGAAGCGGCGCTGGCAAAGCTCGGCGTGGACTCGCAAAGTTTCCCCGGCGACCTGCTCGCTCCGCCCGCGGCAATCCGCAACAAGGCCGCGGCTTGCGCGTGTTCACGCCATTCTGGCGGCGCGTGCTGGCGCTCGGCGATCCGCCAAAGCCCCTGCCGGCGCCGAAGGACCTGCGTCCTGCGCCGACGGTCGCCAGTGACACGCTGGAGACCTGGAAGCTCGAGCCTGGCAAGCCAGATTGGGCCGGCGGCCTGCGCGAGACATGGACCCCGGGCGAAGCTTCCGCCCGCGCTCGCCTGCGCGACTTCCTCAAGCACACCGCACAAGGCTATGTCGGCGATCGCAACCGCCCGGACCGCGAGGGCACCTCACATCTGTCACCGCATTTGAGATTCGGCGAGCTCAGCCCGCGCCAGGTCTGGCACGCCGCGCGGTTCGCCGCGGCGGAAAATCCCGCGATCGGACCCGGCGTCGACAAGTTCCTGAGCGAGCTCGGCTGGCGTGAGTTCTGCCGGCACCTGCTGCACGACCATCCCAACCTTGCCTCCGAAAACCTGCAAGCGAATTTCCACGGCTTCCCATGGAAGCCCGACGCCAAGGCGCTCGCCGCCTGGCAGCGCGGCCGCACCGGCTATCCCATCGTCGACGCCGGCCTGCGCGAACTCTGGCACACTGGCGTGATGCACAACCGGGTCCGAATGGTGGTCGCCTCGTTCCTGGTCAAGCACCTCCTGATCGACTGGCGCGCCGGCGAAACCTGGTTCTGGGACACGCTGGTCGATGCGGATGCCGGCAGCAATCCCGCCAACTGGCAGTGGGTCGCGGGCTGCGGCGCCGACGCGGCGCCCTATTTCCGCGTGTTCAATCCGGTGCTCCAGGGCGAGAAGTTCGACCCGGATGGAGCCTATGTGCGACGCTGGGTGCCCGAGTTGAAGGATGTGCCACCCGAGCTGATCCATCAGCCCTGGCAGGCGACACCGATCGAGCTTGCGAGCGCCGGCGTCACGCTCGGCAAGAGCTATCCGCATCCGATCGTCGATCATGTCAAGGGACGAGAGCGCGCGCTCACCGCCTACGCAAAGATCCGCAAAGGTTGAGCGTTGCTTTGACACAATTATGAAACGCGCTATCGTCACCGCTCCATGCAAACCGTGGGGGACGATATGGACGACGACAAGCCGATCACCGAACAGGCGATGGACACGATCACCACCGCCGTGGAAGCGACCAAGGACGCCGCTGTCACTGCGGTGAAGCAGGTCAGGAAAGCCGCCAAGAAGGCTGCGAAGAAGGTAGCGCCGAAGAAGGCGTCCAAGAAGAAAGCCAAGAAGGCTCCGAAGAAAACTTCGAAGGCCACCAAGAAGACTTCGAAGAAAGCTGCAAAGAAGTCGTCAAAGAAGGCGGCCAAGAAAACAGCAAAGAAGGCCACCAAGAAAGCTGCCAAGTCGAAAAAGAAGGCCACGAAGGCCAAGCGCTGATCGCAACGCTCAAGTCTCCGGGGGCGGACGCGCCCGGAGACGGCTCCAGCGATACCCTACCCTCACCGCTTGGCTGCGCGCCGGCCCGGGTGATGCTCGCCTTGCGGATCGCGAAATTCGCTGCGATGGCCGCGCCGGTCCTCGGCGTTGAAGCGCCGGCGCTTCTCGGGCGAGCCGAACTGCTTGATCAATCTCCTGCCGTTCACCTTTTTGATGACGTAGCCGCCCTCGGTCATCGAGAACGGCTCCTTGAGCAATCCCATGTGGTCGAACTTCGTGCCGCGGGGATGCTTGAAGGGTTCGAACCAGGACGGATAAACGAAGTTCGACATCGGGAGATCGTTGACGACGAAGGCGTCCTCTTCCACTGCGTCGCAGACCTCGTAGGCGTATTGGGTGTGCCGGGTCTTGTCGGCCCACAGATTGGCCATAGGGTCGAGCACCATCTCGAACAGCTCATGCGAGGCTGCCAGACTGACCGGATCGTCCTTGGACAGCGCCTTGAGGAAGATCTTCGAGATCGGCTGTCCCCGATGCGTCAATTCATGCCGCCCGAGGAAATTCTTGTGGGTCGCATCGTCGAAATAGACCAACTGCCAGTCAGTGGGCTTCGGCTTGCGGGTAACGTCGAGATCGACGGGGTAGCCCTAGACCGGCAGGAAGTGCTCGTCATAGCATTTCTGCAGCGCGGCCGTGAGCCGCGCCATCATCTGCTCGCTCATCATCTCCTCTGCATAATTAATGCAGGCAATCCGGACTGGCTTCAGGGACCTGCCAAGCAATGCGCGTCTCGCCTTCTTCATGGAAAATCACCTGTGAAAGGGCACTGAAATGCGCCGACCCTAGCACGAACGTGCCGCGCACGTTAGGGATGTATTCCGGAGGCCCGGCTCGCCGGTCCTAGAAGCGTCGGTTGACCACGAACACCGCGGCCGCGCACATCACCATGCCCGCGATCGCCAGCGCATCGAGCTTTTCTCCGAACAGCAGATAAGCCATCAGCGCCGTCACGGCGGGCACCAGATAGAACAGGCTTGCAACAGACGTGGCGGCGGCCTGGCGGATCAGCCAGTACAGCAGCCCGATCGACCCGATCGAGAGCGCCACGGCGAGCCAGGCCAGCGCGAGCATGAACTCGCGCGTCCAGTGCACCACGCGGTCCTCGAACAGGAACGCGCCAATCGCGAAGAAGATCGTGACGGACACGTACTGCACGAGATTGCCGGCGCGCCAGTCGATGTGGTTGCAGTAGCGGCGCTGATAGAGCGTGCCGAGCGTGATGCTGATCAGCGAGACCACCGAGGCGAGCCAGCCGAGCCCGGCTTCGCCGGTCATGGGACGGCCGTGCAGGATCAGCACCACGCCGCCGAGGCCAAGCACGAGCCCCGCCCATTGCACCGGCGTCACCTTCTCCCCGAGCCAGCGGTTGGCGATGGTCGAGGTCAGGATCGGCTGAAGGCCCGGAATGAGCGCGGAGAGCCCGGCCGGAATCGAGTGAGCGATCGCGATTGCGGTGCCGCCGAGATAGAAGCCATGGACGAGAATGCCCGCGACTGCGCTGTGCGCGATGCCGATACGATCCGGCCATTTCGGTCGCGCGATCGCGACGATGATCGCCATCAGACCGACCACGAACGCCATGCGGATGGCGAGGTAGGTCAAGGGATCGGCATTGTTGACGACGTATTTGGTGCCGATGAAGCCCGTGCTCCAGAGCAGGACGAACATGATCGGCGCGGCGCGGGCGGCCAGGGCTTCTTGATTGTGGTTCATTGCCGCCCTCATTGCCTCACAGGGGGCCGATGCGGCAATGCGAATTTCGGCCAATTTCGTCCGGGCGATGCTGCGCTGCGACGGACCGGACGGCTCAGCGGCTCACCATTCGTCCGGACACGGATCGATGATCTTCCAGAGCTCGACGCCGTTCTTGATCTTTTTCATGTCGGTGGTGAGCCCGCCATTGCGGCGAATCCAGTCCTTCACCGTGTCGGGGTAGTAGGCCATCAGGTCGGACGTCCCCTCCGCGCTGGTGACCTTGATGCCGAAAGTGAAGGCCTTGTCGTAGTAAGCCTGGTGGAAGCCGAGGCTGGCGCGCGGCGTCACGCAGATCTTGTTCATCGGCACGATGCCGAGCACCAGGGTGCAGGCCGAGTTGCAGATGCCGTCGATGATGACGCGTTCGCCCTTCTCGCGGACGCGCTTGTACTTGGCCTTGTACTCCTCGACATAGCCGCCGTGGTCGCGGGTAATATGCAGCTCGGCCCGCGCCGGCGTGGCGGCGACGACCGAGAGCAACAGCAGGCTCAGAAGCGTGATGCGCATGGCGAGGTGACGGCGAAAGCCTTCAGGAATGGACCGGTCTATGAACCCCGAGAAGCCGGCAACAGGAGTCTTGAGCTAATTCTCTTTGGTCATACTTGTGTGGGGAATTCGTTAAGCATCTCGAAAAGGCCAAAAATGGGCAAGTCCGGACCACAGAACCGGCAATTCTGTCACACCCACCCCGGAATCTGCGGGATTGGCGTCGATTTCCGGGCTGCAGACGGGTGTTCCGGCCGCCCGAACTGGCTATAAACGGCTGACCTATTCGTGCGGGTTCCGGAGATTCGAGATGAGCAAGTTGAAGCTTGTAGCCGCGGTTGCTGTCCTGTCGGCCGCAATCCTTGCCCCTGGCCTCGCAGAGGCGCGGGGATACCACCGGTACCATCGCCACTACACGAACCCGCTGCCCTACCCGATCAGCTATCTGCACAATTACGGGCCCGGCATTACGCCCGGGACGTTCGCCTTTTACGACGGCCCGTCGACCAACCATTGCTACCAGAGCGCAGCCGCCTATGTCGGCCAGGACCGCCGTCGGCACCCCTGCTTCTGAGGGGTGCAGGCGGGTCCTCTGCGGGGGCCGCTATTTGGCGGCGCGGACAGCAGTAATTGCTTCTCGATCTCGTAGACCGGCAGTTTGACGAGGTCCTTGCCGACCTCGCCCTGGAGTGCCTTGCGCACCACATCCGAACAATCGGCGCGAATCATCCCAAGCGCACGCGGCGAGGCCACCATGGTCAAGGCCGAGGTTCTCGCCTGAGCTGACGGCGGCATCGAGCCGTCCGGCCAGGCCGCGCAGGAAGGCGCGCTCGGCCTCGTCGTGCCAATCAGTCTGCTCCACCGAGCTGCGCGTGCTACCGGCCGCGCCGTGGAGCCTGCCCGGCGCGTCGGTCCCTTGCGCACCGGTCGAGGGATTGGGCTGTTCGTGCACCTCCCTGGTGTGGAGGTTCGGAAACATCTCGTCGCCGAGGTTTTCCAGAATAAGCGCCTTGCGCCCGTCGCACACGACCAGCCAGTCACCCTTGTCGATTCTCATTTGGTCCATTGCACAGCTCCAAAGCCACCTCGCTAGCCAGCTCATCGAAATGCTCGAAAGCTGGCCACGACGCCAAGCTTAGGGACGAAGCTGCACCGACGAATTGCGCGGGATCAAGGATGGCGGCGATGTCCTGCGGAGCGCAACGCAAGCGTTGCATTGGTCAAGAGCGCGAACCTGGGATAGTCTGGCGGAGCTAAAGGTCAGGCCTGCGGCGGGCTGGGCTGAAGACCTGTTCATCAGCATTACATTTCGGTCCCGCCACAATTTGATCAGAACAAACTTCGATATCCCTGTATTGCGTAAGCGGAGAAAGACATCATGAAGCTTAGAATTGGCCTCGTCGCCGCGTCCCTGTTGGGTGCGTTGGTCGCATCATCGGCGGCGTCTGCCATGCCCATCGCGCCTGCTCCTGCGATGCCGCAGGTCTCCGACGTCGAGCAGGTCCGCATGGTCTGTGACGCCTGGGGACGCTGCTTCTGGCGCCCGAACTACTATGGATACTACGCCCCGCGGCCCTATTACGGTCCCCGATATGCACCGCGCTTTTACGGTGGCCCTCGCTATTACGGACCACGCTATCGCCGCTGGTGATTCTAAAGGGGCCCTTCGGGGCCCCTTCGCTTTTGCGAGATCAAGGATGTTGGTCTGGAGTCATTCCAAAACTGATCTAGATCAAAGACGCAATCCGCCACGCCGTCATTCTCCGACGATGGTCGATTTGATCGTTTTTCGATGTCCCCAGACGGGTATGAATGTGCAGACACGTCTGGAGAAGCAACTGAGACAGGAGGCGCAGAGCTTTGCCTCCTTCGCCTGTCCCGCCTGCACGCGGCTCCATTTCATCGACCTCGCATCCGGCCAGCCGATGACTCGGGACCGTTGACGGCGACATCGATCCGCCAAGCTTCATGCCATGATGTCCGCAATACTACGGCCCGGAATCCGGTTTACTGAAGCGCGATGTTTCGCCATTGATGGCGATGTTCCGACGTTCATTTGATTGTCATATTGCAGCAGACGGTCGCACGCATGTTGTTCGACGCCCTCGCCCCATCCTCGGCGCTTCAATTGATCGGCTTTGCCGACGTCGATGCGTTTCGGCCGATCGAGTCGATGGAGGATGCGAGAAGCATTCCGCTCGACGTCCGGAATTTCGCGGCGGCTCGTGCTGTCGTCTCCCTGCCCGGCTGCCGCATCGTCATGATGCGCTCGTTCGCGCGCATCCTCGACGCCGCCTATCGGATGCCCGGGGGGATGGTGATCCTGCCCATGACGGACGACCTTCAGGTCAATTCCAAGGGCATGGATCTGGACACGCGTTTCTTCATCGCGCTCCGCGGCAGCGATGAATGCCATTTCGTCGAGCGCCGGACCAATCATCATGCGATGATCATCTTCTCACCCGGCATGAGCGACCGGGGCTGGTTCGATCAGGCGGACGACTTGCGGGCCTATGTCGCGAACCGCCCCGCTTTGCTCCACATTCGGCAGCTCCTGCTCGACATTCTGCGAACCGCGTCGGTGCAGCCGGCCCTGTTCGAAACGACCGAGGTCGCCGCCCATCTCCAGGAAGGCCTGCTGCTCGCGCTCGACGATCTGTTTCGCATTGATTCGCTCTCGGACCGGAGTGCCTCCGTCCAGGGCGAGCGGTCGATCAAACTCGTGCAGCGGATCGACGATTACGTCGCAGCACATCCGACTGCTCCGATCTATACCGCCGATCTCGCCGGCGAGTTTGGCGTCTCGATCCGGACGCTCGGCGGCGCCGTCAGCAAGGTGCGTGGCATGAGCCTGCATCAATACATTCGCCTGAAAAAATTGTGGGCGACGCGGTCTCGCCTTCTCAAAGGCGGGGGTGCCAACGTCGCCACATGCGCGCGCGCCCAAGGCTTTCACCATTTGGGGGAGTTTGCCGCAGCTTACCGCGCGACCTTCCACGAAGCGCCGTCCGACACGCTGGCACGGGGCCGGCAAGCCGGTCCGACGGCACGCTGACCAGATAGGCTCCGGCCTTCCGACGCGGCGCGCGCCTCAAGGGAACCAGTTCCTTCGAACCGCTTATCCAAGCAGTGCGCCGGCGGCGCACTGAAGCACCCCGCGCCCCACACGCGGGTTTTTTCTCGCCGTCAACCAAGTGGTTCAGGAAAAAAATGTCTATCAGCCGCAACGTATTGTTTCTGATCATCGGTGCTCTGGTCGTCACGGCGGCCGTGCTCGGCTACAATCTCTACCAGACGAAGAAGCAGCCCGATGGCCTGCAAATCAATGTCGGTCCCAACGGGCTGAAGATCCAAGGCAAATAGAGGCGGCTCACGGCCTCGCGCCAGATCCGAGAAAACTCTGGCCCTGCAAGTGGCGCGCTCGGAGAGATTCGAACTCCCGACCCTCGGAATCGAAATCCGATGCTCTATCCAGCTGAGCTACGAGCGCCGTGGCCCAGATCTTGGACCGTAACCGAGACGCCCCAGATAGGTGCTGGCGAGCCAGCAGGCCGGGCGACGTTCGGATGGGTTCGAATTAGCAGAGAGGCCGGCCAATAAAAAGCCCTTCCGGCCTCGATTCGAGACGGGTCAGACCCGCCCTCACCAGGTGCTGTTGAAGAAGCCGAAATGCGGCTGCTGCGCCATCACCATCATCGGCCGCCCTTGCTGCGGCACCGGATGCGTTCTGGCGACCTTGCGCTTGGGCTGCTGCGCCGGGGTCTGAGGAGGCTGGGCCTGCGCCTGAACTTGCGGCTGAATTTGCGTCTTGGCCTCGGTCTTCTTGACCGCAGCGGTATCGGCCTTCGCGGCCGGCGTGAATTGGGCGAACGTCTCGCGGACCCGCGCCTTGGCTGATATCTCGGCCAAAGCGGGTGACATGCTCTCCACGGGCGGCTGGGGAGCCGCGACGGCGGCGATCTTCGCCGCAAGCGTCGGCTGACTGGTGTCGAGTACGACACGCTCCGGCAGGTGGCGATCGGACCGGATCCGAATCAACGGCTGTTCGTTGCTTGCGGTTGCGATAGCCTGCGTCACAGGCGAAGTCGGCAGAACGTAGTTCGCCGCGAACAGCAGTGCGAGCAAGGCTCCACCGACGAAGAAGAAATACCGAAAGATGGGCATTGGCCACGCTCCGCCCGCCGCATCCCCGCGTGGGCTCTCCGCCTTAACAGGCGATCATTTAATTAGTTCCTGGCCCAGCCGTTCGGTTCAAATGGCGACGCCAAGTTTTTCGGCCAACCCCCAGGACAGTAACTTTTCCGCTACCCGGCACTGCCGGCCTTAGGTCCGGCGTGCTGCCACAAGCGAACACTTCGCCTGATCGGCATTCACGTTGACGAAGCCGACAGGAATGCGCGCAAAAGTCTTGCGGCTCTTCATGCTGACCGGATCCGCCAGAACGCGGGTGCGGTCGGTGAGATGACTGCCATCACGCCGCGCAAAAGCGCAGACGATCTCGACATCCTTTACGGCATAGTCGTTGTCGTTGCGCAGCGTGAGCGTCACCAGCGCCTTCGATCCAAGGCCGCCGCGGCGCCAGGTCTGAGATGAAATCCTGATCCGGCCGAGTTCTGCCATTGTCGGAATCTGAGCTTCGGAGGCCGGCGACACGGCGACCGCATCGCGCGAAGGCGCCGTCTCGACGGCTGCCACGTCAGACCTCACCGGTTCGGCACTGTTGCCTCTGGAGACGGGGAGCAGCATCCAGATGCCGCAACCGACGATGATGGCCGCCAACAGCCACAGCAGGCCTCGCCCAAATGAAACGCTCGCGATCGTCACCGCCCGCGCCAGTCGTTCGCCGGTCCCGGCGAAACGCCCTAACCCGATGCGGTCAAACCCAGCGCTCATGGTTGCCTCACCGATCGCAGCGGAAGCACGTTTCGACAACGGATTCGGCCACTGCTTACTTAATCCGGAAGGCGAACTAAGGTTCCCGCGCAGCTGCCGAGTCGGCAAGAGCGGTGGCGGTCACGGGCCGAGCCCGCTAACATGCGCTGCAACATCAAGATCCGTCGGGAGAACACGAAATGCCAGTCGTCACTTGGGATCACGTCCATCTGCGCAGCCCCGATCCGGAGGCCACGGCGGCCTGGTTGCGGGACATCCTCGGTGGCGAGATCGTGCAAGCGCCCGGACGGATCGACGTGAATCTCGGAGGCGCAAGGATCTTCATTGCTCCACTCGAGGGCGACAACGTGGTCAACCCGCCGCCGCCGCATCCGCATCAGGGCCTCGACCATTTCGGTCTCACGGTGAAGGACATCGACGCCGTCGCCGCCGAGATCAAGGCCAAGGGCGTCACATTCACACGCGAACCGACCACGATCCGCCCCGGCGTGCGCATCTGCTTCATCCGCGGACCCGAAGGCATCTCCATCGAGCTGCTCGAGCGCGACAAGAAATACACCTGATAAGGCGCGCGCCGCATCGGCTCACCGGTCGTCGTGCCGCCCGGTGCGCCTAAGTCATGCTACCGGGCATGAATCAGCGGACGGCGACGCCCATGTAGCCGTAGATCGGCCAGACCATGGTGCGTCCCAGTCGGTGTCCGAGAGCGCCGAGCCGTCGGCATCGGAGCAACAAGGCCCCTTGCCGCTTCGCAGTCCGTCGAACCAGGCCTTCAATTCGGCATTGGCGTTGACGAACTGGCCGCGGTCGCGCGCGTGGCCGAAGGGGGCCGCGAGTGCGATCAGGGCCAGGACGCATGCTAGGCTCGCCACGGTTCGCCAGCATGCCGCGCCGCCGATCCGCCGTTGTCGTGTTTCGCAAATCGTGGGACGCACACTGTACAGACGCGGCTTCTCGCCGCTGGAATCGATCCAGTTGCTCACGTTTGTCTTGCTCCAGCACCCCGCGGCCAGTGCAACAATGGTTATGCATTTCGCGGGCCAACTTGATTCGCAACGACTGGCCTCGCTTCATGATCAGACCGTCATGGCAGTGTCATAGACAAGCCGGGACAATTACGGCTCACGGGCAAGCTCGCAAGGTCGGCGGCCAAACTGCCGCGTTGCGTGGCCGCATGCCCTTTGGCATAAATGCCTACCGGCTACGCCATTGGGCGATGGCGGCCGGCCTCGGGACGTTATGAAGAACGGCCTCTATTCGATTCACGTGAACCTGCTCGATGGTCGGGTCGGCAAGGGCAGCGGCGTGATTCTTTTTCGCGACGGCAAGATTCTTGGCGGCGATGCGTACCTCTATTACACCGGCAGCTACACGGTGAAGGACAACACCTTCAAGGGTGAGGTGCTGGTCCAGCGTCACACCTCGCCGCGGGGCGACGACAATCCGCTGTTCGGCGGGCCTGCCGCGGTCGGCATCGGTATCAGCGGCACGTTCACGGAGACGCGCGGGGACATGACGGGCACCGCGCTGGTCGGCAAGGCCAGCCAGATTTTCGGCGCGACGCTGCACAAGCTTGCGGAGGTCGACTAGGACTTCGGTTCTGATTGAATCAACCAAAGCTCTCAATTGTTGATTCGACGCGTTTTCATCACGCGAACGGCATCCACTTCGCTCGAAAACCGCTAGCTATTCGGCGGCCTGCTCGAGCGGCGCCACGCGCGGCAGGATGATCTGGATACGTGTGCCGCTGCCCGGTTCGGAATCCAGATCGAGCCGTCCGCCGAGCCTGTTCGTGACGATGCTGTAGACGATGTGCAGCCCGAGGCCGGTGCCGCCCTGATCGCGCCGCGTCGTGAAGAACGGATCGAAGGCACGGCGGCGGACGTCGAGCGACATGCCGCAGCCATTGTCGGAGAAGATGATCTCGACATTGTCCTTGCCGGACTCGCGCACCTGGATGTCGATGGTCCCCGGCCGGCCGTCCGGGAAGGCGTGCGCCACCGCGTTGAGAAACAGATTGGTCAGCACCTGGCCGTAGGGTCCGGGATAGCTGTTCATGGTCAGATCAGGCTGGCACTCGACGTTGAGCGTCAGATTGTGCTTGCGAAGGCCGGGCCGCAGACTCATCACCACCTGCTCGGTGAGGTCACCGAGATCGAAGCTGCGCTGGTCCGAATAGTTGCGGTCGGCGGCGACCTGCTTGAACGACTGGATCAGCTCCGCGGCGCGATTGAGATTGGCGACGAGCTGCGAGGACGCGTCGCGGCTGGTATGGAGAAAGTCGTTGAGCGTGGAGCGGCGCAGTTCGCCGCGTTCGACTTCGGCGGTGAACATCGCGGTCTTGCGCTCCAGCGCGGAGGCGACCGTGAGGCTGATGCCGACGGGATTGTTGACCTCGTGCGCGACGCCGGCGACGAGGCGCCCGAGCGCCGCCAGCTTCTCCGCCTCGATCAGCGAGGCCTGGGTCTCGCGCAGATTGCGCAGCGCGGTCTCGGCGGATTCCTTGGCTTTCCGCATCTCCTGCTCGCCGCGCTTGCGCTCGCCGATGTCGAGCGCCACGGTGACGATCCGCTCGATTTCGCCTTCGGCATCGAGCAACGGCAGCTTGTTGACGAGCCATTGCCGCATGTGGCCGGAAGAATCAATGTACTCCTCTTCGTAGAAGCCGAGGCCCTTTCGCAGCGTCAGCACGCGCTTGTCGCTCTCGTCGGACTTGGCCGCGCCGTAGCGCGACATCAGGTCGGCCGTGGTGCGGCCGAGCGCATCGCCGGGCTCGATTCCGAAGATGCCGGCCATGTAACGGTTCATCAGCACGTAGCGCAGGTCGCGGTCCTTGACGTTGATGACCGCTGGCACGGTGTCGATGACCTGCTGGAGCAGGCGCCGTCCTTCGGCAATGGCGTCTTCCGCGCGCTTCTGGTCGGTAATGTCGCGCAGCGTGCCCTCATAGCGGACGATGTTGCCCGCCTCGTCGCGGACGCCGGTGGCACTGTCGGACAGCCACAGGATGTCGCCGCCGCGCTGGCGCACCTGGTATTCGAACTCGCGCACCATGCCGTCGCGTGCCATCAGCCGCTGATATTCGACGCGAGCCTCGGGATTGACGTAGATGGTGTGGGCGATGTCGTTGATGCTGTCGATGAGGTCTTTGGGGCTGTCATAGCCCATCATCCGCGCCAGCGCCGGATTGGCGTTGAGGAGGTCGCCGGCCGGCGTCGTGACATAGATGCCGTCGACCGAGCCCTCGAACAGTTTCCGGTAGCTCTCTTCGGCAAGGCGTTGCTCGGTCAGTGCGCGCACCGCCGCCTCGCGTGCCGTGTCGGCCTCCTCCAGCGCACGGCGGAACACTTCGGCCGCCCGCGCGATGTCGCCGATCTCGTTGTCGAGGTCGGCGGACGGGATCGAGGTGTTCTTCTCGCCGGCTGCGAGCGCGCGGATCGACCGCGCGATCTGGGCGAGCGGACGGACCGTCCGCCGCACCACGAAGCCGGCCGCGAGAATGCCGATCAGCACACCGATGGTACCGAGCACGATGCTCTGCCAGCGCGCCTCCGTCAGCGTGCGGGCAAAGTCGCGCGACAGCACGTGACCGCGCCGGGCGCTGACCTCGCGCAGCAATTCGGTGACACGGCCGATCAGCCGACCCTCGGTTCCCAGCACCTCGCGGTCGATGTCGGCGATCTGCCGTTCACGGACCGCGACCGCGATGATCGCCTCGGCGTACTCGTTGACCGCCGATCTGAGCTTGGGATCAGTGACGCCCATCGCCCGCATGCTCTGCGCCGCCTGCTCGGCCGCGGACGGGTTGCGCGCAAGCAACCCAAGCGCGATCCGGCTCTGCGCTTCCGACAGGCGGGACGCCAGCTCTCGGTCCGCAGTGCCGGAGACAGCTGCGTCGAACTGGTCGCGGAGCGGCGGCAGCCCGGCAAGCAGCTGGGCGCGGCGGTCGATCAAGGTCGAGATCCGCTCCAGGCCGCTGCGATAGGTCGCAAGCCGCTCGCTGACGCCGTCGATCATATCCTGCTGCTCGGGCACGAGCTCGATGCGGGTCTTCTTCAGGATGTCACTGAGCGTCGAAGCCGCCTCGCCCACCTGCTTGAACTGGATGCCGGCGCCAGGGTCGGTGACGAAGTCGCGCGCGGCGAGCCGCAGCTCGTTCATGCGGCGGTCGATGTCCTCGGCGAGGTCGCCGACGCTCTGCAGCCGCTGCAGCTCGGCGAAGGTCGTGTCGATGTGCCGGATCGCGATCACGCTCGCGGTCGAGGTGACGATGATCACCGCCAGCACCAGAAGGAAGCTGCCGAACGTGAGCTGGCCGATGGAGAGCGAGAATGTTCGCTTTTTCTCAGGGGTCGGCGTCAATTCGGCGGACATTGGTGATGTGTGGACCGGGCCATTGGAGCTCCAATATACGACGTATTGCAGTCCCGGGGGAACATGCGTCTGGCCGCCGAATATCCTTAATGTTGAAGCCCTGCCGGCCTCCTTGGCCCCGGTTTTATGACGTTTTGACGTCGGCCGGCCGCCGCGCCGGGATGGTCATGGCGGCGACGCCGAGGACGACGCAGGCAAGGCCGATCCAGGCGGTCCGGCTCAGGCTCTCGCCGAGGAAGGCGACGCTGATGGCAACCCCGATCGGCACGCGGAGATAGGCCTGCGCGGTGGTGCCGACCGAGCCCAGGGTCTGGATCAGGCGGAAATAGATCACGAAGGCCGCGGCCGTCGAGAAGGTCGCCAGCGCGAGCAGCGCCAGCACGGAACTCAGCGAGGGCGACAGCGTCCAGGGCTGCTCGACGATGAGCGAGGCCGGGAGCAGCGCCGCCGCCCCCGCCAGCAACGAGCCGGCCGCGGGCGCCATGGGATCGAGGCCCTTGAAGCCGCGACCGAAGATCGCGGCGCAGGCGTAGCAGATGGCGGCGGCAACGATCGCGGCCTCCGCGACGAGGCCGCTTCCAACATTATGGAAGGCATCGACGCCGACGATCAGCAGGATGCCGGCCATGCCGGCGACCACCCCGACCAGCTTTCGCGGTGTCGTCGCCTCGTGACGCGTCACGACCGCCGTGAGCAGGAAGGTGAAGATCGGGCCGGCCGAGTTGAGGATGGTCGCAAGCGCGGCATCGACGTGGCGCTCGCCCCAGGCGATCAATGTCCAGGGGATCACGCTATTGAGCACGGCTTGGAAGGCGAAGCGTTGCCAGGTCGCGGCATCCGTCGGCAGCCTGATGCCCCGCGCCCACATGATCGCGAGCAGCAGCAGGCCCGCAATCGTGGTGCGCGCCGCGATCAGCGTGATCGGAGGAATGGTGGCGACGCCGAGCTTGATGAAGGTGTAGGAGCCGCCCCAGAGCGTTGCGAGCGCCAGCAGCAGCGCCAGCTCGACGGCGATGTTGTTGTCCTGCCGATTGCCCTGTCGGTTGTCCATGTCGCGCGCTCGATCCCGTTGTCAGGGACGGAACCTAGCGCGTCTGCCCTCGCCGATACTTCGCTTTGTATCGAAGTGTCCTAGCCGATGGCCCCGACCTCGAACACCTCCCCGTCATAGCCGGCCTCGCGGGGAATGCGGAGCTGACGGCCGGTTTCGGTCTTGGTCATGACAGGCATCACCGTCACGACGGACATGCCGCGGGCGTGCTCGAGCGCGGCGCTCACGCTGCCCTGCTTGGCGAGCCGGATCAGATTGCGCGTGGTCGGGAACGGCAGCTTGAAGCGGCCGCTCTCGCCGCCCTCCACCGCCTCGCGTGGCGAGACCCAGATCGAGTCGGTCGATTCCCGGCCATCATGCGCGCCGAGCTGGTCGGGCGGCGCGGCCGCAAGGAAGAACCAAGTGTCGAAACGTTTTGGCATCCCCTCGGGCGTGATCCAGTGTGCGTAAGGCACCAGCGTATCGAGCGCGAGCTGGAGGCCGTTGTCGGCCAGAATGCTCAGGAAGCTGATCTTGTGCTCGTTGAGCGCGACGCGATGCGCATCGGCGATTTCGCCGGCGCGCCTGGCGTCAACAGGCGTGTCCGAATCCTTCGACCGCGCCAGCAGGATGCCGCTTTCCTCAAAGGTCTCGCGGATCGCGGCGATCCGAAAGCCGCGGTCCGCTTCACTCAGCCCCTCGCCGCCCGAATACAGGTCGGAGCGCTTGACGATCTCCTGATCGCCGGCATCGACGCTGCCACCAGGAAACACCAGCGCGCCCGAATTGAACTCGATCTGATGATGGCGAACCATCATGAAGACTTCGATTTCGTCGCGGCTCTTGCCGTCGACCGTCACGCCGTCGCGCAGCAGGAGGATCGTCGACGCAGGGCGTGATGCTGATGCCTCGGCCATTCGACTAACCTGCGGCGCTGGATTGCGGGCCGAGATTGGCGCGCTTGTCGACGCGGGCGACGCGCGACAGCAGGTAATCGACCTCCGCCTTCGCCATCGGGGTGATGGTGGCGCCGGGCTTGCGCTGGGCGCTGGAGGCAATGATGCCGCGCTTCTGCAGCACGTATTTGCGCACGGCAAGGCCCGCGCCGGGCTGCTGCTCGTAGCGGATCAGCGGCAGATGCGCGTCGAACAGATCATGGGCGGCGTCGCGCTTGCCTTCCTTCGAAAGCCGCACGACGTCGATCAGGAGTTCGGGGAAGGCATAGCCGGTCATGGCGCCGTCGGCGCCGCGCTCCATCTCGAAGTCCAGAAAGAGCCCGCCATTGCCGCAGAGGATCGAAAGCGGCCGCAGCGAGCCGTCCTTCTGGAAATTGCGCAGCGTCGAGATCTTTTCCAGCCCCGGCCAGTCCTCGTGCTTGAGCATCACGCAGTTCGGATTGTCGGTGACGATCTTGCGGATCACGGCCGGGGTGAACACCACCGACAAGGTCAGCGGATAGTCCTGGAGCACCCAGGGCACGTCGGGGCCGATGGCCTCGGCCGCCTGCTTGTAATAGCCGACGATCTGGTCGTCGGTCCGCAACGACGGCGGCGGCGCGATCATGACGCCGGCCGCGCCCGCATCCATCGAGGCCTTCGCCAGCGAGCGCATGGTGGCAAAGCCCGGCGCGGAGACGCCGACGATCACCTGCATCTTCTTGGCGCGCTTGACGAAGCGTACCGCCACCTGTTCGGCCTCGGCGGCATCGAGCTTCGGGGCCTCACCGAGGATGCCCAGCACAGTGACGCCGTCGCAGCCGACCTCCTCGTAGAAATCGGTCAGGCGGTCGATCGAGCGCTCGTCGATCCGGCCGTCATCGTGGAACGGCGTCGGCGCGATTGCGAAGGTGCCCTTGGCGTCGGCGGTAAGTTTCATCGTTGTCCTTGTTTCTCTCTGTCGATGGCTAAAACCGCCGCGCCCCCATCTTGATCTGCTCTTCGGAGAAGAAGATCTCGTTGGCATGATCGGCGATGTCCTGGGCCTTCCAGCCCGTGTGCGGCGGCTTCCAGCCGTCCATTTCCATCATCCGCATCTCGCGCACGCCGCGGGGCCCGGACACGCCCAGCACCTTGCCGGTCTGGTCACCGGACAAGTCGCTGACCATGTATAGCACGGCCGGCGCGATGCCGTCCGGACCCAGCGCCGCGCCGGGGTTCTCCTTATAGCGGGGCAGGTCTGCGGTCATGCGGGTCAGCGCGCCCGGCGCAAGCGTCCAGATCCGGATGTTGTATTTGCGGCCCTCGATTGCCAGCACGTTGGACAGGCCCCAGATGCCGCCCTTGGCCGCGCCGTAATTGCTCTGGCCGAAATTGCCGATCAGGCCCGAGGTCGACGAGGTGTTGACGATGACGCCGCCGCCGTTTTCCCGCATCCAGCGAAATACCGGCATGGTGCAACAAAAGGTGCCCTTCAGATGCACCTTGATGACCTTGTCCCAGTCGGACTCAGACGCCTTGGCGAAGGTCTGGTCGCGCAGAATGCCGGCATTGTTGACGAGGATGTCGGCGCGGCCGAAATGCTTGATGGCGTCGTCGAACACCGACTGGCCGCCTTCCATGGTGGAGATGTCGGCGCCGTTGGCGACCGCCTTGCCGCCTTCGGCCTTGATCGCATCCACCACGAGCTGCGCCATCGATGTGTCGGCGCCGGAGCCGTCACGGGGCCCACCGAGGTCGTTGACGACGACGGAGGCCCCTTCCCGCGCGAACAGCTTTGCGTAGGCCTCACCGAGCCCCCCGCCCGCGCCGGTGATCAG
>NZ_JADPJF010000064.1:482297-489253 GCF_023073295.1 Bradyrhizobium sp. 23 | reverse complement strand
CCCCCCCATCCACGAACTTGATCGCCAACCGCGCGAAGAACGTGGATGCCCGGGACAAGCCCGGGCATGACGAAATAACTCAGAGCGCGTCGAGCGGCATCATCACCCCAGCACCGTCTTGCCGTTCTTGATCACAGTGACGCCGCGCGACTTTACCTTGGCTTCGAACGAGATCACGCTGCCGTCCTTCCAGAGGTCCATGGTCACGGTCTCGCCGGGATAGACCGGCGAGGAGAACCGCGCGACGTGCTGGCGGAAGGCGGAAGCGTCGTAATCGGCATAGGTCTGGAGCACGCCGCGGCAGGTGATGCCGTACGTGCACATGCCGTGCAGGATCGGACGTGGGAAGCCGGCCTTCTTCGCGAACTCAGGGTCGGAGTGCAGCGGGTTGCGATCGCCGCAGAGACGATAGACCAGCGCCTGGTCGGGACGCGTCACGATGTCGATGGTCGTGTCGGGTGCGCGGGACGGGCTCTTGTGCGGATCCGGCTGGGTCAGGTTCGGCCCGCCAAAGCCGCCGTCGCCGCGGGCGAAGCGGGAGGCGACCAGAGTTGCCAGCTTCTCGCCGTTCTCGTTCTTGAGCACGGTCTGATGGCTGATGACCACGCCCTTGTCCTTGCCCTTGTCGTAGACTTCGACCACGGAGGAATCGGCGGTGATGTGCGCGGCGACCGGCAGTGGCTGGTGGAAGGTGATGTCGCGCTCGCCGTCCACCACCATCACGCGGTTGAGGTTCATCTCGCCAGGCCCCGCGCCCCACGCGGCGACGGATGCAAAAGTCGGCACCACCTTGAGCGGTCGCGGCGTCAGCGTGCCCTCGTTGACGAAGGCGAGCTCGTTCTCGTCCATCGGATCGGCGCCAAGCCCAATGCCGTAGGCATAGAGCATCACTTCGCGGTCGGTGTAGGCATATTTCTGGCCGAGGTTTTTGAGGCCTTTGAGTTCGTCGTATCTGGCGGACATTTTTGTTGTTTCCTCCCGGCAGTTTCAGCGAATGGCGGCGCCCATTGATGCGCCCTCTCCCCTTGCGGGAGAGGGCTCCAAGGTGCTCGCAACAAACTCGTTTGGGTGAGGGGTTCGCTCCCCATCGAACAATCTCTCGGTGGAGAGAGACCCCTCATCCGGCGCTTCGCGCCACCTTCTCCCGCAAGGGGAGAAGGGAAGAAAGCGACTACGCCGGCGTAAAGAACGGCAATGGCGCGCCGTCGGTCGGCTTGAACACCACCTTCACCTTCTGGCCGATCTTCAACGTCGTCAAATCGCAATCGACGAAATTGGTCTGGAGCGATGGGCCTTCCTTCAGCGTGACGTAGCCGATCGCGTAAGGGCCGGTCGGCGACTTCCGCATCAAGCTGTAGGTGTAGATCGTACCCTCGCCCGAAGACTCCTCCCACACCGTCTTGTCGGAGTAGCAGAACGGGCAGATCGCACGCGGGAAATAGTGCGCCTCGCCGCACGCGGTGCAGCGCTTGATCATGAACCTGCCCTCTTTGGCCGCATCCCAGAACGCGGCTGTCTCAGGGTTCGTCACCGGGGCCGGATATTTCTTGGCTTCGCTCATCACACGCGCTCCAGAATGGCCGTCGAGGCGGCGTGGCGAACACCCAAAAGCCCGCCGGTGCCGTGGGCGATGGCGAGATCGCAATTCTTGACCTGCACCTTCGGATGCGCCTCGCCGCGCAGTTGCCGCACGGCCTCGAGGATCTTGGTCATGCCGCCGCGATTGACGGGATGGTTGCTGCAGAGGCCACCGCCATCGGTGTTGAACGGCAGCTTGCCGACGCCCGAGATCAGATTGCCGTCGGCGACGAACTTGCCGCCCTCACCTTTCTTGCAGAAGCCGAGGTCTTCGAGCTGCATCAGGACGGTGATGGTGAAGCTGTCGTAGATCGAGGCGTATTTGATGTCCTTCGGCGTGATGCCGGCTTCCTCGAAGGCACGCGGGCCGGACCAGATGCCGGCGGAGTATGTGAGGTCGAGATCCTTGCCGCCGCGCGGGCCCTTCATCGCCTCGCCATGTCCGATCAGCTTGACCAAAGGCTTCTTCAGGCTCTTGGCGATTTCAGGCGTGGTCACGATCAGCGCGCCGCCGCCGTCGGAGACCACGCAGCAATCCATGCGATGCAAGGGATCAGAGATCATCGGCGAGTTCAGGACGTCCTGGACGGTCACGACGTCCTTGAGCATCGCATGCGGATTGTATTGCGCATGGTGCGAGGCCGCGACCTTGATCCAGGCGAGCTGCTCGCTGGTGGTGCCATAGTCGTGCATGTGGCGCATGGCACACATGCCATAGGCATTGTGCGTGGTCGCGCCGTAAGCCGTCTCGAAATCGGCCTCGGCGCCGGCCGCGCGCGGCGGCATCGCCCCGGTGCGCGGCTTGCCGGCCAGCGTGATCAGCGCGATCGAGCACTTGCCCGCGGCAATCGCTTCAGCGGCGTGGCCGAGATGGATGATGTAGGAGCAGCCGCCGGTCTCGGTTGAATCGACATGGCGCAGTTTCTTGGTATTGAGGCCGAGATAATCGACCATCGGCCAGGCGCCGCCCGGGGCGTCGCCCGCGCAGAAATAGCCGTCGACGTCGTCCTTGCTGAGCCCGGCATCCTCGATCGCCCCCTTGGCGACCTCGGCATGG
This sequence comes from Bradyrhizobium sp. 23, assembly GCF_023073295.1. NCBI lineage: Bacteria > Pseudomonadati > Pseudomonadota > Alphaproteobacteria > Hyphomicrobiales > Nitrobacteraceae > Bradyrhizobium > Bradyrhizobium sp. 23. The sequence goes on along the minus strand of NZ_JADPJF010000064.1, from coordinate 486,618 downwards.
AGCTGCGCGGTGGATTTGTCCGGCGCGTGCCGGGTCGGGTGTTCGTAGATCCCGGCAATGTAGGCCTTGCCCTTGATGGTCAAATAAGGTCTCCGCTGGCGTTTCTCACTTCCGGTTTTTTCTGAACCGCTGCCGCCCTGTTGGCAAGCGCGGAAATATTCCGTCGGGCGAGAGGGCAGGGGCTGGCGCAAATGGCCGCCGCATCATCCGAGGTGCGGTGGAAGGCCCTGCTGCCGCAGTCGTCGTTGCGAGCGCAGCGAAGCAATCCAGGAATCTTTCCGCGGACGCACTCTGGAATTGCTTCGCTGCGCTCGCAATGATGGGAACGACGGGCAGAACCCTAAAGCTGTTTTGCCAGACGGCACAAGTGATTTCGTTTTATCGAAAAATGTTTTTTCGCGAAAACAACCCCATGCACAGTAGAACGGTGGTTGATTTCAAACAGGAATTTGCAGGGTGGATTAGCGAGTCCACCCCACGAAAATTCTACTCCGCCGCGATCTGCCTCGGCGCCGGCGGCGGGTTCGCGAGGTCGGCGGCGAGCTGGGCGTAGCGGGCCTTGGCGTCTGCTACGGCCTTCTCCTTCACCGGGCCGTAGCCGCGGATGCGGTCGGGCAGCGAGAGCAGCTCCACCGCGGTATCGATCGTCAGCGGCGACAGCAGGCCGAGCACGGTGGCGACGTCCTTCTCGTAGCCGGCGATCAGATCGCGCTCGAGCTTGCGGTCGGCACTGCGACCGAAGATGTCGAGCGGCGTGCCGCGCAGGAACTTGAATTTTGCCAGCACGCGGAACACCGGAAGCATCCACGGGCCGAAGGCGCGCTTCTTCGGGCGGCCGAGCGCATCGACGCCCCTGCTCAGAATGGGCGGGGCCAGGTTGAAGTTGAACTTGAAGTCGCCTTCGAACTGGTCGCGGAGCTGCTTTTCGAAGGCGCCATCGGTGTAGAGGCGCGCGACCTCGTATTCGTCCTTGTAGGCCAGCAGCTTGGCGTAGTTGACCGCAACGGCGCGGGTCAGCGCCTCGTCATAGCCGCCCTGCCTGGCGACGTCGCTGACCTGATCGACCAGCTTGCGGTAGCGTTTCGCGAGGCGGCCGTTCTGGTACGCCGTGAGATGCCTGGTGCGATGCTCGATGACCTCGTCGAGCGTCATTGCGTCCAGGGACTTGGGCGCAACGACCTCATCCGTTCCCTTCAGCATGCCGGCAAGCCGTGCGGGATCGGCGACCGCGAGGCGGCCGAGGCGGAAGGCTTCCTTGTTCATCTTGATCGAGACGCCGTTGACCTCGATCGCCTGCTCGATCGACTCCGCTGACAACGGCAAGAGGCCCTTCTGATAGGCGTAGCCCATCATCATCATGTTGGTGGCGATGCTGTCGCCGAGCAGCTGTTCGGCCGGCTTGGTGAAGTCGAAGAATACCGAGTCCTTGTGCAGCGCGGTTTCCAGCAGCCCGTTCAGCTTGCGGGTCTGGAAGTTGAAATCGCGGTTGAGAACGAAGTCGGCGGTGGGAATGACGTGGCTGTTGATGATGCCGCGGGTGCGGCTGGTGTCGCAGAGTGAGATGGTGTCCTTGGCAACCGCGACCACCTCATCGGCGGCGAGCACGACATCGGCCGTGCCCGTGACGATGCGCGAGCAGGTCACCTCTGCCGGATGATCGGACAGGCGGACGTGGCTCAGCACCGCCCCACCCTTTTGCGCCAGGCCCGACATATCGAGGATCATCGAGGCCTTGCCCTCGATATGGGCGGCCATGCCGAGCAGCGCGCCGATGGTCAGCACGCCGGTCCCGCCGACGCCGCCGACAGCGATGTTGTAGGGCTTGTCCAGGTTGGGGCGCGATGCCGGCTCGGGCAGATCGCCGATATCGCCGACGCCCGCCGGCGCGCGCTTGCGCATCTTGCCGCCGTCGACGGTGACGAAGGACGGACAAAAGCCTTTGACGCAGGAATAATCCTTGTTGCAGGTCGACTGGTTGATGGCGCGCTTGCGGCCGAACTCGGTCTCGAGCGGCTCGACCGAAATGCAGTTCGATTGCACCGAGCAATCGCCGCAGCCTTCACACACCGCGGGATTGATCAGCACACGGCGCGCCGGATCCTCCATCGTGCCGCGCTTGCGGCGGCGCCGCTTCTCGGCGGCGCAAGTCTGCACGAACACGATCGCGGACGCGCCCTTGACCTTCCGCAGGGTCTTCTGGACCGCGTCGAGTTCGTCACGATGCGCGGTCTTGACGCCGGGCGCGATCTCGTTCGCCGGATAGGCGTCGGGATCTTCTGAGACCAGATAGATCTCGCGGATGCCTTCGCTGTGTAGCTGGAAGGTGATCTGCTGCGGCGACAATTCCCCGTCGACATGCTGGCCGCCGGTCATCGCGGTCGCGTCGTTGTAGAGGATCTTATAGGTGATGTTGGCGCCGGAGGCGATCGCCTGGCGGATCGCGAGGCTGCCGGAGTGGAAATACGTGCCGTCGCCGAGATTGGCGAAGACGTGCTCTTCCTTTGTGAAGGGGGCAACGCCGACCCACGGCACACCCTCGCCGCCCATGTGGGTGAAGGTCTCGGTGGAGCGATCCATCCACAGTGCCATGAAGTGGCACCCGATGCCGGCAAAGGCGCGACTGCCTTCGGGCACCTTGGTCGAGGTGTTGTGCGGGCAGCCGGAGCAGAAATAGGGGGTGCGGGCGGCAGGCGCGGTCGCCTGCATTTGCGATGCCTGGCGGCCGTTGAACCAATCGGCCTTGGCGCGCAGCATCGTTGCAATTTCGGGATTGAGATCAAGTCGAAGCAGCCGCTCGGTCAGCGAGCTCGCCAGCGAGGCGACGCTGAGTTCTTCGGCAAAGGGAAGGAAGCGCTTGTCGTGATCGTCCATCTTGCCGATAATGCGGGGACGGACATCGTCGCGCCAGTTGAACAGCTCCTGCTTCACTTGGTTCTCGACGATCTCGCGGCGCTCTTCGATGATGAAGATTTCCTCGAGTCCTACAGCGAATTGCCTGACGCCTTCCGGCTCCAGAGGCCACGGCATGCCGATCTTGTACAATCGAAGTCCGATCTTGGCGGCGACCTCGGGCGTGATCCCGAGCTCGCGCAGCGCCTGACGGATATCCTCGTAGCTCTTGCCGGACGCCATGATGCCGTAGCGGGCGTTGGGCGAGTCCATGGTGACGCGATTGACCTTGTTGGCGCGTGCAAAGGCGATCGCGGCAAAGCCCTTGTAGTCCTGCAGGCGGCGGTCCTGGGCGAAGCGGTCGTCGGGCCAGCGCAGATTGAGGCCGCCTTCGGGCATCTCGAAATCGGTCGGGATCACGAACGGCGTCATCTCGTCGGTGAGGTCGATCTCGGCGGTGGTCTCCACCGTCTCCGTGATCACCTTCATGCCGACCCAGCAGCCCGAGTAGCGCGACATCGCGATACCCAGAAGACCCATCTCGATCATCTCGTGTACGCTCGACGGGTAGAGATAGGGCATCAGCGCCGACATGAAGGCGTGGTCGGATTGATGCGGGACCGTCGAGGATTTTGCGCCGTGGTCGTCGCCGGCGAGACACAAGACGCCGCCGTTCTTGGCGGAGCCCGCGGCATTGCCGTGGCGGAAGACGTCGCCGCAGCGATCGACGCCGGGGCCCTTGCCGTACCAGATGCCGACCACGCCGTCATACTTGGCGCCGGGCGAGAGGTTGAGCTGCTGCGAGCCCCAGACCGCGGTCGCGGCCAGATCCTCGTTCACGCCGGGCTGGAACTTGATGTTGTACTGCTCGAGATGCTTGCGCGCGGCGAAGAGCTGCTGGTCATAGCCGCCGAGCGGCGAGCCGCGATAGCCGGAGATGAAGCCGGCGGTGTTCAATCCCGCGGCACGGTCGCGCCGGATCTGGGCCATCGGCAGCCGGACCAGGGCCTGAATGCCCGTCGTGAAAATATGTCCGGTGTCCTGGGTGTATTTCTGATCGAGACTGATCGGACCCTGGTTGATGCCCATTATGTCCTCTTCCGCCCTTTTGAGCGCTTGGCTGCTTAAGCCGTTGCCTGCCCGTTGTTTTTAGCTAGGGCGCGCCGACCATTTCCGCCACTCTATGTCGGATATTTCACGCTCCGCATCACAATTCTGGACCAAAGGGAGCGCCGGGTAAAAATCGCAATTTCGTGGCTGCATTGGCATCCGCGATTTTCATTTTGTGTCACCATACCCCCGCCGTCGCGCAACGAATTGACGCCCCGTCATCCGGCACGGCGTCGATGGGTCGCAGGAGAGGCTTTCGATGCGGACGATTCTCACTGGCCTGGCTCTCGTGGGCCTGGCGTTGTGCAGTGCGGTTGCGAGC
>NZ_JADPJF010000064.1:479423-482219 GCF_023073295.1 Bradyrhizobium sp. 23 | reverse complement strand
GGCCGGCGCCGCCGAGCCGTCACCGGAGCTGATCGCCTACGGCAAGTCGCTGGTGGAGGCCGGCGACTGTGCCGGCTGCCACACCGCCGATCCCGCCAAACCGTTCGCGGGCGGAAAGCGCATCGACACACCATTCGGCGCGATCTATGCCCCGAACCTGACGCCGGACCGCGACACCGGCATCGGCGCCTGGACCGACACCGATTTCACTCGCGCCGTGCGCACCGGTGTCGCCCCAGACGGCTCCAACTATTACCCGGCGTTCCCCTACCCCTATTTCACGCGGATGACGAAGGACGACACGCTGGCGATCCGGGCCTATCTCGGAACGCTCGCGGCCGTCACCAGCCGCAACAAGCCACCGGAACTACGCTGGCCGTTTAGCTATCGCGGCCTGATGCGGATCTGGAACATGGTCTATTTCAAACCCGGCCTGTTCGAACCGGACCAGAGCCAGAGCGCGGCGTGGAATCGGGGCGGCTATCTCGTCACCGGGCTCGGTCATTGCGGCGCCTGCCATACGCCGAAGAACTATTTTGGCGCGGACAAGCAGGCGCAGGCCCTCGCGGGCAACGAGGTGGGCGGCTGGTACGCGCCACGGCTCGATGGCGCCGCCCGCACCGGGCTGAAATCGTGGAGTGTCGAAGACATCACGGAATATCTTCAGAGCGGGCGCAACGCCAGGAGCCATGCCAGCGGGCTGATGGCGGAGGTGGTCGTCAATTCGACTTCGAAGATGAGCGATGCCGACGTGCGCGCGATCGCGGTTTACCTGAAGAACCTGCCGCCGGCACGGCGTGAGACGATCGTGACGCCGCCTGACGATGCCGAGATGAAGGCCGGCCAGGCCATCTACGCCAAGTTCTGCATCGCCTGCCACGAGGCCGACGGATCCGGCGCACCGCGCATCTATCCGCCGCTGCCCGCCAACGCGCTGCTGCAATCGGTCAATCCGTCCTCGACCTTGCGCATCATCCTCGACGGCGCCCACACCGTGACGACCCCGCGCGCGCCCAACACCGGGGAGATGCCGGCCTATTCCAACCAGCTGTCCGACGCAGAGATCGCGGCGGTGACGAACTACATCCGCAATTCCTGGGGCAACGCCGCGCCGCTGGTGACGCCGGCGCAGGTGGCGAGGGCGCGGAAGCAGGAGCCGTAGCTCAAGGCTCCCGCTCCTCCTCTTCCGTGAAGACGAATTTCGGCATCTCCCATTTGTAGCGCACCGCCAGCAGGCGGAAGCTGATGCCGAGGACGAATGTCAAAATGGTCCAGAGCTCGGCGTTCAGCTTAAGACCGAACGCGGTGGCATAGAACAATCCCGTCACCACCGAGACGCTGGCGTAGAGCTCGGAGCGGAACAGCAGCGGCACGTCGTTGCAGAGCACGTCGCGCAACACGCCGCCGGCGCAACCGGTCACCATGCCGGAGACGATGACGATCGGCAACGTGGCATCCATCTGCCAGGCGATGTCGCAGCCGGTCATGGTGAAGACGACGAGGCCGATGGCATCGAGCACGATGAAGGCCAGTTTCAGCCGGTGCACCAGGCGCGCCATCAGGATGGTGAGGAAGGCGGCGCCTCCGGCCAGTGCGAGGTAGATGGGGTTCTGCACCCAGGCCAACGGATAATGCCCCAGGAAGAGATCGCGCAAGGTGCCGCCGCCGAGCGCCGTGATGCAGCCGAGGAAGCAGACGCCGAGCCAATCCATGCTGCGGCGGCCGGCAGCGAGCGCGGCGGTCATGCCTTGCGCCGCGACCGCAACCAGCGACAACAGATGCAGCACGCTATAATCGCTCGGCGGCAAGCTCCACATCGCTTTGTTCCCTTCCGTCAGCGGAGCTTACGCGTCAGGTTCCCCAGCGAACAGGTTCACGATTCCCGCCGCGGGCGCAACATGCGACGAAAGCATTAAGGAGGGCGGAACAGAATCTCGCATCCACGGGTTGTCCCGCCGCAATAATCGAGGAGAACCAATCGATGGCTGACGACCGTTTTATCAACGATCCGTACCGCCCGAATCTCGCCGATGATGAGTATCGCAATGCGGCGCGACGGGATGCCCAGCTTCAGGTCGACCCGGAGCTTGGCGAAGGCCCCGCCTCCAGCGGCAAAGTAGCCCTGTTCGCAGTGGCAATCGCCTTGGTGCTGGGTGCCGTATTCTACGGCCTGAACAACACCGGCACCAGCAACCAGGCCAGCACCACGCCGGCGACGCAGACAGCGCAGCAGGCACCGGCTACCAATCCGGCCGCACCTCCCGGCATGCGCGACGTGACGCCGCGCACCAACACCGGACCGGGCGTGACCACGGGCGCCGCGCCGAGCAAGGCGGCCCCGGATACGCCGGCACCCGCTGACGGCGCGAAGTAACGAATTGCAACAATATGCGACAGCGGCGGGATTCAGATCCCGCCGCTTTCGTTTGTCTTAGCTGAACATCTTGTTGAGCTCGCCGCCGGGATGGCCGCTCGCCAGCTCCGCGAAGGTCCCCTTCTCCGCCATTTCCTTCGCGGCCCGCATGAAGCCGCCCCAAGCGGCGCGAGCGAGTGAACCGCCGACGCTGATCCGGCGCACGCCAAGATCGGCAGCTTCCTGCAATGACAGCCCGGAGCCGCCGATCAACAGGTTGAGCGGTTTGGGTGCAACAGCCTTCACCACCGCGGCGATGTCCTCGCGGCTCTTCAGGCCCGGCGCGTAAAGGCAATCGGCGCCAGCATCTGCGTAGGCCGTCAGCCGGTCGATGACCAACTTGAGGTCGGTCACGCCCCACAGATAGGCCTCGCAGCGGCCGA
>NZ_JADPJF010000064.1:477289-479333 GCF_023073295.1 Bradyrhizobium sp. 23 | reverse complement strand
CGATCGCCTTGCGCGATGCCTTGATGCGCTCGACTGCGAGCGCGCGCTCGTAGATCGGCTTGTCCTTGTCGCCGGTGGAATCCTCGATCGACAGGCCGGCAACGCCGGTGCGCACACAGCGCTCGACATTCTCCGCGACCTTGTCCGGCTCGACCGCAAAGCCGCCCTCGAAATCCGCGTTCACCGGGATATCGACGGACGTGCTCAATGCCGCCAGATGCTGACAGACGTCCTCGACGGTGACGTGGTTGTCGGCTTTGCCGATGGTCCAGGCAAAGCCCGCACTCGACGACGCGAGTGCCTTGAAACCGAGATGCTGCAACGCTTTCGCGCTGCCGACGTCGACCGGATTGGGCAGGATGAAGCAGCCGCTCTCGTGCAGCTTCCTGAAGGCCGCGCGCTTGTCAGCAGTTGTCACGTGCATGTTTCTCTCCCTTGTTGGCCGCGCAGAGATGGGGACGTGCCGCCACGAGCGCTAGTACGCGTCGTGCACCGCGCGGCTGTCCTTCGGCGCCTGCTCGCGATCATTCATGCTGTAGTCACGGATGACGCTGGCGATACGCAAGTGATAATCGGCGAAGATTTTCGCGCGGCCCTTGGCCTGGGTGCGGCGATGCTCCATCGTGTTGCGCCAGGCTTGCACGGCCGCCTCGTCCCGCCAGAACGACACCGATAAGATCTTGCCCTTCTCGGTCAGGCTTTCGAAACGCTCGACCGAGATGAAGCCGTCGATGGTTTGCAGGATCGGCTTGAGGTCGGCCGCGAGGTCGAAATAATCCTGGCGGTGTTCCGGCTTCGGCCAGACCTCGAAGATCACGGCGATCATGGGCGTCTCTCCTGTCGTTGATGGCCTACGATAGCACTTACAAAACCACTTGGCGCAGAAACGTGCGCTCTTCCGCGAGGATGAATTTGTGCTCCTCGGCGAAGTGGAAGTTGGCCATGCCTTCCGTATCCTGACGCAGCCGGGCGCGATAGGCCTCATACGCAGCCAGACTCTCGAAGGTAATCAGCGCAAACGCGATGTTGTTGGTGCCCTCGTGCGGCATGAAATAGCCGATCAGATCGCCGCCGCATTTCGGGATGATGGTGAGCCAGCGCTTCGAATACTCCTCGAACTGCGCGCGCTTGAAGGGATCGAGCTGGTAGCGGATGAAGACGGTGACGGACATGATGGGCTCCTCTGGTTCCACACCGCCATTGCGAGCGCAGCGAAGCAATCCAGGAATCCCTCTGCGGAGGCAGCCTGGATTGCGTCGTCGCTTCGCGCCTCGCAATGACGAACAACCCCACGCTACGCGCTTGCCCGACCGCAATGCTTCGGCTACCATCGAAGCATGAAATCAGGTCCCGACATCGCCATGATCGCCTCGCTCGTCGGCGATCCCGCACGCGCCAACATGCTCACGGCGCTGATGAACGGCCGCGCGCTCACCGCGAGCGAGCTGGCGCAGGAGGCCGGCATCACGCCGCAGACCGCGAGCTCGCATCTTTCCAAGCTCGAGGCCGGTGGCCTGATCGAGCCGGAGAAGCAGGGCCGCCACCGCTACTACCGCCTCACTGACGACGATGTCGCCGGGGTGCTGGAGGGGCTTGCGGGCCTCGCCGCGCGGACCGGCCATATGCGCGTGCGCACCGGGCCGAAGGATCCGGCGCTGCGGCGTGCCCGGATCTGCTACGACCATCTCGCCGGCGATCTCGGCGTGCAGATGCTCGACACCCTCCGCGCGCAAAACCTGGTCAGGCAGAAGAAGCAGGAGATCGAGCTGACGGCCGAGGGCGAGCGCTTCCTGGCGAAGCATTTGCAGATCTCGCCCGACATGCTCGCCCATCCCCGCCGGCCGGTCTGCAAGGCCTGCCTCGACTGGAGCGAGCGGCGTCACCATCTCGCGGGCACGCTGGGCGCCGCCATGATGCAGCGTTTCGCCGAGCTGAAATGGGCTGCCCGTGACGCCACGCCCGGCAGCCGCGTGGTGAATTTTACGCGCACCGGCGAGAAGCAGTTTGCCGCGTTGTTCGGGACTGCGAAGGACTGAACACAAGC
>NZ_JADPJF010000064.1:443545-477220 GCF_023073295.1 Bradyrhizobium sp. 23 | reverse complement strand
GTGTAAGCGTCTCTCGTCGTCATGGCCGGGCTTGACCCGGCCATCCACGTCTTTAGTGCAGTTTGCGTGGCACCACGTGGATGCCCGGGCCTTCGCCTCGCCGAAGCGGCTTCGGCCGCGCAGGCGGGCCAAGCCCGGCATGACGGAGAATGTGTCTCCTAGCGCCAACATGACTCAGAGCCTTCAATGATCCGCCTCCTCCCGGCCGTGCTTTGCACGGCTCTTCTCGCCGCTCCTCTTACATCCCACGCCGCCGACACCGCCCCGCGCGAACCCTACGGCATCGCGCTCGAAGGCTTTGCCTATCCCTATCCCGTACACCTGCTGCCTCTGACCAATGACGGCGAGCAGCTCAGCATGGCCTACATGGACGTGCCGCCTGCGCAGCCGAACGGCCGCACCGTCGTGCTGCTGCACGGGCGCAACTTCCCGTCGAGCTACTGGGCACCTGTTATCAAGATGCTGAGCGAGGCCGGCTTCCGCGTCGTGGTGCCGGACCAGATCGGCTTCGGCAAATCTTCCAAGCCGATCGGCGAATTGCATTTCGACAATCTGGCGCGCAACACCATCGCGCTGCTCGATTATCTGAAGATCGACAAGGCCGAGATCGTCGCCCATTCGCTCGGCGGCATGCTGGGCGTCCGCATCGCCCGCGCCTTTCCCGACCGCGTCGCCCACCTTGTTCTGACGGCCCCGATCGGGCTGGAAGATTACCGCCTCTATGTACCGCCGACGCCGACCGAGAAGATCATCGAGACCGAGGACAAGCTCACGGCCGATGGCTATCGCAAGCAGCTTCAGACCAATTATGCGATCAAGCTGCCGCCGGACGCGATCACGCCGTTCATCGACGCCCGCTTCAACATCAAGGGCAGCCCGGATTATCCGCGCTGGCTGCGTGCCTTCGTCAGTTCCGGCCAGATGATCTATCGTGAGCCGGTGGCGCACAAGATCGCACTGATCACCGAGCCGACGCTATTCATCATGGGCGCCGACGACCACAACGCGCCGGGCCGACTGAGCGCACCGGAGGCGCTGCGCGCGAAAATGGGAGAGAACGCCGAGCTGGCGAAGGCACTCGCGGCGAAGATGCCGAATGCGCGGGCCGAGGTGATCCCGGACACCGGCCATCTCGTCTTCCTCGAGGCGCCTGAGAAGTACAGGGAGCTAGTCCTGGGCTTTCTCGGCCGCTAGCGTCATTGCTGCCGTCCGGATCCGCGTGCTGGGAATGTTCATGCCGCATTCAGGTCATGATTGGCAGATTTGGCTGGCGTCGTGTCGGCATGTTGCGATTTTAACGTGTCGAATCGTGTCTTTTGATTCATGGTGCGCCGAAAAGCGCCAAGCCCTCCTACCTGCCCCCAAAACCTACACCCAAGGACGAGAAGGAAGGTCAAATGAAATACCTGTTTGCCGCCGTGATGCTCGCCAGCGCGGTCGTTGGTTTCAGCGAGGCGGCCAGCGCCGCCGGCGGTTGCGGCCCCGGCTGGTATCGCGGCGCCTATGGCGGCTGCCGCCCGATGCGCGGTCCGGTCGTTGTCCGCCCGGGTCCGATCGTGGTTGCGCCAGCCCCTGTCGTGGTCGTGCCGCGCGCCCGCATGTGCCCCTACGGCTTCCGCTGGTACGCCGGCCGCTGCCGCCCGTTCTGATCTCGTTTTTTTCGCATTGCGAAATGGCCGCGCGGCGAAAGCCTGCGCGGCCATTTTCTTTTTGAGCGCCTGACGTCGCACCGGGATGTTTCGAATCAGAACGGGGACCGCCGATCGCGGTCCCCGTTCAAGCCTGGTGCGCGAAGCTTACCAATGGCGGCGGTGCCATCGCCGGCGATGCCAGCCCCAGTGACGGCGGCGCCAACCCCAATGGCGATGGCGGCCGTGCCAGTGCACCTGCTCCGGCTTCAACTGCGCGGCTTCTTCGCTGCTGGTGACTGCGAGATGAGCGTCGGGATTGCCTTGCGGCATGCGGGGGTCACCGAGCGGCTGCGGCGCCAGCGGCGCAGCCTTTGCGGCGGTCGTGAACGCGGCAGCTCCGGCCGCGACACCGATTGCAAATTTTAAAAAGTTCCGGCGCTCCATGACTTCTTTCCTCTTGGATGGTCGTGCCAGTGATGCAGAGGCGAGTGTCGTGGTGACGACATGAACCGAAGCTGAATCGCGCGTTCAGCTTCGCTGCGACTCCGACGGTGACAGCCCGCCGCCGGGCGCTACTTGCCAAACTCCTGCGCCAGCACCAGCAACTCGCGCGTGCGCGTCACGTCGGGCCAATCGCGGTTGAAATCGGCCACCAGTTGCGTCAGCGCTTCGCCCTTCAGCATGGCGTGCAGCGCAGCCTCGCTCGCGAACTGATACATCGCCTGATGCAGTGAGGGATCGTCGAGGCTCCAGAACCGCCAGGCCTTGCTCACGCCGAAGGCCTTCATCGCGTCGGGCAGATGTTCGGTCTCGTACCACCTGTCGAAGGCGGCGCGCTTGCCGGCATCGGTGACGACGGCGCGGACGACGAAGAAGGCTGACGGCATCGGATTTTCCTCCTGTTGTTTGGGGTGAGACTAGCCGATGACGTCGGCGACGACAAAAAAGGACGGCACCGGTGTCGGAACGCGCATCTCTCACCCGTCCTATGCCTGAACAGCAGACGGAGACACCACATGCCCGACCTCACGCTCACCACCTTCGACTGGGTTCCCCCGCCCCCGCGCGGTTTCGTGCGCGACCTTCGGGTGCGCTGGGCGCTCGAAGAGGCCGCATTGCCCTATCGCGTCGCGAGCGCGCCGTTCGACGGGCGCGGCGCCGAGCATCTTGCGCACCAGCCGTTCGGGCAGGTGCCGTGGCTGACCGACGGCGATCTCTCGATCTTCGAGAGCGGCGCGATCCTGCTGCATCTCGGCGGCCTCAGCGCGAAGCTGATGCCATCAGATCCGCGCGGCCGCAACGAAGCCACGGAATGGCTGTTCGCCGCGCTCAATTCGGTGGAGATGGCGAGCCTGCCCTGGACGATGTCGAAGTTCATGGGTCATCCGAGCGATACGGCCGCGTGGAAATTCGTCGACGACTTCCTCAAGCTCCGCCTCAAGCACATGGAGGCGGTGCTGGCAAGCCGCGAATGGCTGGCAGGCACGTTCTCCGTCGCCGACATCCTGATGTCAGACGTGCTGCGCATCGTCGATCAGTTCGAAGGGCTCGCGGACAGTCCCGCCTGCCGCGCCTACGTCGCGCGCGCCACCGCCCGCCCGGCCTTCGCCAAAGCCCACGCCGACCAGATGGCGCATTTCGCTGCGGCGGATGCGACCCGCTGACGCCGCGCCCGCGGGAGGTGTGACGTGCCTCACATAATGAATCCGGCGATGGCCGTAGGGTCACGGCCATCAAATCAACCCTGCGGAAGGTGACACATGGCCCGCATCGCATATCTCAGAGACCAGCTTGCCCGCGCCGAACGGCTGGCAAAGGCGATCCTCGACCGGCAAACCGCGGAGCAGCTTCAGGCGTTCGCAGCCGAATGCCGTGAAGAGCTGCAGGTGCTGTCGCGCAGGGCTGCGGCGTAAGGCTGCTCGGTTACACGAGCTTCATCGGCGTATCGGCGACCACGCGAAGGTCAATGCGGCTGATCAGTTGAGACCGAAGCGCCTCCGCATCCCCGATCGCGCTCTCCGTCTGCCGCAGCGTGCTGATGTTCGAACCGAGCGAGACGATCCCGCCGAGCACCAGAGCGATCGATCCGAGCGCGGCGGTCTGGCCCATTCCGAGCAAGCCGAGGATCGTGATCAGCAACAGCGCAGCACCGCCACCGATCGCGAGCTTGGATGCCAGGATGTACTTCCGACATCGCTCGGCGATCTCGGCCAAAGCCTCGATCCGCGCTTCGATGTCTGAGATTTCGTCGGTCGGATCGTCTTCAGTCATCTTTGAGCAAGTTCAATCGCGAGTTCTAGTTTGCGACGATCGGGCTTCGTGAGCTGCCTATGAGACCCCAAGTATTCCTTAACGTCACTTTTCTCGAATAGTATCTCAGCGCCGCTCACATCGCGCGGAACTTCAATCTGAACGACCATCGAACCATCAACGAGGATATCGTACAAATCCTCTGTTTGCTCTGTAATATGGCGAACGATGTAGACATTCCGAGTGATCGACTGCAGGCGGCTTCGAATGAGTGACAGAAGTCTCCGCGACGCTGGCGCGGAGAGCAACCACTCCTGTCCTGCTTCCAATTCGCAAATCATTCGCTTATCGAGACAGGCGCTGCCGTGTCACCGCACTCCCCTGCTTCCGGTAGCCCGCATGAGCGAAGCGACATGCGGGACTTGGATAGAAAACCCGGATGTCGCCACGCTCATCCGGGCTACAAGTGCGCCCTCACAACGGCAAATTGTCGTGCTTCTTTGCCGGCGTTTCCACCTTCTTGTCCTTCAGCATCGACAACGCCCGCGCGATCCGCTTGCGGGTCGAGTGCGGCATGATGACGTCGTCGATGTAGCCACGCTCGGCGGCGATGAAGGGGGAGAGGAAGCGGTCTTCGTATTCCTTGGTGCGGGCGGCGATCTTGTCGGGGTCGCCGATGTCGGCGCGGAAGATGATCTCGACCGCGCCCTTGGCGCCCATCACCGCGATCTGGGCGGTCGGCCAGGCGTAGTTCATGTCGGCGCCGATCTCCTTGGAGGCCATGACGTCGAAGGCGCCGCCATAGGCCTTGCGGGTGATGATGGTGACCAGCGGCACGGTGCACTGCGAGTACGCAAACAGCAGTTTGGCGCCATGCTTGATCAGGCCGCCATATTCCTGCGCGGTGCCCGGCAGGAAGCCCGGCACGTCGACGAAGGTGACGATCGGGATGTTGAAGGCATCGCAAAAACGAACGAAGCGCGCCGCCTTGCGCGAAGCGTCAGAGTCGAGCACGCCGGCGAGCACCATCGGCTGGTTGGCGACGAAGCCCACGGTGCGGCCGGCGATACGGCCGAAGCCGGTGACGATGTTCTTGGCAAAAGCGTCCGCGATCTCGAAGAAGTCGCCCTCGTCCACGACCTTCAGGATCAGCTCCTTCATGTCGTAGGGCTTGTTCGGATTGTCGGGGATCAGCGTGTCGAGCGACATGTCGACGCGGCCGATGTCGTCGAAGCTCGGCCATTCCGGCACACCGTCAGTGTTGTTGGACGGCAGGAAGTCGATCAGGCGCCGCATCTGCAAGAGCGTCTCGACGTCGTTCTCGAAGGCACCGTCGGCGATCGAGGAGCGCGTGGCATGCACGGAAGCGCCGCCAAGCTCTTCCGCGGTGACGACCTCGTTGGTGACGGTCTTCACCACGTCGGGGCCGGTGACGAACATGTAGCTGGTGTTCTTCACCATGAAGATGAAGTCGGTCATCGCAGGCGAATAGACGTCGCCGCCGGCGCAGGGGCCCATGATGACGGAGATCTGCGGGATTACGCCGGAGGCGAGCACGTTGCGGCGGAACACGTAGGAATAGCCGGCGAGTGCTGCGACGCCTTCCTGGATGCGGGCGCCGCCCGCATCATAGAGGCCGATGATGGGCGCACGCGCTTTCATCGCCATGTCCTGAAGCTTTGTAATTTTCAGCGCGTGCGTTTCTGACAGCGAGCCGCCGAACACGGTGAAGTCCTTGGCAAAGACAAAGGTCTTGCGGCCATTGACGGTGCCCCAGCCGGTGACGACGCCGTCGCCGGGCACCTTGTTCTTCTCCATGCCGAATTCGGTGGAGCGGTGCTCGACGAACATGTCGAATTCCTCGAACGATCCCTTGTCGAGCAAGAGCTCGATGCGCTCACGCGCGGTCAGCTTGCCGCGGGCGTGCTGCGCCTCGATGCGCTTCTCCCCACCGCCGAGCTTTGCGCCGGCGCGACGGTCTTCAAGGGCGTCCAGGATGTTCTTCATTTGCTCCCGCCAGTTCTTAGCCTAAATGCGATTGCCGGGGGTTCTAACACGGCATTTTGCGGGCCGGGAAGCGGCTTTCGGCCCCGCAGGGCTGCCTTGCCGCAGCGGGAAAGCGCAAGGAATTACAAAGTTTTGCCTGGGAGACGAGCATGACCGAAGGAACGGCTGAGACCGGCGCGGCGACGGGCGGCGTCAACATCCTGCTGCGGCTGGAAGGCCTGACGCTGTTTGTGGGGATGGTGATGCTCTACTGGACCTGGGACGGCTCTTGGGCAGTCTTTGCCCTGCTCTTCCTTGTCCCCGATCTGAGCTTCCTCGCCTATCTTGCCGACGCCAAACTCGGCGCGATGGTCTACAACGCCGCCCACAGCTACATGGCGCCGGTCGCGCTGCTGACGCTCGGCTTCGGCCTCGCCTCGCCACTCACCCTGTCCATCGCCTTGATCTGGCTCGCCCATATCGGCATCGATCGGGCACTGGGCTACGGCCTGAAATATTCGGCCGGGTTCGGCTTCACCCATCTCGGCCGGATCGGCTGGCAGAAGGATACGTGACGCAGTTGCAAATCTGGTCCCGCCCGGTTGACCGGGCGCGGCGATTCAGGCTTGCTCCAGGCTTGCGATCAGGCCTCATCATTTCCGGCTGCAAGCATCACCTCATGTCCGCGACGGTCGTTCCACTGCCGCCGAACCCATCGTCCGAAACCACCGACTTCCTGCGGCGCATGGCCAGCATGGTGTCGGGGCGGAACGGCGAGATGTTGCTGCGCGCGGCCGCGCTGATCGAGTCGCTGACGCAACGGGCGATGTCGGCGGAACGGCTCTATCACCGGGAGCACGAAGAGAACACGCGCAACAGCGACCTGCGCGAGGCCGGTGAGATGGCGTCCGACGCCATGGTCAAGCAAATCGACGGGCTGCGCAGCCAGCTTGCCGAGGTCACCGCGGCCGCGGCGGCCGAGCGCGCGGCATTCGATGCCAAGCGCGGCAGCCTGCTCGGCCTGATGCAGCACGCCGAGAGCCATATCGGCAAGCTCACAAGCGAGCTGCAGACGCTGCACGCCTCGGTCGACAGCTTCAACGAGACCGCCATCTCCGTGCCAATCGAGGTGCTGCGGCTGGCGCGCACCCAGTTCGATGTCCTCTCTGCCGGCTTTGCCCGCAAGGGCGACGTCATCTCGCAGGCGATGAGCGAGATTGGCGGTTTTGCGATCGACTAGGCGCTGACGGTGAAGAAGCCTGACACCGCCTGAGGCGAACCGCCGGCTTGCGTCAATTTGACAGCGCGCGGGCCTGTTGTTCTACTCACTGAAAATCACGGGGGAGGATCCGATGCCGACGGCATTCCGCGTCGCCATGGCGCTCTGCATTTCAACGCTGTTCGTCGGCATGGGCGCCAACGCACAATCGCTTCCCCGGGAAGTCGCCACCCGCGCCGAGATCTACCCGATCCCCTCGCTCACCCTCTCCGACCAGCAATTCCTCAGCGGCGACGCCGCGGCCGGCAAGCCGGTGACGGTCGCCGGCGAGCTGCGCGTGGCGCAAGGCAGCGGAAAACTCCCCGTCGTGGTGCTGATGCACGGCTCGAGCGGCGTCGGCGCAACGACCGAAGCCTGGGTGCACGCGTTCAACGCCATGGGCATCTCGACTTTCGTGATCGACGGCTTTACCGGCCGCGGGCTGACGGTGGTGGGGCCGAACCAGGCCCTGCTCGGTCGGCTCAACCTCGTCATCGACATCTACCGCTCGTTGGAGATCCTTGCAAAGCATCCCCGCGTCGATCCGGATCGCATCGTGCTGATGGGCTTTTCACGCGGCGGACAGGCGACGCTTTATGCGAGCCTCGAGCGCTTCCACAAGCTCTGGAACAAGTCCGGCATCCAGTTCGCCGCCTACATTCCCTTCTACCCCGACTGTTCGACGACCTATCAGAACGACACGGACATCGCCGCGCGCCCGATCCGCATCTTCCACGGCACGCCCGACGACTACAATCCCGTCAAGAGCTGCAAGGCTTTCATCGAGCGGCTCAGGACGGCCGGCCGCGACGTGGTGCTGACCGAATACCCCGACAGCGCGCATGGTTTTGACAGTGGGCTGCTCGGCGTCAATACGGTTGCCGTGTCCACGGGTGCGCAGACCGTGCGCAACTGCCAGATCCGCGAAGGCGACGGCGGCGTGCTGATGAACGCCGATACGAAAGCGCCGTTCACCTACCAGGACGCTTGCGTCGAGCTCAATCCGCATGTCGGCGGCAATCCAACGACTGCCGCCGAGTCGCGCAAGGCCGTTGAGGAGTTTTTGCAGGCACTGTTCAAGCTGGGTTAGGCCAGCGCGACATGTTCCGTCATTGCGAGCGCAGCGAAGCAATCCAGAATCTTTCCGCCGAGGCAGTCTGGATTGCTTCGTCGCTTCGCTCCTCGCAATGACGAAGGCTACGGCTCGCCCGGCTTGAACGGCTCCTGCTTGTCCGGCGGCACGGTCTCTTCGGCCATTGCGAGCAACATCGCGACCATCACGTAATTGCCGGCGACCGCGGTGAGGTCGACGATCTGCTGGTCGTTGAAGACCTTCTTCGCGCGCGCGAAGGTTTCGTCGCCGACCTTCTTCGTCGCGGTGAGCTCGGTGACGAAGTCGTAGACGACGGCCTCGTCCTCGGCCATGTTCGCAGGCCGCTTATTGGCCTTCAGCTCCGCGACGATGTCGGGCGACAGCCCCGCTTTCGCCGCGAGCGGCGCATGGGCGTACCACTCCACCTGCGAGCGCCATTGCCGCCCGATGATCAGGATCGCGAACTCGTTGAGTTTTGTCGGGACCGAGGTCTCCCAGCGCAGATAGTGGAATAGGTCGAACAGACGCTGGCCGAGCACCGGGCTGCGGATCATCGGATTGTAGGGACCGCCGATGCCGACGCTCGAGACCTTCATGATCTGCTCGCCGAGGGGCTTCTGCTTGGCGTCGAGCTGGTCCATGGTGAGCTGAGGAAAGCGCGGCTCCCTGCTGGTGGCGGGACCGGCAAACATCGTGGCGGCGAGCCAGCCGCCTGCGGCGGCAAGCGTGAGCGACGGCAGCCAGAGTGGCGTTGAGTTCATGTTCTCCTCCCGGTTTTTCTTGACCCGGGGGATGCTAGTCGAGCGGCGCCAGCGCGGTATCGCTAGATAGCGCCGATCTCGGCAAGGCAGGCTTGCGTCAGCGGCATGCGCTCTCCGACCAGGCGCGGCTCCTTGCAGTCCATGTTGAGCGCGAACACGGTGTGCGCTTCGCCCTTCTCGGCCCAGCCCACCATCCAGCCAAGCGATGGCTCGCCGCGCTCGGCGCCAAGCAGCCCGGACTTGGCGCGAATGACGCTATCGCCGACCTTGGTAACCGGCAGGATGTCAGCGACGAGATCCTGGCTGCGTTTCGAGATCGGCAGTGCGCGGCGGCGCAGCCGGTCGATGAAATCGACCTGCTCGACCGGATCGATGCGCAAGGCGCCGGTGAGCCAGAACTGATCGATGCCGCCGCCGATGTCGCGATTGCCATAGTCGAACAGATCGACGTACTTTTGCATGCGTTCTTGCCCGATCCGGCGCGCGATCTCCTGATAGACCGGCACCGCGCTGACGAGAATCGCGCTGCGCAGCGTGTGGTCCTTGTTCCAGGCCTCGATCGGACGCTTCACGCCGTCCCAGGGAAATACGTCCTTGTCGGGGTCAGTGACCACGCCGGTTTCGAGCGCAATCAACGAGTTCGGAATCTTGAAGGTCGAAGCCGGCAGCTTCGCCTCGCCCGAACGTTCCTTGTCGCTGGCGACGACCAGATAGTCCTCGACCTTGTAGCCGACGAACGTCCCCGCCGTGCCGAGGTCAGTGAAGCGCTTTGCGAGGCTGTCACGGATTTCATTTCGCGGTGGCGCGACGTGAGCGAATGCACGCGATGGCAGGATCGCGGTTGCGGCGAGAAGGCCGAGAGTGGAACGGCGGGTAAGCACTGGCGATGTCCGTTACGCGATGAAGATGGCCGCGACCATGCAGCCGCTAAGTGGTGAAACGATGACAGCTACCGCCTGCCCGACAGCCGCAGCACGAACACCAGCACCTCGGCGACGGCCTTGTAGAGGTCCGGCGGGATCTCCTCGCCGAGTTCGACCTTGGAGAGCGCACCGGCCAGGATCTCGTTCTCCTCGATCGGGATGTCGTTGGCCTTGGCGATCTCGACGATTTTTTCGCCGATCGTGCCCTTGCCCTTGGCGACGACGACCGGCGCGTTGCTGCCCCTCTCGTAATGCAGCGCAATCGCAAGCTTCGACGGGTCGCTCATGTAGCGCGATCCAGAAAGTGGCCGGCGCGGGCCGGTGCGGGCTGTGGCGGCGTGCCATCGCGGACCAGGATGTCGCCGGGCTTGAGCTCGGCCCTGGTCAGTGCCTGGTTGAGCTCGCCGATTCCGGCGCGAAGCTGCTGTGCGGTCGTCGGCCGCTCCGCCCACATCCGCAGCACGAAGGTCTTGTCACCGTTGAGCGTAATCAAAGCGTGCACGGGGCCGGCCGGCTCGACATTCAGCGTGAAGCGCGCGCGCCAGGCGCGCCTGGCGGGATCGGCGGATTCATTGCCGCCGTCGCGCGAGATCTCGAACTGCGCCATTGCCGTGCCCTGCGGCGTTGCGAATGGAATCTCGAAATTCCACTGCGGCACGCTCGGATCAATCTTGTGACCGCTGGCGTCGGTGCGATCGGGGAGCGAAGCAACCTGGAGCAACGTCTGGCGCGCGAGAGCGGCATCGGTGTCATCGAGCAGGCGATGCACGGTCGCAGCGAGCGGCGTATCCGGTACGAGTGACGGCGAGGCAATGAATTGCGGCGACGGCAGCGCGCCGCGAACCGGTGGTGGCGTCGCGCGCGCGGCGGCTTCGAAAATATGTCCGTCGGGTACGGCCTTGTTCGAGCCCGGCACGTTTCCCGTCATTCGCGGCAGACCTTGCGTGATCTCTTGCAGGAGGGTCGCGGCAAGGCCTGCGGTCATGGCCCGCGGCACCGCGGCCTGCGGAGCACCGCCAGCGATGTCCGCCAACACAGAGGCTGCGATATTGACGCTGCGCGGCATTTGCGGTGATTGGGCGATCTCGGGTTCGGTTGCCGGCAATGCGGCCTGCGTCTCCGCGGCAGTGAGCTGCGGTGTCGCCACGGTACCAGCCGGAAGGGCGGCACCTTGCGCCTGTGGCGCAATCGCCTCGAGCGTCGTCAGCGTTTGGCGCAGCACCAGCAATGCCGCCTTCAGGTCTGGCATCGTGCCGGAGGACGGCGTCGCGCCCTCGGCGAGCGAGGCTTCGAGGAATAGGCCGGATTTTTGGAATGCGGATTCAATGTCGCCGCCATCGAGCCCGGTGTTGAGCGGCGTCTGCTGCGCCAGCACGCCCAGCATCGCCTGCTTCAGCCCCGCCGGAAGATCGCTACCGGTGACGACCGCGGCCAGATTGGCGAACAGCGGCGCCTGGCTGCCCTGCTTTGTGACCGCCTCGGCCGAAGCTGCGGTAACGGCGACCTGCTCCGATGGCGTCAGCACGTTGCGTCCCGCGCTCGCCGACGGAGCAATCGGCGGGCTGTCAACCAGCGAGGCCGCAGCCGGCGTCAGCGTGACCTGATCGGCGGTCGCCTCGCCTCCCCCGCCCATGACGGCGAGCCGGATGGTGCCGCCGTTCTGCGACACCGCAAGCTGGAGATTCTGGCCTGGTGCCAGCGCCACCTCGGACATCACATCCATCGACAGGTTGGCGATCGCGATCCGCACCAGATTATCGGCGAGCACGCTGACGACTCTTGCGTCGACGATGCTGCCGGCCTGCAGCACAAGATCGGGCGTCACCGCGTCAGCAACAGGGCTGGCGGCACTGACGGGAACGATCGAGCTTATCGGCGTCGGCATGGCGAGGGGCCCGGGGAGCGTAGGCCCTACCCTAAGGCCGCCCTCGTAAACCTCTCGTTAAGGACCTTTGGCCGCCGGCGGGTTCACAGCGGCCAAAACCGTCACGGCGGCCTGAAAGTCCCTGAGGCGGGCGGCGCGGCGGCCGGCCGCTTCCTCGTCCACGCCCCATTTCTCGTCGTTCCAGTCCTCATCGACATAAGCCGCCGCCCAGACCTGGCCGGCATCGCGCACGCCATGGGCCAGCGCCAGCGCCAGCAGGGCCGAGCCGGTCAGGGTGGTGATCACGTGGAGGGCGGCGACCGACCAGGCATCCCCCGGCAGCGCCGCACGCGCGGCCTGGACGGCCGCCTCCGGCTGCGTCACAGGCATGACGCCTTCCGACAGGATGAAATGCGCTCCCAGCGTCTCCGCGGCCCAGAACAACACGGGGTCCCAATGCGCGGCCTCGCGGGCGACGAGCCCCTCGGGATGGCCGGCGCGATAGAACAGCAGATCGGACTGGAGATACTTTGCGAGGTCGTCGCTGACGAGATCGACGCAGTCGACGACGCCCTCGACCACGCTATTGGCGATCCGCGTCAGCGGCATCGTCATGGGATTGATCGTCTCTTTCTGATCCGCCCACTCGGCAGCCACTGCGTCGGCTAGCACGCGCGCAGGGATGATCACCTGGCGGCCGGACGGCGTGCGGATCGCCTTGCCGTCAAGCGTGATGGCAAAGCCGCCCTCAGCCTCAGCGACCCCCACCTCCTTGTAGAAGCGCTTGCGCAGCGGCACGCGCGAGGCCTGGCGGACCAACTCCTGCGGATCAAGCGGGGATCGCCCCGCAGCTTCATCGAACAATTCGCGCATCTGGTTTTCGGCCCTGATCACTCAATGCTAGGCTTGTAAGGTAAGAGCGACGACCGATAAAGCGAGCGGCAGGTATGAGGGAACTTGCGGGCATTGTGGCTCTGGTCGCCGGGTTTTGGCCGGCCGCGGCGCAGGGCGGCTTTCGGACTCCGGAATCGGTGGTCCGCAACGTCTACGCTCATTACGGCCAGGGCGCGCCGGAGCTCTCAAAAGGCCTGCCGCAGGATGGCGCCACCGCCCGGCAATTCTTCGCCCCCTCTTTGCGCAAGGTGTGGTCCGCGCCGCGGGTCGAGCCCTACGATTTCCTGGTGCAGAGCCCGAGCTGGAAGCTCGGCCCGGTCGCGATCGCGGTCATTCGCAGGCACCGACAAGACCTATGTCGCGGCGAATTTCGACAACCGCGGCCGGCCGGTGACTCTGAACTTCATCCTGGTCAGCGGGCCCGAGGGCTGGTTGATCACGGATGTCGAGAGCCCGCACGATAGCCTGCGGACGTTTCTAGAGCACTTTCGGAATTGAGCGGGCTTCATTATTCGGAGCGCAGCGAAGCAACCCGATTGCAAACTCAATTACTCTTCCGGCGCGTTCTCGATCGGATCAAACCGGCTCGCATCGAGCCCGAGCAGGTTCCATGACTGCTGCATGTGCTGCGGCAGCGGCGCGGTCGCATCAATGAAGCCGCCGCGGGGATGCGGGATGACAATGCGGCGCGCCAGCAGGTGCAGCCGGTTTTGCAGGCCGCCCGGCAGTTGCCAGTTCTCGATGTTGAAATATTTGGGATCGCCGACGATGGGGTGGCCGATATGTTCCATGTGGGCGCGCAGCTGGTGGGTGCGCCCCGTCACCGGCTTCAGCGACACCCAGGTCAGCTTGTTGCCGGCGGTCTCGACCACCGCATAGTACGTGACAGCGTGGCTTGCGCCCTCGTCGCCATGCTGGGCGATGCGCATGATGGTGTCGTCCTCGCTCTCCTCCTTGGCAAGGAATGTCGAGATGCGGCCCTGCTTCGGCTTCGGTAGCCCGGGCACCAGCGCCCAATAGGTTTTTCGCGCCGAACGCGACCGGAACGCGCCGGTCAGATGCGAGGCGGCAAAGCGGGTCTTGGCGACCAGGAGACAGCCCGACGTCTCCCTGTCGATGCGGTGCACGAGGCGCGGCTTCTGGCCCTTCGAATCGCGCATCACCTCCAGCATCTGGTCGATGTGTCGGGTCATGCCCGAACCGCCCTGCACGGCAAGTCCGGCCGGCTTGTTCAGCACGAGAACGTCGTCGTCCTCGTAAATCGTCATCTCCTTCAGCGCCGCAAGTGTCTTTTGCGCCGCCTCCGACTGCGGATTGGGTGCCTTCGGCGTGTCGAGCTTCAGCGGCGGAATCCGGACGCTCTGGCCCTCCTCCAGCCGATCCTTGCTGTCGACGCGCTTGCCGTCGACGCGCAGCTCGCCTTTGCGAACGACGCGCTGAATGTGGGAGAACGACAGGCCGGGAAAGTGCGCTTCAAGGAAGCGATCGACGCGCATGTTGTTCTCGTCGGCCGTCACCTTGACGGTCTGCACCTTGGTCGGCAGCAATGCCTCGACGGGCTTTGCCGGTGCAGCCTTTTCTGGTTCAGCTTTGGGCGCGCGCCGCTCGACGCGCTCGCTCGCAAAGCGCGGCGCCTTCGCGCCCGGCTTGCCGCCCGGCCGCAGCCCAGCAGGCTTCGCGCTGCGCGCCTTGAACGGGCGCGCCTCCTTGCGCTCGTCGCGCGAACGGGGCTTTGGATCGGTTCTTTTGATGCGGCGGCTCATGGTGCCTGCCTAGCTCAAAACCGGCCTCACGTCACGGCGAAATGGCGATTTTGGCTTCAGCCACCCCGCTCCTTGCGCAACTTGGCCCAATAATCCAGCCGCTTCCTGATCTCCCGCTCGAACCCGCGATCGGGCGGGTCGTAGAAGGTCTGGCGGCCCAGGGCTTCCGGGAAATAATCCTGGCCGGAGAAGGCGTCGGGCGTGTCGTGGTCGTATTCGTAAGATGCGCCGTAGCCTTCCGACTTCATCAGCTTGGTCGGCGAGTTGAGGATATGTTTCGGCGGCAGCAGCGAGCCGGCCTGCTTTGCGACCTGCATTGCCTTGCCGAAGGCGGTGTAGACGGCGTTCGATTTTGGCGCGGTGGCGAGATAGACCACCGCCTGCGCGATCGCGAGCTCGCCCTCGGGATGACCGAGGAAGTCGAAAGCGTCCTTGGCTGCGTTGGCGATGACGAGCGCCTGCGGATCGGCAAGCCCGATATCCTCGATCGCCATGCGCACGACGCGGCGGGCCAGAAACAGCGGATCCTCGCCGGCATCGAGCATGCGCGCGAGATAATACAGCGCGGCATCGGGATCGGAGCCCCGCACTGACTTATGCAGCGCCGAGATCAAATTGTAATGGCCGTCTGCCGACTTGTCGTAGATCGGCGCGCGGCGCTGCAATATCTCCTGCAATTGCGCGGCGTCGAAAATCTCGTCCTTGCGCGCGGCGCGCCAGACTTCCTCGACGAGCGTCAGCGACGCGCGGCCGTCGCCATCGGCCATGCGCACCAGCACGGCGCGCGCTTCCTCGTCGAGCGGCAGCTTGCGGCCCTCGACCTCCTCGGCATGCGCAAACAGCTTTTCGATCGCGGCCGCGTCGAGCGAGCGAAACACCAGCACACGCGCGCGGGACAGAAGCGCCGCGTTGAGCTCGAAGGACGGATTTTCGGTGGTGGCGCCGACCATCACCACCGTGCCGTCTTCCATGACGGGCAGAAAGGAATCCTGCTGGGCGCGGTTGAAGCGATGCACCTCGTCGACGAACAGCAGCGTGCCCTTGCCCATCTCGCGGCGTGCACGCGCGGCCTCAAAGGCCTTCTTCAAATCGGCGACGCCGGAGAACACCGCGGAGATCTGCTCGAAATGCAAATCCGTGGCGTCCGCGAGCAGCCGCGCGACCGTGGTCTTGCCGGTGCCGGGCGGGCCCCAGAACACCAGCGAGCCTAGCGTGCGCGTCTCCAGCATGCGCGTCAGCGCGCCGTCGGGACCCAGGATGTGATCCTGGCCGACGACCTCCGAGAGCGCGCGCGGCCGCAGCCGATCCGGCAGCGGATGCGGAGCCTCGTGATCGAGCCCCGCCGCGGCGAAGAGAGTTGGCGTCCCCTGTGGTCGTTTCGGACTCATCCGCCCAGCGTGACGTTGATCTGCTGGCCGCCGCGCACCAGCGTGATGCGCCAGATCCGCTGGCGCTCGGCCGCCGCTTTTTCGAGGTCGCTGGTCTTGCTGATCTTTTGGTTGTTGACCGCCAGGATAACGTCGCCCTTCTGGAAGCCGACATTCGCCGCCGCGCTGTCGCCCCCGAGATCGGTGACCACGACGCCTTCGGTATCGGCGTCCAGATGCAGCTCGTCGGCGAGCGCGGGGGTGATGGTCGAGACCTTCGCACCTTGGAGAGGCGAGCGCGCGGTGATGACGAGCTCGTTGCGGCCGGTATCGGGCGCGGCGTCCAGCGCCACCGTCAGCTTGACCGGCTTGCCGCCGCGCTGCACGTCGATCTGCGCCGTGCCGCCGAGCGGCCGTGTGGCGAAGCGATAGTCGAAGGCGTTGGGATCATCCACCGTCTGGCCGTCGATCGAGACGATCAGGTCGGAGGATTTCAGCCCGGCCTTGGCCGCCGGTCCGTTCGGAACGACGCTTGCGACCAGCGCACCGGTCGGCGAACGCAGCCCGAGGCTCTCGGCGATCTCCGGCGTCACCGCCTGCAATTTCGCCCCTAACCAGGGCCGCTTCACCGCTTTGCCGCCGCCCTTGGCGGAGGCGACGACGACGCGCACCATGTTGGCGGGGATCGCGAAGCCGATGCCCTGCGAGCCGCCGGAGCGCGAATAGATCGCGGTGTTGATGCCCGCGAGCCTGCCGTTCATGTCGACCAGCGCGCCGCCGGAATTGCCGGGATTGATCGCCGCGTCGGTCTGGATGAAGAACTGGTAGTCGGTGATGCCGACCTGCGTGCGCGCCAAGGCCGAGATGATGCCGTGGGTGACGGTCTGGCCCACGCCGAAGGGATTGCCGATCGCCATCACGACGTCGCCGACCATCAGCTCGTCTGAATTGGTGAATTCGAGTGCCGGAAACTTCTCCTTGGTGTCCTTCAGACGCAGCACCGCGAGATCGCTGCGAGAGTCCTTCAGCACGATCTCGGCGTCGAACTCGCGCTTGTCCGACAGCGACACCTTGACCTGGTCGGCGCCTTCAATGACGTGGACGTTGGTGACGACGAGCCCGGACGCATCGACGATCACGCCCGAACCAAGCGAGCGCTGCACCTGCTCCTGCTGCTGGCCGGGCACGCCGAAGAAGCGGCGGAAGATCGGGTCGTCGAGCAGGGGGTTGCGGTTCTGCACCACCTTGGCAGCATAGACGTTGACGACCGCCGGCTGCACCCGCTGCACGATCGGCGCATAGGACAGCCGCAGTTCGGCGGGCGAGGACGGCACGCGGCGGTCTTGCGCGGCGGCCGGATTGAAGTTGGCCGAAAAGGCTATGCACAGTGCCGTGACGACGGCGGTCCAGGTCGATCGAAACATTCCTACCTCTTGGAAAAGACGCCGGAATATAGGCGCGTTCGCCCCCCAATAGAAGGGCGCCCGGCGGCCTATTCGACCCCCTTTTTGGTGTGTCCAGCCTGCAAGCTCTGCGTGCGAAATGGCAATTTGCCGGGGCTGCCGATTGGCATGATGTGCGTCATCTTGCATGGTGGTGCAACGCGGATTCGGTTGCGGCGAATTTACACCAGTGGGAACCGCACAACCGGACGCGGCGTCGCGGGGTAGTCATCGATCACACCTAGGCTCTCCGCCAGCGACTTTGGGGAAGTTCGTCAAACGATGGAGTCATGACGTGAGCAGGACAAGAATTGCAGCCACGGCGATTGGTCTCGCCGCCGCACTGGCGGCCCCGCATGCCCAGGCCCAATCGGCCAGCAGCAGCGAGCAGGAGATCGCGCTCCTGAAGCAGCAGTTGAAAATGCTGGAGCAGAAGCTCGACAAGCTCCAGAGCCAGACCGCAGCGAATACCGCGGCCACGGCGAAGGCCAGGCTTGAGGCGAAAGCTGAGGCGCGGTCCGAAGCGAAAGCCGTCGTCGCCAACGCCAACGCGGCGATCCCGCTCAAGGGACCGGCGCCTGCCTCCGGCGTTGTCGTGACGATGCCGAACAACCGGCCGACCATCTGCACTGCCGATGGGGTAAACTGCGTCGGGATCACAGGTCGCGTGCATTGGGACGTCGGCGGCTACGACTATCGGCCCAACACGGCCGCAACCGTGCCGCAGAAACTCGATAGCGGCGAGAATGTCCGCCGCGCGCGCATCGGTCTCGCCGGCAAGTTCTTCAACGACTGGAATTTCGCGCTGGTCTACGACTTCGGCGGCTCCTCCGATGGGTTTGGCGGCGCAGCTCCGGGTTCGCTGCCCGGCGGCGGCGTCTCCGGCGTCGAGAACGCCTATCTCAGCTATACCGGCCTGAAACCGTTCGGCGGTAAGATGGCCATCGAAGGCGGCATCATGGACCTGCCCTACACTCTCGATGAAGCCACGAGCTCCAACGACATCATGTTCATGGAGCGCGCCTCGGCCGGCATCGTCGCCACCAGCATCGCCGCGGGCGACTTCCGCTCGGCTGTCGGCACGCGCTGGTACAACGACCAGCTCTGGATCGGCGGCTATGTCACGGGGCCCTCGACCGGCGCGATCCATTCGGCGTCGAGCGCAGCACCGAACGGTGCCTCCGAGCAGTATGGCGCCGTCGCCCGCGTTGCGGGCCAGGCCGTCAGCGGCAAGGATTACTCGCTGCATCTTGGCGGCAATGCCGAATGGCTGATCCAGCCGTCGCGCAACATGGTGACGGGTGCGCAGACGGTGACGCTTAACGATCGTCCGGAACTGCGCATCGATCCGACGGCACTGGCCACGACCGGCGCAATCGCCAATGCCTCCGGCGCGCAGGTCTACAGCGTCGAAGCGGCCGCCACCTATGGGCCATTGATCCTGCAAGGCGAGTGTTTCTGGTACAACATCGATCGCAGCGCCAATACCGGCCTGCCGCCGCTGGGTGCGCCGAGCCTCAAATTCCAGGGCGGCTACGCGCAGGCCGGTTACGTGCTGACGGGCGAGGGTCGCAGCTACAATGCGGCGAATGCGGCCTATGGCGGCGTCAAGCCGGCGCACCCGTTCTCGCTCGAGGGCGGCGGCTGGGGCGCGTGGGAAGTCGCGGGACGCTTCTCCACGATCGATCTCAACGATCAGCTCGGGACCGCCACCGGCATCGCGGGCGGCCGGCAGACCGTCTACACCGCGGCGCTGAACTGGTACGTCAACGGCAACGTCCGTTTCATGCTGGACTATCTGCATGGCACGGTATCGAGGCAGGCCTCGCCGGTCTCGACCGCCGATGTCGGCTCGAAGTTCGATGCGGTCGCGATGCGGACGCAGTTCGCGTTCTAGGTCTCGCCTGTCGTCCCGGGGGCGCGCAAAAAACGCGAACCCGGGACCCAGCACCTGCAACACTATCGAAGGAGACAAGCCATGAAGGCCGTCGGCTACAAGAAATCGCTTCCGATCGAGGATCAGGACGCGCTGTTCGATTTCGAGACCGCCAAGCCCGAACCCAAGGGCCGTGATATCCGTGTCGCCGTAAAGG
Source organism: Bradyrhizobium sp. 23 (assembly GCF_023073295.1). Classification (NCBI taxonomy): domain Bacteria; kingdom Pseudomonadati; phylum Pseudomonadota; class Alphaproteobacteria; order Hyphomicrobiales; family Nitrobacteraceae; genus Bradyrhizobium; species Bradyrhizobium sp. 23. The sequence continues at coordinate 457,895 of NZ_JADPJF010000064.1, read as the reverse complement.
CGATCTCGGCCAACCCGGTCGACTACAAGGTGCGCAAGCGCGCCGCTCCGCCCGAGGGCGAGACGAAGATTCTGGGCTATGACGCGGCCGGCGTGGTCGACGCCGTCGGTCCCGACGTCACGCTGTTCAAGCCGGGCGACGAGGTATTTTACGCCGGCTCGATCCTGCGCCAGGGTACCAATTCAGAATTCCACCTTGTCGACGAGCGCATCGTCGGCAACAAGCCGAAGAGCCTGTCGTTCGCGCAGGCCGCGGCTCTTCCCCTCACCTCCATCACCGCCTGGGAGCTGTTGTTCGATCGGCTTGGTGCGGTGCCCGGCAAGATTGTCGATCCGCGCACGCTCTTGATCACCGGCGGCGCCGGCGGTGTCGGCTCGATCCTGATCCAGCTCGCCCGCCGCCTCACCGGGCTGACGGTGGTCGCGACCGCGACGCGGCCGGAGTCGCAAAAATGGTGCCTCGATCTCGGCGCCCATGCGGTGATCGACCACGGCCAACCGATGAAGGAGCAGATCGAGAAGCTCAAGCTGCCGCCGGTCGCGCTGGTGGCGAGCCTCACCTTCACCGACCAGCACTACAAGAGCATTGCCGACTTCATGGCGCCGCAGGGCAAGTTCGGCCTGATCGACGATCCCCCGGAATTCACTGTGAGCGCGTTCAAGGGCAAGGCAATCTCGGTGCATTGGGAATCGATGTTCACGCGCTCCTCGTTCCAGACCGCCGACATGATCGCGCAGCATCATCTGCTCAACGATGTCGCCGACCTCATCGACAAGGGCGTCTTGCGCACGACGCTCGACCAGACCTTTGGCACAATCAGCGCGACCAATCTCAAGCGCGCGCACGCGCTCTTGGAGAGCGGCAAGTCGCGCGGTAAGATCGTGCTGGAGGGGTGGTAGGCCGAAGGCTCAAGAGGGCGCCGCATTCGTCTGAGGCGGACGCGTCGCCCGCTCGATAAAGCCCTTCGCGAGCGCGTGGTAGATCCCTTCCTCGCAGATCATCCGCGATGTGGCATGTGCAATCAGGGCGGCGGCCATCAACGGCACCACCATGGCGTGGTTGTCGGTCATCTCGGTCACGATGACGAAAGCGGTGATCGGCGCCTGCACCACACCGGCAAAATAGGAGACCATGCCGAGCAACATGATCGCACCGAGCGGAGCGTCGTGGAAGAAGGACGCGATATTGCTGCCGAGGCCGGCTCCAACGGCGAGTGACGGCGAAAAAATTCCGCCGGGTATGCCACTGATTGCCGCGAAGGTGGTGGCGAGAAGCTTGAGGATGCCGAAGTCCTGCGGCAGTGGTGCGCCCTGCTCCAGGGCCGTCTTTACCTGCTGGTAGCCTGTGCCATAGATCGTATCGCCGGAGACAATGCCGCAGATCGCGACTGCGAAGCCGCACACGAGCGCAAACCACAAGGGGTGGCCCTTGACCGAACGCCCTAGCGGATGGGCGAAGCCGCGCGCCATCACGATGACGATACGGCTGAAGATGCCGCCAGCCAAACCGCCGACCACGCCGCACACCGGAACCGCCAGCCAGTCGACGCCGGGGGCCAGCGCCGTCGCACTGCTGCCGAAATAGGCGTAGTTGCCCATCAGCGCGAGCGAGGTCAGGCCGGCCGCTATCACCGCCGCGATAATGAGACTGCTGGTGCGCGTCTCGAAAGCACGGCTCATCTCCTCGATGCCGAAGACGATCCCCGCCAGCGGTGTGTTGAAGGCGGCCGCGACGCCGGCGGCCGCGCCGGCCAGGATTAATCCGGGCTGGCGGCGTGGCGAGACGCGGCCGAGCGCGAACATGATGGAAGCGCCGACTTGAACGCTCGGTCCTTCCCGGCCGACGGAGCCGCCGCACAGCAGGCCGAACAAGGTGAGGATCACCTTTCCGATCGCGATTCGGATCGAGACCAGGCTCTCGCGCGCCGCCTGGTCGGTCAGATGCCGCGCAGCGATCGCTTGGGGAATGCCGCTGCCCTGTGCATTCGGGAACAGCCGGATGGTCAGATACGCCGAGAGCATGAAGCCGAGAGGTGTCACCGCGAGCACGGCGTAGCGCGACTTGGCCAACAGCAGCGTGAAGGCGTGCTGGGCGAGATCGGCGAGTTGCGCCAGCGCCACCGCCGCGGCGCCAACCCCGATCCCACCGAGCACGAAGATCGCCCGCCGCTGCCATCGCGCGGATGTCAGCCTGAACAGGCGTTTGTGGCGGGTCGACAGGGGCCAGAGCATAAAATCGAGGTTTAGCCGGTCCCGCCGCGAATTGAAGGGGCTATCGAGCAGACCAGCTAGACTGGAACCACGCCCTCGACGAACATCAACCGTCGCTCCAGCGCCGCCTGCCGCAGCTTCAGCGCTTCGGCATATTCCGCCGACGCGTACCATTCCTGCGCCCGCGCCATCGATGGGAACTCCACGATGATGATGGTCTTGGGCCGCGGGCCGCCCTCCACCACCTCAGTGGCGCCACCACGCACGAGATAGCGGCCGCCATATTGAGCGATGGTTGCCGCGGCCAGCTCGCGATAGGCTTCCATCGTGGCTTGATCGCGCGCCTCGACCTCCGAAATCACATAGGCCGGCATGAGTTGATCCTTTTGTTTTGAGCATGATCTTTTCGGAAAACCGCGTCACACTTTTCCGGATCATGCTCTAGGCAATCGTGTTGACGATGCCGCCCTCCGCGCGCAGCGCCGCACCGTTGGTCGCCGAGGCTTCCTTCGAAGCCGCATACACCACCATGTTGGCGATCTCATCGACGCTGGCGAAGCGCTGGAGCAGCGAGCTTGGGCGATGTTGTTTGACGAAATTGGCCGCGGCCTCATCGACCGACTGGCCGTTCTGCTTGGCAAGATCCTTCACGAACGTCTCGACGCCCTCCGACATTGTCGGGCCCGGCAGCACGGAATTGACGGTGACGCCGGTGCCCCGTGTGAGCTGCGCCAGGCCCCGCGCGACCGAGAGCTGCGCCGTCTTGCTCATGCCGTAGTGGATCATCTCGACGGGAATGTTGAGCCCGGACTCCGAGGAGATGAAGACGATTCGGCCCCAGTTGCGCTTGAGCATGCCTTTCATATACGCACGCGAGAGACGCACGCCGCTCATCACGTTGACCTCGAAAAAGCGGCTCCAGTCCTCGTCCGGAATGTCGAAAAAGTCCCTCGGCTCGAAGATGCCGGCATTGTTGATGAGGATGTCGACGTCTGGCAGCGCCGCGGCCAGCGCCTTGCAGCCCGCCGCGGTCGAGACGTCGGCGGCGATGCCGCGGACCTTTCCGCCCGCCCCTTCCAGCTTGCGCACGGCCGCATCGACCTTGTCCTGGCCGCGTCCGTTGATCACGACGCTCGCACCCGAGCCGGCAAGGCCCTTGGCGATGGCGTGGCCGATGCCGGCAGTCGAGCCGGTGACGAGGGCGGTCTTTCCGGACAGGTCGATGTTCATGCGTGATCTCCGTTGATGCTTGCGGAGATATTGGGCGCTGCCGGCACGATAGCAATCGGCACTCACCGACGCGTGAGGAGCGGGACGTAACCAACAGGACGGCCAATAAAAAAGCGGCGCCCGAAGGCGCCGCTTTCTGAAAACTCTCTGCCGGTCGGCTTACGCCGCCTCGGCTTCCTTTTCCTGCACCGGACCGGAATCCAGGCCCTTGGCATCGACATCACGATCGACAAACTCGATCACGGCCATCGGGGCGTTGTCGCCGTAGCGGAAGCCGGCCTTGATGATGCGGGTGTAGCCACCCTGGCGATCCTTGTAGCGGGGCGCGAGCGTGTCGAACAGTTTCCTGACCTGATCCTTGTCACGCATCTCCGAGATGGCCTGACGGCGCATGGCCAGCCCGCCCTTCTTGCCGAGGGTAATCAGCTTCTCGACGATCGGACGCAATTCCTTCGCCTTCGGCAGCGTGGTGACGATCTGCTCGTGCTTGATCAGCGCGGCGCACATGTTGGCGAACATCGCGCGGCGATGCTCAGCGGTGCGGTTGAGCTTGCGATGAACCTTGCCGTGACGCATTTATCTATTCCTTGAATTTCATTCGTCGCGACGGTTCGTCGGACCAGTTGCTCAGGTGGGCTGCCTGCGTTCGCCCGCTAAGGCGCGATGAATTCGCGCCTTAGCCTGTTGTCGTTCGGATCAGTAGTGATCCTCGAAGCGCTTGGCGAGCTCGTCGATGTTCTCCGGCGGCCAGCCCGGCACTTCCATGCCGAGGTGCAGACCCATCTGGGCCAGCACTTCCTTGATCTCGTTCAGAGACTTGCGGCCGAAGTTCGGAGTGCGGAGCATTTCCGCTTCGCTCTTCTGCACGAGGTCGCCGATGTAGACGATGTTGTCGTTCTTCAAGCAATTGGCCGAGCGCACCGACAGCTCGAGCTCGTCCACCTTCTTGAGGAAGGCCGGGTTGAAGGCGAGGTCCGGGATGATCTCCTGGGCGACTTCCTTGCGCGGCTCTTCGAAGTTGACGAACACGTTGAGCTGATCCTGCAGGATGCGCGCCGCGTAGGCCACGGAATCATCCGGCGTCAGTGCGCCGTTGGTCTCGATCGTCATGGTCAGCTTGTCGTAGTCGAGGATCTGGCCCTCGCGGGTGTTCTCGACCTTGTAGGAGACCTTGCGGACCGGCGAGTACAGGCTGTCGACCGGGATCAGGCCGATCGGTGCGTCCTCGGGGCGGTTGCGCTCGGCGGGAACGTAGCCCTTGCCGGTTGCGACCGTGAACTCCATACGGATCTCGGCGCCCTCATCGAGCGTGCAGATCTGCAGGTCGGGATTGAGCACGACGACGTCGCCCACGGTCTGGATGTCGCCGGCGGTGACGACGCCCGGTCCGGACTTCTTGACGACCATGCGCTTGGGGCCTTCGCCCTGCATCTTGATCGAGATGTCCTTGATGTTGAGCACGATGTCGGTGACGTCCTCACGGACGCCCGCGATCGAGGAGAACTCGTGCAGCACGCCGTCGATGTGCACCGACTGCACTGCCGCGCCCTGGAGCGAGGACAGCAGGATGCGGCGTAGCGCGTTGCCGAGCGTCTGGCCGAAGCCGCGCTCGAGCGGTTCGGCGACGATGGTCGCGAAACGGGTCGGATCGCTGCCGGGCTGTACCTGCAGCTTGTTCGGCCGAATCAGTTCTTGCCAATTTTTCTGGATCGTCACTGTTTCACCCATACAGGCCAGTCAGACTGCTGTTGCAGGCACTGGCGTTGGAGAAAGGCCGCAGATCATTTCCACGGCTTTGCAAAAAATCATCGCGGGCGCCAATGCGCCCGCAATCTGGTATCAAACGCGCCGACGCTTACGGGGACGGCAACCGTTGTGCGGGATCGTGGTCACGTCGCGGATCGAGGTGACGGTGAAGCCCGCGGCCTGCAGCGCCCGGAGCGCCGATTCGCGGCCCGAACCGGGACCGGCGACTTCGACTTCCAGCGTGCGCATGCCGTGCTCCTGCGCCTTCTTCGACACGTCCTCGGCGGCAACCTGTGCGGCATACGGGGTCGACTTGCGCGAGCCCTTGAAGCCCATCGTGCCGGCGGAGGACCAGGCAATCGTGTTGCCCTGCGCGTCGGTGATGGTGATGGTCGTGTTGTTGAACGACGAGTTCACGTGCGCGACGCCGGAGGCGATGTTCTTGCGCTCACGACGACGAACGCGGGTGGCTTCCTTGCCCATAGACTACCTTTCCTGAAGATCTCAACGCCGCCGTAATGCCAGCGGCTACACCTGTGGAACGAAAGGCGCGTGGCGAACGGGTCATCCCCGGGTCGCCACACGCCGTGATTGGATGCGAAAACTTACTTCTTCTTGCCGGCAATGGCCTTGGCCGGACCCTTGCGCGTACGCGCGTTGGTGTGGGTACGCTGGCCACGCACCGGCAGACCGCGACGATGGCGCAGGCCGCGATAGCAGCCGAGGTCCATCAGACGCTTGATGTTGATGCCGACCTCACGACGCAAATCGCCCTCGACCATATAGTCGCGGTCGATCACTTCGCGGATCTGGAGCACTTCGGCGTCGCTGAGCTGATTGACGCGACGATCCACCGGGATCTTCACCTTCTCCAGAATCTCAGCGGCGATCTTCTGACCGATGCCATGGATGTACTGGAGCGCGATCAGCACGCGCTTGTTGGTCGGGATGTTCACGCCGGCAATACGGGCCACGGCCTTCTCTCCTGTCGCCAATCCCTCGTCAGGAATCGGGCTTTAAGTGCTTGGTTTCTCGGGCAGGTGTTCACAAACGCGAACACGACGCCCACCCCTGGTCTTCCTGGGGCCCGGCATCGTTTGAAACTATCCGACTTGGATGCGGGCTTATTAGGGGATTCAGGGGGCTTTCGTCAACCGCTGCTAGCGCTTAGCTCGCCTTTTCGTGACCTTTTTTGCGGCCTTTTTGGCACCTTTCTTGACAGCCTTCCTGGCGGTCTTCTTGGCTGCCATCTTCTTTCCTGCCTTCTTGGCGGCTTTCTTGACGATTCTCTTGCCCGCCTTCGTAGCCTTCTTGGCCGCCTTCTCGGATTTGGCAGCCTTTTTGGCCGCTTTCGCAGACTTTTTGGCCGATTTCTTCGCCGCCTTGGCCTTTCTGGCCGGGGCCGCCTTTGTCGCACTCCGGGCGCGCGTCTTGCCATGTGCCTTGCCATGCGTCTTGGGCTCGACCGCCCCGAGCGCCAGGAGCTGGCGATGGATGGCGCGGGTGACCTCATCGATGGCCATCATGCCGTCGATGGTCGAGAGCTTGCGCCGCTCGGAATAGTAGTGAATCAGCGGTTCCGTCTGGCTGCGGTAGCTGGCGAGTCGCTTGGTCAGGACCTCCGGGGTGTCATCAAGCCGGACCTCTTCCCCGCGCTCGCGCATCTGGGCGACGCGAGTCTCGACGCGATTCAGGAGCGCGCTTTCGTTGACGCGGAGCTCGATCACGGCATCGAGCTTGAGGTGCTTGTGCTTGAGCAGCTCATCCAGCGCCTCGGCCTGCGGCACGGTCCGCGGGAAACCGTCAAGGATGAAACCGTTTTTGGCATCCGGCTGATCGATCCGATCGGAGATGATCCCCACCACGACATCGTCTGGCACGAGACCGCCGCTGGCCATGATCTCCTTAGCCTTGAGCCCGACCGGCGTTCCGGCCGCCACCGCTGCACGCAACATCTCGCCGGTCGAGAGCTGGACGATGCCATAGCGCTGCACCAGCAGCTGCGCCTGGGTGCCCTTGCCCGATCCCGGTGGCCCCAGAAGTATAATTCTCATCGGCGTACGCCCCCCGATTGGTGCGCGATACGTCGCGCGCCCGTGTTTTGAAGTCCAGTTACAGTGCAAATCATAATCAGCGCCGCACCGCTACCCATATCATAGGGGAGCAAATGGCCGGACGCCAAGAAGCCTTTGAGATCAATGCTTGCACGACAGGAAGAGCGACTCTGCCGAGGCGACCGAATGGCCGGCTCGCCGTCCGCGCGCATTGCACGCGCGGCGAATCGGCGGCGCAATCGCGCCGCCCGAGGGACGCCGCGCTTAACGGCGGCGGCCGCGCAGCTTCGACTTCCGGATCAGGCCTTCGTACTGATGCGCCAGGAGATAGCCCTGCACCTGCGCCACCGTGTCCATGGTGACGCTGACGACGATCAACAGCGAAGTGCCGCCAAAGTAGAACGGCACCGACGCGTAGGAGATCAGGATTTCCGGAATCAAGCAGACGATCGCCAGATACACCGCGCCGAGCACGGTGATCCGCGACAGCACGTAGTCGATATATTCCGCGGTACGCTCGCCCGGGCGGATACCCGGAATGAAGCCGCCGTGCTTCTTCAGATTGTCCGCGGTCTCGGTCGGATTGAACACGATCGCGGTGTAGAAGAAGGCGAAGAACACGATCAGCGCCAGATACATGATCAGGAACAGCGGACGGCCGTGGCCGAGCTGGGTGTTGATCCACTGGAACCATTCCGGCCCACTGCCCGCGTTGAAGTTCGCGACCGTGGTCGGCAGCAGCAGCAGCGAGGACGCGAAGATCGGCGGGATCACGCCCGAGGTGTTGAGCTTGAGCGGCAGATGCGAGGACTGCCCCTCGAACATCTTGTTGCCGACCTGGCGCTTCGGATACTGGATCAAGAGCCGGCGCTGGGCGCGCTCCACGAACACGATGAAGGCGATCACGGCCACCGCCATGATGATGACGACCAGAATCAGGCCGGTCGACATCGCACCCTGACGGCCGAGCTCGAGCATGTTGGCGAGCGCCGCGGGCAGCTCGGCGACGATGCCGGAGAGAATGATCAGGGAAATGCCGTTGCCGATGCCGCGCGACGTGATCTGCTCGCCCAGCCACATCAGGAACATGGTGCCGCCGGTCAGCGTGATCGCCGTCGACAGGCGGAAGAACATGCCGGGGTCGCTGACGACGTTGCCAGCGCCTTCGAGGCCCACCGCAATGCCGTAGGACTGGAACGCGGCCAGGATCACCGTGAGATAACGGGTGTACTGGTTCAGCAGCTTGCGGCCGGACTCGCCTTCCTTCTTCAGCGCCTCGAGCTGCGGCGAGACGGTGGTCAGGAGCTGGATGATGATGGAGGCGGAGATGTACGGCATGATGTTCAGCGCAAAGATCGCCATGCGGTGAATGCCGCCGCCAGCGAACATATTGAACATGCCGAGGATGCCGCCCGCCTGGGAGCGGAACACCTGCTCCCAGATGTTGGGATCGATGCCGGGCAACGGGATGTAGGTCCCGAGCCGATAAACGAGCAGCGCGCCCAGGGTGAACCAGATGCGCTTCTTCAGTTCGTCGGCCTTGGCAAACGCACCGAAATTGAGATTGGCTGCCAGTTGTTCCGCTGCAGAGGCCATCTTGGACTTTCTCCCGCCGCTTATTGCGCCGTTATGCCCGCGGCCGGGCTACATTATACCGGACACCGGACATTATCTGGGGCTACGGCTTCGATAAGTCCATCGTCCCGCGTGCGTAAAGGCCCGCGAGCCGCGGGCCGATGACGCAGTTGTTACGCCGCCTCGCCTTCTTCCTTGGCAGGCGCGAGGATCTTCACCGAGCCGCCGGCCTTCTCGACTGCCGCGATCGCGGTCTTCGAGGCGCCGTGCACTTCGATGTTGAGCTTGGCCTTGAACTCGCCGCGGCCGAGCAGCCGCAGGCCACCCTTGGCGCGGCGCAGCACGCCGGCCTTGACCAGGGATTCGACGTTCACGACGCTGCCGGCGTCGATCTTCTTGGCATCGACCGCATCCTGGAGCCGGTCGAGATTGATCTCGGCGAACTCCACGCGGAAGATGTTGTTGAAGCCGCGCTTGGGCAGACGGCGATGCAAGGGCATCTGGCCGCCTTCGAAACCCTTGATGCGCACGCCCGAACGCGCGGTCTGGCCCTTGCCACCGCGGCCGGCCTGCTTGCCCTTGCCCGAACCAATGCCGCGGCCGACGCGCATACGCTTCTTGCGCGAGCCGGCATTGTCGGCGATATCGCTGAGCTTCATCGCCCTGCTCCTTGTTTCTTGCGCATGACCTTCACCGAAAACGGGTCCCGCTTCGGGATCGTGCGCCTTTGCTTACTTCTCGTCGACAATGCGAACGAGATGGTGAACTTTCAAGATCATGCCGCGGACCGCCGGGGTGTCCGGCAGTTCGCTGATGCGGCCGATCTTGTTGAGCTTGAGCCCGATCAGCGTCGAACGCTGCGAGTGATGGCGGCGGATCGCGCTGCCGGTCTGCTCGAGCTTGATCGTCTTTGCGGTCGTAACGGCACTCTTGGCCATAGGCGTCTACTCCGAAAAGCTTCCGTTATTCGGCAACCGCCTCGGCGTCACCACCGATACGGCGGGACTGGAGGGTGGACACCTTGATGTTGCGGCGGGCAGCGACCGAGCGCGGCGAATCCTGATGCTTCAGCGCATCGAAGGTCGCGCGAACCATGTTGTACGGGTTCGACGAGCCGATCGACTTCGCAACCACGTCCTGGACGCCGAGCGTCTCGAACACGGCGCGCATCGGACCGCCGGCGATGATGCCGGTACCGGCCGGAGCTGCGCGCAGGTAAACACGGCCCGCGCCATGACGGCCGGCGATGTCGTGATGCAGCGTGCGGCCCTCGCGCAACGACACGCGGGTCAGGTTGCGCTTGGCGGATTCGGTTGCCTTGCGGATCGCCTCGGGCACTTCGCGCGCCTTGCCGTGACCGAAGCCGGCGCGGCCCTTCTGGTCGCCGATCACGACCAGCGCTGCGAAACCGAAGCGCTTGCCGCCCTTGACGACCTTGGCGACGCGATTGATGTGGACGAGCTTGTCAACGAACTCGCTGTCGCGCTCTTCCCTGCGTTCACGTCCGCCGCCGCGTTGATCGCGTCCACCACGTTGTTCGCGTTCTGCCATGGTTTTTCCAGTCCTTCAGAGGCTTACGCCTCAATCCTCAAATTCTGTTAGAAGCTCAGCCCGCTTTCACGCGCCGCGTCGGCAAGAGCCTTGACGCGCCCGTGATAGAGATAGCTGCCGCGATCGAACACGACTTCCTTGACACCCTTCTCGGCGGCGCGCTCGGCCAGCAGCTTGCCGACCGCCTTCGCCGCATCGATGTCGGCGCCGGTCTTGCCGCCATCGCGCATCGACTTCTCGAGCGACGAGGCAGAGGCCAGCGTCTCGCCCTTCAGGTCGTCGATGACCTGGGCGTAGATGTGCTTGGACGAGCGGAACACCGACAGGCGCGGACGGCCGCCACCCGAGCGGCGCAGCTTCAGTCGTACACTGCGCTTGCGCCGGGCATTCGTAACCTTGGCTTTCGACATGACCGGCTCCGTTACTTCTTCTTGCCTTCCTTGCGGAAGATGAATTCGCCAACATACTTCACGCCCTTGCCCTTGTAGGGCTCCGGCGGACGATAGGAGCGAATCTCGGCGGCGACCTGGCCGACGCGCTGAATGTCGCTGCCGGTCACCGTGATCTCGGTCGGCTTCGGCACGGTGATCGTGATCCCCTCCGGGATCGCGTAGACCACATCGTGGCTGTAGCCGAGCGCGAGCTGCAGGTTCTTGCCCTGCAGCGCGGCGCGGTAACCGACGCCGGTGATTTCGAGCTTCTTCTCGAAACCCTTGGTGACACCCTCGACCAGATTCGCGACCTGGGCGCGAGCGGTCCCGTACAGGGCCCGCGCGCGGTTGGTCTCGACCCGCGGGTTCACCTTGACCTGGCCGTTGTCGAGCTTCACCTCGACGTCGTTATGGACGACGAACTGAAGCTGGCCCTTCGGCCCCTTCATCTTGACGGTCTGCCCGTCGACGGTCGCGGTCACACCCGACGGCACCGCTACCGGTCTTTTGCCAACACGTGACATGGATCAAAAATCCTTCTCAGAACACCGTGAAGAGAACTTCGCCGCCCACGTTCGCTTCACGCGCACTGTGGTCAGCCATGATTCCCTTCGGCGTCGACAACACCGAAATGCCGAGTCCGTTATTGACCCGCGGCAGGTTCTTCACCGAGGCGTACACGCGACGTCCGGGCTTGGAGACACGCTCGATCTCACGGATAACGGGCTCGCCGTCGAAATACTTCAGCTCGATCTCGATCTCGCTGCGGCCCGAGGAATGCTCGAGCGTCGCGTAACCGCGGATGTAGCCTTCGCTCTTCAGCACCTCGAGCACGTTCTCGCGCATCTTCGAGCCAGGCGTGGAGACCTTGTTCTTGGAGCGCATCTGCGCGTTACGGATGCGGGTGATCAGATCGCTGATTGGATCGTGCGTAGACATCTAAACGACCCTCCTTACCAGCTGGACTTCACGAGGCCCGGGACCATGCCCTTGGAGCCAAGGTCCCGCATTGCGATGCGGGACAGTTTGGTCAAGCGATAGTTCGAGCGCGAACGGCCCGACAGCTCGCAACGCAGACGGATGCGGGTCGCCGACGAGTTGCGCGGCATTTCCGCCAGCTTCAGGGTCGCAGCGAACCGCTCCTCCATCGGCAACGTCTTGTCGGCGATGATCGCCTTCAACCGCTCGCGCTTCGGGGCGGCGTTCTTCGTCATCCGCTTGCGCCGGTTGTTCTTCTCGATTGAACTCTTCTTTGCCATGCTTGGCTCCTGGGTATCCGCGTTTGAGAGGCTTTAGGTCAGCGTCTCACTGCCGGAACGGGAAATTGAATGCGGTCAACAAGGCCCTCGCCTCGTCGTCGGTCTTGGCCGTGGTGCAGACGGTGATGTCCATACCGCGGGATTCCGTGACCTTGTCGAAGTCGATCTCGGGGAAAATGATGTGTTCCTTGAGGCCGAGCGAGTAGTTGCCGCGGCCATCGAAGCTCTTCGGGTTCAAGCCGCGGAAGTCGCGGACGCGGGGCAGCGCGACCGTCACCAGACGATCGATGAACTCGTACATACGGGCCTTGCGCAGCGTGACCTTGCAGCCGATCGGCTGGTTCTCACGCAACTTGAAGGTCGCGATCGCGATCCGCGAATAGGTCACGATCGCCTTCTGGCCGGCGATCTGGGTCAATTCCGCAGCGGCGTTCTCGGCCTTCTTGCGGTCGTTGACGGAATCGCCAACGCCCATGTTCAGCACGACCTTGTCCAGGCGCGGAACCTGCATGACGTTCTCATAACCGAACTTCTCGGTCATTTCCGTCCGGATCTTCGCGTCGTATTCCGCGCGCAGGCGCGGTGTGTAAGCGGCCTCAGCCATCGATCTCAGCTCCCGAGCTCTTGGCGATGCGGACCTTCTTGCCGTCCGCCAGAATCTTGAATCCGACGCGGGTCGGCTTCCCGTCCTTGCCGACATACGCGATGTTGGACAGTTGGATCGGCGACTCTTTCGAGATGATGCCGCCCTCCTGGGCCTGCGTCTGCTTCTGGTGACGCTTGACCATGTTGATGCCGCGCACCAGCGCCGTACCGGCGTCGGGACGCACTTCGAACACCTCGCCGGTGCGGCCTTTGTCGCGGCCGGTCAGCACGACGACCTTGTCGCCCTTGCGGATCTTCGCAGCCATCACAGCACCTCCGGCGCGAGCGAGATGATCTTCATGTGGTTCTTGGCGCGCAGCTCGCGCGGCACGGGCCCGAAGATACGGGTACCGACCGGCTCGGACTGATTGTTGATCAGAACGGCGGCGTTGCGGTCGAAGCGGATGACCGAACCGTCGGCGCGGCGAATGTCCTTGCGGACGCGCACCACGACGGCCTTCATCACGTCGCCCTTCTTCACCTTGCCGCGCGGAATAGCTTCCTTGATCGAGACAACGATGATGTCGCCGATCGTGGCGTAGCGGCGCTTGGAGCCCCCGAGCACCTTGATACACATGACACGGCGTGCGCCAGAATTATCGGCCACGTCGAGGTTGGTCTGCATCTGAATCATTGATGCACCTCGTCCTCTTCTCTTTGCGCCAGCCCAGCCGGCGCTCAACATTAACCTGAAGTCAGTCGGCTAAAGCCAACAGATCAGGCGCTTTTCTTGTGTTCGCCCCGGATCACGACCCAGCGCTTCAACTTCGAAATCGGCTTCGATTCCTCGATCCACACCATGTCGCCCGGCTTGAACTCGTTGCTCTCGTCGTGCGCGTGGTAGTTCTTCGAACGGCGGATCGTCTTCTTGTAGATCGGGTGCGTAAAGCGGCGATCGACGCGCACCACGATGGTCTTGGCTTGCTTGTCGCTGACGACCACGCCCTGCAAAGTACGTTTCGGCATCTTCGTAAGCCTCTTACTTCTTCTTCGCGCGCGTCTGCGCGGCGACGGTCTTGATCCGGGCGATGTCACGGCGGGCTTCGCGCAGGCGCGAGGTGTTCTCGAGCTGCCCGGTGGCGCGCTGGAAGCGCAGGTTGAAGCGCTCCTTCTTCAGGTTCAGGATGGCGTCGTCCTGCTGATCGGGGCTCAACGCGCGGATGTCTTCGATTTTCATCTGGGCCATGGCCATTACTCCGCAATGCGCTCGACGAAGCGCGTCTTGATCGGCAGCTTGGCTGCCGCCAGGGTCAGCGCTTCACGCGCCGTCTGGGTGTTGACGCCGTCGATCTCGAACAGCACCCGGCCCGGCTTGACGCGCGCGACCCACAATTCCGGCGCGCCCTTGCCGGAACCCATGCGGACTTCGGCAGGCTTCTTCGACACGGGAACGTCGGGGAATATGCGGATCCAGACGCGGCCGGCGCGCTTCATGTGGCGGGTCAGCGCGCGGCGAGCGGCTTCGATCTGGCGCGCGGTGACGCGCTCAGGCTCGGTCGCCTTCAGACCGAACTGGCCGAACGCCAACGTCGCGCCCGAAGACGCAACGCCGTGGATACGGCCCTTATGCGCCTTCCGGAACTTCGTTTTCTTAGGTTGCATCATGGCTTCAAGCCCTCAAATTCTCTGTGCTGGCGTCAGGCTGCAGC
>NZ_JADPJF010000064.1:411633-443449 GCF_023073295.1 Bradyrhizobium sp. 23 | reverse complement strand
GGCGCTGCCGGCCGCCGCGATCGCCGCCGCCACCAGTCTCACCTTCGGCCATTCTCTTGTCCTGGGCCATCGGATCGTGCTCGAGGATCTCGCCCTTGAAGATCCAGACCTTGACACCGCAGGTGCCGAAGGTCGTGAACGCGGTCGCAACCCCGTAGTCGATGTCTGCGCGCAGCGTGTGCAGCGGCACGCGACCTTCGCGGTACCACTCCATGCGCGCGATTTCCGCGCCGCCCAGACGTCCCGAGCAGTTGATGCGGATGCCTTCCGCACCGAGACGCATCGCTGACTGCACGGCGCGCTTCATGGCGCGGCGGAACGCCACGCGGCGCTCCAGCTGCTGCGCGATCGACTCGGCCACCAGCGTCGCATCGAGCTCCGGCTTGCGGATTTCGACGATGTTGATGACCACGTCGGACGCCGTGATGTCCGCGACCTTCTTGCGCAGCTTGTCGATGTCGGCGCCCTTCTTGCCGATCACCACGCCCGGACGAGCCGAGTGGATGGTGACGCGGCACTTCTTGTGCGGACGCTCGATCACGATGCGGGCAACGGCTGCCTGCTTGAGCTCCTTGTGCAGGATCTCACGAATCTTGACGTCCTCGTGCAGCAGCTTGCCGTATTCCTGCTTGCCGGCGTACCAGCGGGAATCCCAGGTCCGGTTGATGCCGAGACGCAGACCGATCGGATTGATCTTTTGACCCATCGTGTTCTCCTGCGTCCCTTAAGCCGCTGCTGCGGCTTCGACCTGACGAACGATGATCGTCAGCTGTGAAAATGGTTTGTAGACACGGCCCGAACGGCCACGGCCGCGGGCGGCAAAGCGCTTCATCACGAGGCCGTTGCCGACGAAGGCCTGCGCCACGACGAGATCGTCGACGTCGAGGTCGTGGTTGTTCTCGGCGTTGGCAATAGCCGATTCCAGGCACTTCTTCACGTCAACCGCGATCCGCTTGCGCGAAAACTGCAGGTCGGCGAGCGCAGCAGCCGCCTTCCGGCCGCGAATGAGCTGGGCGACCAGGTTGAGCTTCTGCGGGCTCACCCGCAGCATCCGGGCGACCGCCTTGGCCTCGTTCTCGGCGAGGCTCCGTTCGCGCTTAGGTTTGCTCATCGTTTAATCCTCAAGCCTTCTTGGCTTTCTTGTCCCCGGAGTGGCCATGGAAGGTGCGGGTCGGCGAGAACTCGCCGAACTTGTGACCGACCATTTCCTCGTTGACGGCCACCGGCACGTGCTTCTGACCGTTGTAGACGCCGAAGGTCAGGCCGACGAATTGCGGCAGGATCGTCGAGCGACGGCTCCAGATCTTGATGACGTCGTGACGGCCGGACGAGCGCGCGGCATCTGCCTTCTTGAGCAGAGAACCCTCGACGAACGGGCCTTTCCAGACTGAACGAACCATGTCCGGCGTTCCTTACTTCTTCCGCTTGTGGCGGCTTAGGAGAATGAATTTGTTGGTCGACTTGTTGGAGCGGGTCTTCTTGCCCTTGGTCGGCTTGCCCCACGGAGTAACCGGGTGGCGGCCGCCCGAGGTACGACCTTCACCACCGCCGTGCGGATGGTCGATCGGGTTCATCGAAACGCCGCGGTTGTGCGGCTTGCGGCCCAGCCAACGGTTGCGGCCGGCCTTGCCGATCGACGTGTTCATGTGATCCGGGTTCGACACCGCGCCGATCGTGCCGCGGCAACGGCCGTGCACCAGGCGCTGTTCGCCCGAGTTCAGGCGGATGATCACGTAGTCCTGGTCGCGACCGACGAGCTGGGCATAGGTGCCCGCGGAACGGGCGAGCTGGCCGCCCTTCCCGATCTTGACCTCGATGTTGTGGATGATCGTGCCGACCGGCATGTTGCCGAGCGGCATGACATTGCCCGGCTTCACGTCGACATAGTTGCCGGCGACGACGGAATCACCGACGGCCAAACGCTGCGGCGCCAGGATATAGGCCTGGGTGCCGTCTTCGTACTTGACCAACGCGATGAATGCGGTGCGGTTCGGATCGTACTCCAGCCGCTCGACCGTCGCGGGCGCATCGACCTTGTCGCGCTTGAAATCGACGGTACGCAACGTTCGCTTATGACCACCGCCGCGGAAGCGCACGGTGATGCGACCGGTGTTGTTACGGCCGCCGGAGGAGTGCTTGCCTTCGGTGAGCGCCTTGACCGGCTTGCCCTTGTAGAGGGCCGAACGATCGACCATGACCAGCTGGCGCTGGCCCGGCGTCGTGGGATTGAATGTCTTCAGTGCCATCGTCGTACGACCTTACAGACCGGTGGTCACGTCGATCCGGTGACCCTCTTCGAGAGTCACGATCGCGCGCTTGGAGTTCGACTGCGAGCCGAGATTGCCACGGAAGATCTTGGTCTTGCCCTTGCGGACCAGCGTGTTGACACTCTTGACCTTGACGTCGAACAGCTTCTCGATCGCTTCCTTGATCTGCGGCTTGGTCGCCTTGGCGGCCACCTTGAACAGCACCTTGTTGTGCTCCGAGGCGATCGTGGCCTTTTCGGTCACGACCGGCGACAGGATCACGTCGTAGTGGCGAGGCTCGATGTTCTTCGTCATTTGAAGCGCGCCTCCAGCGCATCGATGGCGGCCTTGGTCAGAACAAGCTTCCGACGGCGCAGGATGTCATAGACGTTGATGCCCTGGATCGGCAGCACGTCCATGTTCGGGATGTTGCGGGCCGCAGCGGCGAAGCCGTTGTTGAGCTCGGCGCCGTCGACGATCAGCGCGTTGGTCAAACCCAGACCGGAGAAATGACCGAGCAGCGCCTTGGTCTTGGCAGCTTCCAGCGCGGCCTTGTCGATCACGATGAGATCGCCGTCCTTGGCCTTGGCCGAGAGCGCATGCTTGAGGGCGAGCGCACGGACCTTCTTCGGCAGGTCGGTGGCGTGCGAACGCACCACCGGACCGAAGGCACGGCCACCTCCGCGGAACTGCGGCACCCGGGCCGAGCCGTGACGAGCACCACCGGTACCCTTCTGCTTGTACATCTTCTTGCCGGTGCGCCAGATCTCGGCGCGGCCCTTGGCCTTGTGCGTACCGGCCTGGCGCTTGTTGAGCTGCCACTGCACGCAACGTGCAATGATGTCCTGGCGCGGCTCGAGGCCGAAAATGGTGTCGGAAAGCTGGACCGAGCCGGCTTCCTTACCTTCGAGGGTCGTGACCTTCAATTCCATCTCACGCCTCCTGCGCAGCCGGAGCAGCGTCCGCTTCGCCAGCAACCTTGAACTTGCCGGGCTTCGGAGCTTCCTTAGGCAGCGGCTTCTTGACGGCGTCGCGCACGCGGATCCAGCCGCCCTTGGAGCCGGGAACGGCGCCTTCGACGAGGATCAGACCGCGTTCGACATCGAGCTGGACGACCCGAAGGTTGAGCGTGGTGATGCGGTCGACGCCCATGTGACCGGGCATCTTCTTGTTCTTCCAGGTCTTGCCCGGGTCCTGACGGCCACCGGTCGAACCGATCGAACGGTGCGAGACCGAGACGCCGTGAGTGGCGCGCAGACCGCCGAAGTTCCAGCGCTTCATACCGCCGGCAAAACCCTTACCGACCGAAGTACCGGTGACGTCGACGAACTGACCGACGACAAAGTGGTCGGCCAGGATCTCGGCACCGACGGGGATCATCTGATCCGCGGAGACGCGGAATTCCTCGACCTGCCGCTTCGGCTCGACCTTCGCGACCGCGAACTGGCCGCGCTCCGCCTTGGGCATGTACACGGTCTTGCGGCTGCCAGAACCAAGCTGGAGCGCGACATAACCGTTTTTCTCTTCGGTGCGGTGGCCTACGACCTGGCAATTGCCGAGCTTCAGCACGGTCACGGGGATATGTTCGCCGGCCTCTGTAAAGACCCGCGTCATCCCGACCTTTTGTGCGATCACTCCGGAGCGCATCGGCGTGCTTCCTGTTCTTTCTGTCCGCTAGTGGCGAACGTGATCCAAAAATCTTAGAGCTTGATCTCGACGTCGACACCGGCGGCCAAGTCGAGCTTCATCAAAGCATCGACGGTCTGCGGGGTCGGATCGACGATGTCGAGCAGGCGCTTGTGAGTGCGCATCTCGAACTGCTCGCGGCTCTTCTTGTCGACGTGCGGCGAACGGTTGACGGTGAACTTCTCGATGCGGGTGGGCAGCGGAATGGGTCCGCGGACCTGCGCGCCGGTGCGCTTCGCCGTGTTCACGATCTCGCGGGTCGACGTATCGAGGATACGATGGTCGAACGCCTTGAGACGGATGCGAATGTTTTGGCCGTTCATTGCCGTGGTCTTTCTTCAATGGGGTGGCGAATAGCGAATAGCGAATGTCACATTCGCTATTCGCCGATCCCTATTCTCGTAATTACTCGATGATCGAGGCGACGACGCCGGCGCCGACGGTGCGGCCACCTTCGCGGATCGCGAAGCGGAGCTTCTCTTCCATCGCGATCGGCACGATCAGGTGCACTTCCATCGCGATGTTGTCGCCCGGCATCACCATCTCGGTGCCTTCCGGCAGATGCACGACACCGGTCACGTCGGTGGTGCGGAAGTAGAACTGCGGACGGTAGTTGGTGAAGAAGGGAGTGTGGCGGCCGCCCTCTTCCTTGGTGAGGATGTAGGCCTCAGCCTTGAACTTGGTGTGCGGCTTGACCGAACCCGGCTTGCACAGCACCTGGCCGCGCTCGACGTCCTCGCGCTTGGTACCGCGAAGCAGCGCACCGATGTTGTCGCCGGCCTGGCCTTGATCCAGCAGCTTGCGGAACATTTCGACACCGGTGACCGTGGTCTTCTGCGTGGCGCGCAGACCGACGATCTCGATTTCCTCGCCGACCTTGACGATACCGCGCTCGACACGGCCGGTCACGACGGTGCCGCGGCCCGAGATCGAGAACACGTCTTCAACCGGCATCAGGAACGGCAGATCGACCGGACGCTCCGGCTGCGGAATGTAAGCGTCGACCTGCTTCATCAGCTCGAGGATGGCGTCATGGCCGAGCGTCTTATCGGAATCTTCGAGGGCGGCAAGCGCCGAGCCCTTGATGATCGGGATGGTGTCGCCCGGGAATTCGTACTTCGAGAGCAGCTCGCGGACCTCGAGCTCGACGAGCTCGAGCAGTTCCGGATCGTCGACCATGTCGCACTTGTTGAGGAACACGACGAGCGCGGGAACGCCGACCTGGCGGGCGAGCAGGATGTGCTCGCGGGTCTGCGGCATCGGACCGTCGGCGGCCGACACGACCAGGATCGCACCGTCCATCTGGGCGGCGCCGGTGATCATGTTCTTCACGTAGTCGGCGTGGCCGGGGCAGTCGACGTGCGCGTAGTGGCGGTTCTTGGTCTCGTATTCGACGTGCGCCGTCGAGATCGTGATGCCGCGCGCCTTCTCTTCCGGCGCCTTGTCGATCTGGTCGTACGCGGTGAACGTCGCGCCGCCGGCTTCGGCGAGGACCTTGGTGATCGCCGCGGTCAGCGACGTCTTGCCATGGTCGACGTGACCGATGGTGCCGATGTTGCAGTGCGGCTTGTTACGTTCAAACTTTGCTTTGGCCATTTGACTCTCCGTTCAATCGTCAGTTCGAGACCGACGACAATCAGGCAAACTTCTTCTGGACTTCTGCCGACACGTTGGCCGGCGCTTCTGCGTAGTGGTCGAACTGCATGGTGAAGGTTGCGCGACCCTGGCTCATCGAGCGCAGGTTATTCACGTAACCGAACATGTTCATGAGCGGCACCATCGCGTTGATGACGTTGGCGTTGCCGCGCATGTCCTGACCCTGGATCTGACCGCGCCGCGAATTCAGGTCGCCGATGACGGAGCCGGTGTAATCTTCCGGGGTCACCACTTCGACCTTCATGATCGGCTCGAGCAGGACGGACTTGCCCTTCTGCAAGGCTTCGCGGAATGCAGCACGCGATGCGATTTCGAAGGCGAGCGCCGACGAATCGACGTCGTGATACTTGCCGTCGACGAGCTGAACCTTGACGTCGACCACGGGGAAGCCCGCGACCACGCCGGAACTCAGCACGCTGTTGATGCCCTTCTCGACGCCGGGGATGTATTCCTTCGGCACCGCACCGCCGACGACCTTGGACTCGAACTCGTAGCCCTTGCCGGGCTCGTTCGGCTCCACGATGATCGACACTTCCGCGAACTGTCCGGTACCGCCGGTCTGCTTCTTGTGGGTGTACTTGACTTCGGACCTCTTGGTGACGCGCTCACGGAACGCCACCTGCGGCGCGCCGATGTTGGCATCGACCTTGTAGGTGCGGCGGAGAATGTCGACCTTGATGTCGAGATGGAGCTCGCCCATGCCCTTGAGGATGGTCTGGCCGGACTCCTGATCGGTCGACACGCGGAAGGACGGATCCTCCGCGGCGAGCTTCGCCAGCGCCACGCCCAGCTTTTCCTGGTCGGCCTTGGACTTAGGCTCGATCGCGATCTCGATGACGGGCTCGGGGAATTCCATCTTTTCGAGGATCACCGCCTTGTCGGGATCGCACAGCGTGTCACCGGTGCGCGCTTCCTTCAGGCCAGCCAGTGCGACGATGTCGCCGGCATAGGCTTCCTTGATGTCTTCGCGGTTGTTCGCATGCATCAGCAACATGCGGCCGATGCGCTCCTTGCGGTCGCGCGTCGAATTGATGACGCCGGTGCCCGACAGCAGCGTGCCGGAATAGATGCGGCAGAAGGTGATGGTGCCGACGAACGGGTCGTCCATGATCTTGAAGGCCAACAGAGCCAGCGGCTCCTTATCGTCCGGCAGGCGAACGACCTCGTTGCCGTCTTCATCGACGCCCTTGATGGCGGGCACGTCAACCGGCGACGGCAGATAATCCACGACTGCGTCGAGCAGAGGCTGCACGCCCTTGTTCTTGAACGCCGAGCCGCACAATACCGGGAAGAACGCGCCAGTCAGCACGGCCTTGCGGATCAAGCGCTTCAACGTCGGCTCATCGGGCTCCTTGCCGTCGAGGTAAGCGGCGAGAACTTCGTCGTCGAGCTCGACGGCGGCTTCCAACAACTTCTCGCGATATTCCTTGGCCTTCTCGACCATGTCCTCGGGAATATCGATGTCCACGAACTTGGCGTCGAGCTTCTCTTCTTCCCAGACCACGCCCTTCATGCGAACGAGGTCGACCAGGCCCTTGAAGTTGTTCTCGGAGCCGATCGGAAGCTGGATCGCGATCGGCTTTGCGCCGAGGCGGTCGACGATGTCCTGCATGCACTTGTAGAAGTCAGCGCCGGTCTTATCCATCTTGTTGGCGAAGACGATGCGCGGAACTTTGTACTTGTCGCCCTGGCGCCAGACCGTCTCGGTCTGGGGCTCGACGCCCTGGTTCGAGTCGAGCACGCACACGGCGCCGTCGAGCACGCGCAGGCTGCGCTCGACTTCGATGGTGAAGTCGACGTGGCCGGGAGTGTCGATGATGTTGAGACGCTTGCCTTCCCAGAACGCGGTGGTCGCGGCCGACGTAATCGTAATGCCGCGCTCCTGCTCCTGCTCCATCCAGTCCATCGTCGCGGCACCTTCGTGCACTTCGCCGATTTTGTGGCTCTTGCCGGTGTAATAGAGAATGCGCTCGGTGGTCGTGGTCTTGCCGGCATCGATATGCGCCATGATACCGAAGTTGCGGTAATTCTCTATGGCATGAACGCGGGGCATGGAGTGTTCCTTAGATTCCGTGTGTCGCCGTTACCAGCGATAGTGCGAGAAGGCGCGGTTGGCTTCCGCCATCCGGTGCACGTCTTCGCGCTTCTTGACGGCGTTACCCCGGTTGTTCGACGCATCCAGGAGCTCCGCAGAGAGCCGCTCGGTCATCGTCTTCTCGTTGCGATCGCGCGCAGCCGAGATCAGCCAGCGAATGCCCAGCGCCTGACGGCGCACCGAGCGAACTTCGACCGGAACCTGATAGGTCGCGCCACCGACGCGGCGGGAGCGCACTTCAATCGTCGGCATGACGTTCTCGAGCGCCTGCTCGAACACGCCGAGCGGGTTCTGCTTTGTCTTGCTTTCAATGAGGCCGAACGCGCCGTAGACGATGCCTTCGGCGACCGACTTCTTTCCGGCGTACATTACCGAATTCATGAACTTCGTGACGATGATATTCCCGAACTTCGGATCGGGAAGGACTTCGCGCTTTTCGGCAGAATGGCGACGAGACATGGACCTGGTTCCCGCTTACTTCGGACGCTTGGCGCCGTACTTCGAACGGCGCTGCTTACGGTTCTTGACGCCCTGGGTATCCAGAACGCCGCGGAGGATGTGGTAGCGCACGCCGGGCAAGTCCTTGACGCGACCGCCGCGGATCATGACCACCGAGTGCTCCTGGAGGTTATGGCCCTCACCGGGGATGTAGCCGATCACCTCGAAGCCGTTGGTCAGGCGCACCTTGGCAACCTTACGAAGCGCCGAGTTCGGCTTTTTCGGGGTCGTGGTGTAAACGCGTGTGCAAACACCGCGCTTCTGCGGCGACTGCTGCAGCGCCGGCACCTTCTTGCGCGACTTCTGCACTTCCCGCGGTTGAGCGATCAGCTGGTTGATCGTCGGCATCCTGGCATTACCCTTTGTGTTCTGCCGCGGCCCGTCACCGGGTCCGCAAATTCTTTCGAGCTACCCGCCCGACGAGGCCGCCTTCCGCGGAACAATCCGCACAAAGCGAAATCGCGCCAACCACCCGTCAACGGGCGGAAAGCGCTTCGACGCCACAGAGGACCGCAGTAGTTGAACCGGTCAGCTTGAAGCTGCGGCCCGCGCACCGAGGTCATGCATCCGAATTCGATCTCGAGAGAACATGCTCAAGAGAACTAAAATCGCACTGGCATTGCCTAGCTATGATCGACAGCGTTTGAGCGGCATTCGTCGAGGTTGGTGCCTGTCTTGGTGATCCCAGGGGATCAAACAGGTGGCCCGTTCCGACGTTGGCGATGCTCACCGCCTGTCGTTAAGTGAGGGGGTTCTATAAGTGGGAGTCGGTCAAGTCAAGGCGAAACGTCAGTCAGAAGCGCTTCCCGCACCTGCCGAAATCGCTTCTTGGGCCGCTCGCTGCGCCTTCGTGAGATGGAAACGAAGAGCGCGTCGCGCCACCTCGAAACCTATTTATACCCGGGTTAAATATACTTTTATAACCATTGGCTAAGGCTTTCTTTCCTGTTGGAGCGCCAATGTGCCGCCTTGGGCAGAGATTAGCGCCATGCGGTACACCGACATTGCCATTATCGGCGGGGGATTGTCCGGCTCGACCGCCGCCGCGATGCTCGGCCGTAGCGGCATTTCGACCATCCTGATCGATCCGCATGAGAGCTATTCGGCGGACTTTCGGGTCGAAAAACTCAGCGGTCACGTGCAGGTTGGGCGATTCCTGCAGACGGGAATCGCCGAATCGGTGTTGCACCGCGCGACCTTTGTGGGTGAGAACTGGATCGCGCGCTTCGGCCGCCTTCTCGACAAGGCGCCGAGCCGGCAGTTCAACATCCTCTACGATTCCCTCGTCAACGCTGTCCGCGACGAAATTCCTGCCGGCGTCGAGCGCATCTGCGCCAAGGCTGTCTCGGTCGAGACGAGTGCGGAGCGGCAGAAGGTCACTCTCTCCAACGACGCGATGGTCTCCGCCCGGCTGGTCGTGCTCGCCAACGGACTCAATGTCGGCCTGCGCCACCAGCTGGGAATCGCCCGAAAAGTCGTCAGTGCCTGCCATTCGATTTCGATCGGGTTCGACGTGGTGCCCGCGGGACGGGACTCGTTCGACTTCCCTGCGCTGACCTATTTCTCGGAACGGCCGAGCGACCGCATCCCCTACCTCACGCTTTTTCCGATCGGGACGCGGATGCGCGCCAATCTGTTCGTCTATCGCAGCTTCGACGATCCCTGGCTGCGTGAGCTGCGCCGCGCGCCGGCCGAGACGTTGAACGCTGCGCTGCCACGGCTCAAGCACATCACCGGACCATTCGACATTCCCAGTGAGCTGAAAATCCGTCCGGTCGATCTCTATGTGAACGATGCCAGCGGCCAGCCGGGTCTCGTGCTGGTGGGCGATGCCTTCTCGACCTCCTGCCCGGCCGCCGGCACCGGGTGCGACAAGGTCTTCACCGACGTCGAGCGGCTCTGCAACGTCTATATCCCGCAGTGGCTGGCCTCCGACGGGATGGATACAAGCAAGATCGCCGCCTTCTACGCAGACCCGGTCAAGCGGGAGTGCGACGATTGGTCGGCCGCGAAGGCCTTCGATTTCCGCTCAGTCTCCATTGCGACAAGCCCTTATTGGACGGCGCAGCGCTGGGCACGCTTCATTGCCTGGTCGGTTCAGGGACTATTGCGGCCGCTTGGAGCAGCCTTCGATCTGGAGCCGAACTTCCTCGGTCACTCCTCCTCATCGTCCTCGTCGAGGTCGTCTTCATCCTCGTCGTCTTCGTCGCTGTCCTCGTCGACGTGAGCCGGCGCGCCATGCGGTTGGTGGATCTGGTCGTTCCACAGCTTGCGATAGGTGCCGTTCTTGGCGAGCAGCTCGGCATGTGAGCCGCGCTCGATCGCCCTGCCCCCTGAAATCACGATGATCTCGTCCATCTCGACCACCGAGGTCAGGCGGTGGGTTGACCAGATCATGGTGCGGCCCTTGGCGACCTTCAGCAGCGTGCGGTTGATCGCAGCTTCCGTGGTCTGGTCGAGCGCCGAAGTGGCTTCGTCGAGCAGCAGCACGGAAGGATTACGGATGACCGCGCGCGCGATCGCGATGCGCTGGCGCTGGCCGCCCGACAAGGTATCGCCGCGCTCGCCCACCGGCGTGTCGTATCGTTGCGGCAGGCTCATGATGTAACGGTGGATCTCGGCTTTCTTGGCCGCCTCCTCCACCTCCTCATCGGTCGCGCCCTCCTTGCCGAGCCGAATGTTCTCCCGGATCGACATGTTGAACAGCATATTCTCCTGGAACACCACCGCCATGCTCCGGCGCAGGGAGTCCAGCGTCACCTTGCGGACGTCGACGCCGTCGATGGTGACGCGCCCCTCGTCCGGCACATAGAGCCGCAGGATCAGATTCAGCAGCGTGCTCTTGCCGGAGCCGGACGGACCGACGATGGCAATGCGCTTGCCGACATTGAGCTTGAGGCTGAGATTGTCCAGCACTGGCGTCTGGCTGCCTTCGTACTGGAACGTCACGTGGTCGAAGGTGATGTCGTTGGTGATGCGGGGCAGATCGGGCGCGCCGGCACGATCGGCGCTGCGCGTGGGCTCGTCGAGCAACTCCTGCATATGACGGATCGCGGCTGCCGCGGAGATCGACACGGGGATGAAATGCATCACATGGGCGATGTTGTAGGACACCTCCCAGAACGCACTCTCGAAGGTGACGAAGGTGCCGATGGTAATCTGCCCCTTCGTCGCCAGATATGCGCCGATCGCGAGCACGACGAGATGCAAGAGCAGCACCGAGATGGTGACCGTCCGCTCCACCATGGTCGACAGGAACGCCGCCGAGGCCATCCTGTTTCGCGTCTCGTCGTTGCGGAATTTGAAGAAGCCGAACATCCGGCGTTGCAGGCTGAACGCCTTGATCACGGCCTGCGCCGCCACGTTCTCCTGCACCATGCCGAGCAGCGCAGATTCATTGAGCTTCTGCTCGTAATTCGCCTGGACAGCCTTCGGCGTCAGCATGCGGGGACCGATCAGCGTGATCGGGAACACCAGCAGCGCAACCGCCGCGAGCTGCCAGTTCAGGAACACCATCAGGATGATGCCCGCGATCAGCTCCAGGAACGGCAATGCCGCGCTGTTGGCGAAGGTCTTGACCGAACCCTCGAAGGCCGCGAGGTCGACTGAGAAGCGCGACAGGATCTCGCCGCGCTTGGTGCGGCCGAAATAGGCCGCCGGCAGGTCCTGGACGTGCTCGAACAGCCGTTTGCGGACGTCGGAAATGATGCACGCCGCGAGCCGCGCATCCCAGCGCTCGTACCAGACCGCGACGATCGAGGTGAATATGCCCGCGACCGCGAGCACGCCGAGGATCTTGTACAGCGCCTGAAAATCCTCCTCGCCGAGCGCGTCGTCGATCAGGTACTTCAGGCTGAGCGGCATGATGACGTTGAAGAGCGTCTCGACGAAGACGCCGAACGCCACGAAGGACAGCATCTGCTTGTAGTTGAACAGGAAGGGTTTGACGAAACCCAGGATGGTCGCGAGCGCGCCGGCGGCCTCGCGCGCGGTAAAGACGACGAGGTCCTCGTCCTCATCGTCGTCATCGAGCTCCAGCCCGCCATCCTCCTCGTCTTCATCGTCCTCGTCGTCTTCAAGGTCCGGCTTGGCGGTAGGGACAAGCTTGTCGTCGAGCTCGGCCGCCTCTTCCGCGGCGAGCTTCTGTTTGTCGGGCGGGAGGGGCTTGGACGCCATGAAACCAACCGATGCTGACGGCCGGCATGACCGCAGAGAAAGCAGGAAATAGCGCCAACCGCTACTGCATCGATTCTATGCGATCAAGATGAATTCGGCAAAACAATTGGCGAAGGCGCCCGCTTCAGGCGGCTAGTCGTCTTCCTCATCCTCGACCTTGTCGAAAAAGGAATAGCGCAAGGAATCGGCGTCGGCGTACCACTGGCCCGGTCCCTTGTTGGCGGCGAGCGTCGTCTCCCAGAGCGCGTCCGTGCAGTCCTTGCGGTGCATCGACAGTTCGAAGCCGTTGCCGAAGAACAGTTCGGACCATTCCCACCAGGTGCCGAGCTTCTTGACGCCGCGCAGAAGGTCGTAGCGGTCGATCAGTGCCGGCGCCATGTCCGAGGTGATCGAGCCGAACACGAGCCCGGTCTTGACCACACGGTTCAGCTCCCTGATCGCACGGACCACCTGCTTCGGGGAAACATGGCAGAGGCTGGTCTCGAACACGAAGTCGAACGCACCGTCCTTGAACGGCATGTCGGTGATCGAACCGAGCTTGTTGTACTTCCTCAGCGCCTTCGGCGTTCTGGCGTGAATGGTGCGGTTGTTCTCGATACCGAAGGCATCGATGCCGCGATCACGTAGCGCGCCGACAAGCTCGCCGCTGGCCGAGCCCGCGATCAAGAGCTTCGTGCCTTTGGCCTTGCCCCAGACGATGCCGATCAGTTTTGTGAGATAGTCGGGATCCGTGAAGTGTTGCCACACCTCGCTGTAGGGGCCCTGGCCGCGATAATTGTCAAAATAGGCACGATCGATCTTGTCCGAGAGCGGCTTGTCGTCCTGCGAACGCTCGCGGCGCAAGCGCATCATCTCGGTCAAGATGATGTCGGTCGCCGCGTCCGAGGAATCGAGCAGGCCGTTCAGCGTCGAGTCGAACAGATAGTCGCCGACCACCACGATTCCGGGATGTTCCTTCGGCTCGGGCCGGTGGTTGGTCATGACGTCGCGCACGGGCAAGCCGCCCGGAATCGCGTTCACCGAGGACAGCCAGCGGTGGATCTTGCCTTCCATGAAATGCGCGCGTGCATCGCCGAGCGATGCCGGAAGCGATTTCAGCGCGGCATCGATCAGCTCCCGGTCGGAGAGATTCGCAAAGGCCAGCGCATCGGAGCCCGGAATCAGCCAGTTCAGCACGCCGTGCTTGCCCACATCATGGCGGGCGCCCTCGTTATAGACGCAGCAACCGCCAAAGGCTTCCGACATGAACCAGGCGCCGGCGATCTTGTCGCCCCAGAACGGCGTGTCGAACAGGATCGAGACACGCAAATAGTGCGCAGGACGGTCGAAGTACGCGACGTGCTTGACCATCGACTTGCGGAGCTGTTCGCCTTCCCAGCCGACGGTCCCAAGCCAGGAATGCGGCAGACAGACCAGCACAAGGTCGAAGTCGCGCGTCTCCGGCCCCTTGCCGTTCATCATCTTGAGTTGATAGCGGCCGGTCGGCGCCTTGCCGACCGTGAGGATTCGGTGATTGAGCTGGATGTCGGCATTGACCTCCGACTGGAGGCACTCGATGAGCTGCTCGTTGCCGTTCTGGATGGAATAGAGGCCGATATAGCCGTCGACATCCATCAGGTAGTTCTTGAGCGCGTTGAGCCCGTTGGTGTTGTGGCTCTCGGTCGCGAGGTCCGAGCGCGCCATCACCTTGAAGAATCGCTTTGCGGTCTCGTCCTCGACCTCCTCGTCGAGCACCTGTTCGGCGGTCTTGTAGGCCCAGGGATTCTCGTTGTCGTGCGCGCCGACACCCTCGTAGTACTCGATCGGCGTCATCGCCTCGGCGCAGCGCTTACGGAACGCCTCGATTGCGGCTGCGGTCTTGGCACCGTATTTGCGGCGCATGCCCGCGACGTCGTTGAGGAGCTCACCGCCGAACTGCACCTGCTCGGCATCCATCGGAATGGTCTGCAGGCCGAAATGCTGGATCAACTCGCGCAACGGATCCGGCCCGGTCATCGAGTAGTCGTAGATCTCGGCAACGCCGGCCTCGTACATCGCGGGCGCGGAATCGAATTTGCGCGTGACGATCTTGCCGCCGAGCCGGTCGGATGCCTCGTAGATGGTGACGCGGCAGAGGTCGCCAAGCTTGCGCTTCAGATACCAAGCGCTCATCAGCCCGCCGGGGCCGCCGCCTACGATTGCGAGATCAAGCATGAGAATTCCGTGGTCTCCGGCCCGCCCCCTTCACGGGACCACCGGTCTAAGCTCTCCTAGCAGAAGCGCTTTTGCGCCTGAAGGAAAGATGAACAAAGGTTGATCCTGCACCGCAACAGGGAAACAAAGCAGCAAAAAGGCCGGCTTTCGCCGGCCTTTTCAGTGTCCTCGGTATTCCTACGGATGAACGATCATTCCGCAGGTGGCAGCGCCATCGGCTCCACTTCCGGCGCCGGCGGCACGACGGCCGCCTGCTTCTCGCGCTCGTCGAGGATCATCTTGTCGCGCTTCACCGCGACTTCGCGGATCTTCGCCATGGAGGCGCCGGTGCCTGCCGGAATCAGCCGGCCGACGATGACGTTCTCCTTGAGGCCTTCGAGCGGATCGACCTTGCCGTTGACCGCCGCTTCCGTGAGGACGCGGGTGGTCTCCTGGAACGAGGCCGCCGAGAAGAAGGAGCGGGTCTGAAGGCTCGCCTTGGTGATGCCGAGCAGAACCGGCGTCCCCGTGGCGATCTTCTTGCCCTCTTCCTTGGCCTTCGCGTTGATCTGGTCGAACTCGATCTTGTCGATCTGCTCGCCCGAGATCATGTCCGTGTCGCCCTGGTCGGTGACTTCCACCTTCTGGAGCATCTGACGGACGATCACCTCGATGTGCTTATCGTTGATGAGCACGCCCTGGAGCCGATAGACCTCCTGGATCTCGTTGACCAGATAGGCCGCGAGTTCCTCGATGCCCTTGACCGCCAAAATGTCGTGCGGCGCCGGATTGCCTTCCACGATGAAGTCGCCCTTTTCGACGACGTCGCCGTCCTGAAGGTGGATGTGCTTGCCCTTCGGGATCAGGTACTCGCGCGCCTCTTCGGTCTTGTCCATCGGCTCGATCGAGATGCGACGCTTGTTCTTATAGTCGCGCCCAAACCGGATGGTGCCCGCGATTTCGGCGATGATCGCCGCATCCTTCGGACGCCGAGCCTCGAACAGTTCCGCCACCCGCGGCAGACCGCCGGTGATGTCGCGCGTCTTGGCGCTTTCGGTCGAGACACGGGCGAGAATGTCGCCCGCCTGGACCTTGGCGCCGACATCGACCGACAGAATGGCATCGACCGACAGCATGTAGCGGGCATCGCCGCCACGGGCGAGCTTGAGCACCTTGCCGTCCTTGCCCTTGATCACGATGGCGGGACGCAGGTCCCCGCCGCCGCGCATCGAGCGCCAGTCGATGACCACGCGCTTGGCAATACCGGTGGCCTCGTCGAGCGTTTCCGAGATCGACTGTCCCTCGACCAGATCCTCGAAGCCGATAGTACCTTCGACCTCGGTGAGGAGCGGACGGGTGTAGGGATCCCATTCCACGATACGCTGGCCACGCTTGACCATGTCGCCCTCGTCGACGTGCAGGCGCGAACCGTACTGAATACGGTGCGTCGCACGCTCGGTGCCGTCGGCATCGACGATCGCGATCACCATGTTGCGAACCATCGCGACCAGGTGGCCTTCGCTATTGCGGGCGATGGCCTTGTTCCTGATCACGATCTTGCCGTCGAAGTTTGATTCGACGAAAGATTGCTCGTTCAGCTGCGCCGCACCGCCGATGTGGAAGGTGCGCATGGTGAGCTGGGTGCCCGGCTCGCCGATCGACTGGGCCGCGATGACCCCGACCGCTTCGCCGTGGTTGACCGGCGTGCCGCGAGCGAGATCGCGGCCGTAGCACTTGCCGCAGATGCCGTTGACGAGCTCGCAGGTCAGCGCCGAGCGGATCTTTACCTCTTGGACGCCGCCCTGATGGATGGCATCCAGATGGCTCTCTTCCATCAGCGTACCGCGCTTGAAGATCACCTTGCCCGTGCTGTCACGCACGTCTTCGCAGGCCGTGCGTCCGAGGATGCGCGAGCCGAGCGAAGCGACCACGGTGCCGGCATCGACGATGGCGCGCATCTTGATGCCGAGCTTGGTGCCGCAATCGTCCTGCGTGATGATGCAATCCTGCGCGACGTCGACGAGACGACGGGTCAGATAGCCGGAGTTCGCGGTCTTCAACGCGGTGTCCGCGAGGCCCTTGCGGGCGCCGTGGGTCGAGTTGAAGTACTCGAGCACCGAGAGGCCTTCCTTGAAGTTCGAGATGATCGGCGTCTCGATGATCTCGCCCGACGGCTTGGCCATCAGGCCGCGCATGCCGGCGAGCTGGCGCATCTGGGCCGGCGAACCGCGGGCACCGGAGTGAGCCATCATGTAGATCGAGTTGATGTCGGCATCCGCCCCACTCGCCGTCTTCTTGGTCGAGGAGATCTCCTTCATCATCGCCTTGGCGATTTCTTCCGTGGCCTTCGACCAGGCGTCGACGACCTTGTTGTACTTCTCGCCATGGGTAATCAGACCGTCGTTGTACTGCTGCTCGAAATCCTTCGCCAGCGTACGGGTAGCGTCGACGATCTTCCACTTGGAGTGCGGCACGACCATGTCGTCCTTGCCGAACGAGATGCCGGCCTTGAACGCGTTGTAGAAGCCGAGCGCCATGATGCGGTCGCAGAAGATCACCGTCTCCTTCTGGCCGCAGTGGCGGTAGACCTGGTCGATGACGCCGGAGATCTCGCGCTTGGTCATCAGCTTGTTGATGATCTCGTACGGAACGCGCGGGTTCTTCGGCAGCAAATTGCCCAGCATGACGCGGCCGGCGGTGGTCTCGATCCAGCGCCTGGAGATCTTGCCGGTCTCGTCGATGCCTTCCCACCGGTACTTGATCTTGGTGTGGAGGTGGATGACCTTCGCGTGCAACGCGTGCTCGAGCTCCGCCATCTCGCCGAAGATCTTGCCCTCGCCGGGCAGGCCTTCGCGCATGATGGAGACGTAGTAGAGACCGAGCACGATGTCCTGCGACGGCACGATGATCGGCTGGCCGTTCGCCGGATGCAGGATGTTGTTGGTAGACATCATCAGGACGCGCGCTTCCAGCTGCGCTTCCAGCGACAGCGGAACGTGCACGGCCATCTGGTCGCCGTCGAAGTCGGCGTTGAACGCGGCGCAGACCAGCGGGTGGAGCTGGATCGCCTTGCCCTCGATCAGCACGGGCTCGAACGCCTGGATGCCGAGGCGATGCAGCGTCGGTGCGCGGTTGAGCAGCACGGGATGCTCGCGGATGACCTCGTCCAGGATGTCCCAGACCTCGGGCCGCTCCTTCTCGACCAGCTTCTTGGCCTGCTTCACGGTGGTTGACAGGCCCTTGGCGTCAAGCCGCGAGTAGATGAACGGCTTGAACAGTTCGAGGGCCATCTTCTTCGGCAGACCGCACTGATGCAGGCGCAGCTCGGGACCGACCACGATCACCGAACGGCCCGAATAGTCGACGCGCTTGCCGAGCAGGTTCTGACGGAACCGGCCCTGCTTGCCCTTGAGCATGTCGGCGAGCGACTTCAGCGGACGCTTGTTGGCACCGGTGATGACGCGGCCGCGGCGGCCGTTGTCGAACAGCGCGTCGACGGCCTCCTGAAGCATGCGCTTCTCGTTGCGGATGATGATGTCCGGCGCGCGCAGCTCCATCAGCCGCTTCAGGCGGTTGTTGCGGTTGATGACGCGGCGGTAGAGATCGTTGAGGTCCGAGGTCGCGAAGCGGCCGCCATCCAGCGGCACCAGCGGACGCAGGTCCGGCGGAATCACCGGAACCACCGTCATGATCATCCATTCCGGCTTGTTGCCGGAGTGGCGGAACGCTTCCACGATCTTCAGGCGCTTGGCGAGCTTCTTGTGCTTGATGTCGGAGTCGGTCTCCTGCATCTCCGCACGCAAGGTCAGCTCGAGCTTCTCGAGGTCCATGCCCTTGAGCAGCTCGCGGATCGCTTCCGCGCCGATCATGGCGGTAAAGGAATCCTGGCCGTATTCGTCCTGCGCCTTCAGATACTCGTCTTCCGACAAGAGCTGACGGTCCTTCAGCGCGGTGAGGCCCGGCTCGAGCACGACGTAATATTCGAAATAGAGGATCCGCTCGAGATCCTTCAACGTCATGTCGAGCAGGAGGCCGATGCGCGAAGGCAGCGACTTCAGGAACCAGATGTGGGCGACGGGGGCTGCGAGCTCGATATGGCCCATGCGCTCGCGCCGGACGCGCGACAGCGTGACCTCGACCGAGCACTTCTCGCAGATGATGCCCTTGTACTTCATGCGCTTGTACTTGCCGCACAAGCACTCGTAGTCCTTGATCGGCCCGAAGATGCGGGCGCAGAACAGGCCATCGCGCTCGGGCTTGAAGGTACGGTAGTTGATGGTTTCCGGCTTCTTGATCTCGCCGTACGACCAGGACAGAATCTTCTCGGGGCTCGCGATCGAGATCCGGATCTGGTCGAAGACCTGAGCCGGCGTCGTCGGATTAAAGAGATTCATAATTTCTTGGTTCATCGTCTTCTCCTCGCGTGCCGGTCGCCTCCGGCAGCAAATTCGAAAATCACTATGCGGGGCGCCCTGCCCTCGATTCGAGGACTGGGCGCCGATGCCCGGCCATTCAGGCCGGGCATGAGGGTCGTATTACTCGGCCGCTTCCGCCGTCCCCGGTCCGACCTTGGAATTGTGCAAGTCGACGTTGAGGCCGAGCGAGCGCATTTCCTTGACCAGCACGTTGAACGATTCCGGAATACCGGCCTCGAAGGTGTCGTCGCCACGCACGATCGCCTCGTACACCTTGGTACGGCCGGCGACGTCGTCCGACTTCACGGTCAGCATCTCCTGGAGCGTGTACGCCGCGCCGTAAGCCTCGAGCGCCCACACTTCCATTTCGCCGAAGCGCTGACCGCCGAACTGCGCCTTGCCGCCCAGCGGCTGCTGGGTAACGAGCGAGTACGGACCGATCGAACGCGCGTGGATCTTGTCGTCGACGAGATGGTGCAGCTTGAGCATGTAGATGTAGCCCACCGTCACCTTGCGGTCGAAGGCGTCGCCGGTGCGGCCGTCATAGACGGTCGACTGGCCCGAAGCGTCCAGACCGGCAAGCTTCAGCATCTCCTCGATGTCGGCTTCCTTGGCGCCGTCGAACACCGGCGTCGCGATCGGAACGCCGCGGCTCAGATTGTGGCCGAGCTCGATCAACTCGTTGTCGTTGAGCGACTTGATCGTCTCGTCCTCGCCGTAGACCTTCTTCAAGGTTTCCTTCAGCGGCCGGATGTCCTGCTTCGACAAATAGGCATCGACCGTCTGGCCGATACGCTTGCCGAGGCCGGCACAGGCCCAGCCGAGATGGGTCTCGAGGATCTGTCCGACGTTCATGCGCGATGGCACGCCGAGCGGATTGAGCACGATGTCGGCATGCGTACCGTCTTCGAGGAACGGCATGTCCTCGATCGGCACGATCTTCGACACCACGCCCTTGTTGCCGTGGCGGCCGGCCATCTTGTCGCCGGGCTGGATCTTGCGCTTCACCGCGACGAAGACCTTGACCATCTTCATCACGCCGGGCGGCAATTCGTCACCGCGCTGAAGCTTTTCGACCTTGTCGAGGAAGCGCTGTTCCAGCCCCTTCTTCGACTCGTCGTACTGCTTCCGCATGGCCTCGATCTCGGCCATCAGCTTGTCGTTCGGCGAAGCGAACAGCCACCACTGCGACTTCGGGTACTCCTCGAGCACCGCACGGGTGATCTTGGTGTCCTTCTTGAAGCCCTTCGGACCGGCGATGCCCTGCCGTCCTTCGAGCAGCTCGGCAAGACGGTTGTAGACGTTGCGGTCCAGGATCGCCTGCTCGTCGTCGCGGTCCTTGGCCAGACGCTCGATCTCTTCCCGCTCGATCGCCAGCGCACGCTCGTCCTTGTCGACGCCGTGCCGGTTGAACACGCGCACTTCGACGATGGTGCCCTGCACGCCCGGAGGAACGCGCAGCGAGGTGTCGCGGACGTCGGAAGCCTTCTCGCCGAAGATGGCGCGCAGGAGCTTTTCTTCCGGCGTCATCGGGCTTTCGCCCTTCGGCGTGATCTTGCCGACCAGGATGTCACCGGCGCGTACTTCCGCGCCGATGTACACGATGCCGGCTTCGTCGAGGTTCTTCAGCGCTTCTTCCGAGACGTTCGGAATGTCGCGGGTGATTTCCTCGGGTCCGAGCTTGGTGTCGCGGGCCATTACCTCGAATTCTTCGATATGAATTGAGGTAAACACGTCTTCCTTCACGATCCGCTCGGAGAGCAGGATCGAGTCTTCGAAGTTGTAGCCGTTCCACGGCATGAACGCGACGAGCACGTTCCGGCCGAGCGCGAGCTCGCCGAGATCGGTCGACGGACCGTCGGCGATGATGTCGCCCTTCTTGACAATGTCGCCGACCTTCACCAGCGGACGCTGGTTGATGCAGGTCGACTGGTTGGAGCGCTGGTACTTCATCAGCCGGTAGATATCGACGCCCGACTTGGTCGGATCGAGATCTTCCGTGGCGCGGATCACGACGCGGGTGGCGTCGATCTGGTCGATCACGCCCGAACGGCGCGCCGCGATCGCAGCACCCGAGTCACGCGCAACCACGCCTTCCATGCCGGTGCCGACGAACGGCGCTTCGGCGCGAACCAGCGGCACCGCCTGGCGCTGCATGTTCGAGCCCATCAGCGCGCGGTTGGCGTCGTCGTTCTCGAGGAACGGGATCAGCGCGGCCGCGACCGAAACGAGCTGCTTCGGCGACACGTCCATGTAGTCGACCTTGTCCGGGGTGACCGGCAAGACTTCGCCGGCGTGACGGCAGACCACGAGATCTTCGGTGAAGCGGCCCTTCGGATCGAGCGGCACGTTGGCCTGCGCGACCGTGTAGCGGCCCTCTTCCATCGCCGAGAGGTACACGACCTCGTCGGTGACGCGGCCGTCCTTGACCTTGCGGTAAGGCGTCTCGACGAAGCCGTACTTGTTCACGCGCGCGAAGGTCGCGAGCGAGTTGATCAGGCCGATGTTCGGACCTTCCGGCGTCTCGATCGGGCAGATGCGGCCGTAATGCGTCGGATGCACGTCGCGGACCTCGAAGCCGGCGCGCTCGCGGGTCAGACCGCCCGGTCCAAGTGCCGACAGGCGGCGCTTGTGGGTGATCTCCGACAGCGGGTTGGTCTGGTCCATGAACTGCGAGAGCTGCGAGGAGCCGAAGAACTCGCGCACGGCGGCGGCCGCCGGCTTGGCGTTGATCAGGTCCTGCGGCATGACCGTGTCGATGTCGACCGAAGACATGCGCTCCTTGATCGCGCGCTCCATGCGGAGCAAGCCGATGCGGTACTGGTTCTCCATGAGCTCGCCGACCGAACGCACACGGCGGTTGCCGAGATGGTCGATGTCGTCGATCTCGCCCTTGCCGTCGCGCAAATCCACCAGCGTCTTGATGACGGAGAGGATGTCTTCCTTGCGGAGCGTGCGTTGGGTGTCGGGCGCATCGAGGTCGAGGCGCATGTTCATCTTGACGCGACCGACCGCCGAGAGGTCGTAGCGCTCGGCGTCGAAGAACAGTGACTGGAACATTGCCTGCGCCGAATCCAGCGTCGGCGGCTCGCCGGGACGCATCACGCGGTAGATGTCGAACAGCGCGTCCTCGCGCGTCATGTTCTTGTCGGCCGCGAGGGTGTTGCGGATGTAGGCGCCGACATTGACGTGGTCGATGTCGAGCAGCGGCAGCTCCTTGTAGCCGTGCTCGTTGAGAACCTTGATCGACTTGTCGGTGATCTCTTCACCGGCTTCCGCGTGGATCTCGCCGGTCTTGGGATTGACGAGGTCCTCGGCGATGTAGTTGCCGACGAGCTCAGCATCCGAGAGGCGCAGCGCCTTCAGCCCCTTCTCCTGCATCTGACGCGCACCGCGCACGGTGAGCTTCTTGCCGGCTTCGAGCACGACCTTGCCGGTATCGGCGTCGATCAGGTCGTTGATGGTCGAGTAGCCGCGGAAACGATTGGCGTCGAACGGAACGCGCCAGCCTTCCTTGATCCGCTTGTACTGGATCTTCTTGTAGAAGGTGCTGAGGATCGCCTCGCCGTCGAGACCAAGCGCGAACATCAGCGACGTCACCGGAAGCTTGCGGCGACGGTCGATACGCGCATAGACGATGTCCTTGGCGTCGAACTCGATGTCGAGCCAGGAGCCGCGATATGGGATCACGCGAGCGGCGAACAGCAGCTTGCCCGACGAATGGGTCTTGCCCTTGTCGTGGTCGAAGAACACGCCCGGCGAACGGTGCATCTGCGAGACGATGACGCGCTCGGTGCCGTTGACGATGAAGGTGCCGTTCATCGTCATGAGCGGGATGTCGCCCATGTAGACGTCCTGCTCCTTGATGTCCTTGACCGACTTCGCGCCGGTTTCCTCGTCGATATCGAACACGATGAGGCGTAGCGTCACCTTGAGGGGGGCCGCGAAGGTCATGCCGCGCTGGCGGCACTCGTCGACGTCGTATTTCGGCGGCTCGAACTCGTAGCGGACGAATTCCAGCATCGAGGTGCCCGAGAAGTCGGAGATCGGGAACACCGAGCGGAACACCGCCTGCAAGCCCTCGTCCGATCGACCGCCCTGGGGCTCGTCGACCATCAGGAACTGGTCATAGGACGCCTTCTGAACCTCGATGAGGTTCGGCATCTCGGCGACTTCCTTGATGTGTCCGAAGAACTTGCGAACGCGTTTGCGACCGGTGAATGTCTGCTGCGCCATCGTGGCCTCTCATTTTCGTCGCCCGATTGGGCGCGCCCTCCGGAACGCGGCGACCGCCGCTCCCCGGGTTGAATTTTTCGAACCCGTCTTGGGGGCCGGAGACTCAGTTTCAGGTAGGAATGTCCTGAATCTGTTCTTCAGACCTTCAAAACGCAAAACGACGCGCGGGGCGCAGGAGCGCGCCCGCCCGTCACAACCAACCTCTTCACGGACTGCAAAAGCCCGAAATAGCTTGCTCTCCCAACGGCTTACAGGGAATGCGGCATCCCTGCCCACCGCGCTTTCGTGCTGCCGACCCGATATGGGGCGACATTAGTGCAGATTCGAGGGACAAACCCTCAAATCCCCACACTTTTTCGTGTTCGGCCTGCGTCGGGTCGTTCCGTCGCACGCCTTTTGCATCTGGCCCGCCCTTTCAGGGAGCGGACCGAGACCCCGGTTGCGATGATGCTCACCGGGATCTCGTGTCAGTAAGCGCTGCTTACTTGAGCTCGACCTTCGCGCCAGCCTTCTCGAGCTGGGCCTTGAGCTTCTCGGCTTCGTCCTTGTTCACGCCTTCCTTGACAGGCTTCGGCGCGCCCTCGACGAGGTCCTTTGCTTCCTTCAGGCCCAGGCCGGTGATGGCGCGGACTTCCTTGATGACCTCGATCTTCTTGTCGCCGGCAGCGGCAAGAACGACCGTGAACTCGGTTTTCTCTTCGGCCGGAGCGGCGGCAGCGCCACCACCAGCCGGGCCGGCCACGGCGACAGCCGCGGCAGCCGAAACGCCCCACTTCTCTTCGAGGAGCTTCGCGAGTTCGGCAGCTTCGAGCACGGTGAGGCTCGAGAGGTCGTCAACGATCTTCTGCAGGTCAGCCATTGTTCAGTTTCCTTGAATGTAAGTCTGGTTCGGGTTTGAGTTTTGCGAAGGGCGTCAGGCCGCTTCGCTCTTTGAGGCATAAGCCTGAATGACACGCGCGAGCTTGCCCGCGGGCGCGTTGGCGAGCTGAGCGATCTTGGTCGCCGGGGCCACAAGCAGGCCGACGATCTTGGCGCGCAGTTCGTCAAGCGACGGCAGCGAGGCAAGTGCCTTCACGCCGTCGACATTCAGGACGGTCGTTCCCATCGAGCCGCCAATGATGACGAACTTTTCGTTCGCCTTGGCGAATTCGACGGCGACCTTTGGCGCCGCTACCGGATCGTCCGAAGTGGCGATCACGGTCGGTCCCTTCAGCATGGGGCCGATGGCAACGACGTCAGTGCCTTCAAGAGCAATTTTGGCGAGACGGTTCTTCGAGACCTTCACCGAGGCGCCAGCCTGCTTCATCTGCGAGCGCAGCTTCTGCATCTGGGCAACGGTCAGGCCGGAATATTGGGCAACGACCGCGACGCTCGTGGTCTTGAAGACCCCATTGAGCTGTTCGACCGCTTCCTTTTTTGCCGCTCGTTCCACAGCAAGCTCTTTCCGGTTGGCGGTCATCGCGAAAGCGGGACCGCCGGGTTGCACCCATCGTCCCGCCCAAACCTGAACCTCAGGGCCAAACCCATCGGACACGCCGGGCAAGACGACAATTCAAAGCCTGCCCTCCGAGAGCCCGTTAGAGCCCACGGCGTGTCGAGGTCCGAACCAAACCCATTCCGCAACCGACCCTAAGGTGGCCACGAAGTGAAATCCGGTCTTCACCCGTCTATGCAGGCCATGCGATTAAGCCGTTGAGAAATCGGAATTCCCCGCGGGCGCCTGCAGTCTTGGACAGGACAAGGTCAGCCGGCGAACCGCCCGACCTCTGCCCGCACCCCACACCCGACGGTTTTCCCTCCCTTTCCAGCAAATCCTCACGGACGCCCTGAAAAGGAATGATCTCCATCGCTTGTTTTCGGAATGCGTGCACGAACGCGCCAGCCGAGGCCGGCACGTCCGGAAGCGGTTCTTTAACCGCTCGGGGCCTGCTTGCCAAGAGCAAAATTCACACCAGTTCCAATCCGTTGCCGCTCGCGCTTAACCATGGCCGAAAAGGGCCGGTTTCCGCTCATTTGACCGCGTAAGGCAACTTCTTGCCCTCGAAAAACGCGGTCAGGTTCGCCAGCACGCAGTTCTGCATGGCGACGTGCGATTCCAGGGTGTGGCCGCCAATATGGGGGGAGAACACGACGTTGGGCAGTGCCGTCAGCGCGTCAGGAGCGTGCGGTTCCTTGTCATAGACATCGAGACCGGCTCCAGCGATGGTCTTCTGGGTGAGCGCCAGCACCAGGGCTTTCTCATCGATCACCGAGCCGCGGGAGATGTTGACGACATAGCCGTCCGCCCCGAGGCGCTTGAGGATATCGGCGCTGACGGCATGCTGGGTCTCGGCTCCTGCCCGGACCGCGATCATCAGCACGCTGCACCAGTCGGCCAGCGCCTCCAAGGTCGGGAAATATTGATAGGGCAGATCGTACCTGCTGCGGCTGAAATAGCCGATCTCGCTCTCGAAGGACGCGCAGCGCGCTGCGATCTTGCGGCCGATCTCGCCCATGCCGTAGACCCCGATGCGGCGGCCCGGCATCCCGGCCTGCGGGCGCATCATCGGCGAGGGCTTTGACGCGGCCCAATCGCCGCTTCGGACGTACTGGTCGGCCACCAGGATTCGCCGCGTCGCCGCGAGCATCAGGGTCATCGCGATGTCGGCGACGGAGGCCGCATTGGCACCCGGGCTATGTCCGACCGCAATATTGCGGGCAGCAGCGGCCTTCAGGTCAACACCGTCATAGCCGGTGCCGTAGCAGACGATGGCACCGAGCTTGGGAAACAGGTCCATCGCCTCCGCGCCCAGCGGCGTGCCGCCGGCGGTGAGCACTGCACGGATATCGCCGAGCGCGTCGGCCGAAAACATCTCCCGCGCCGGCTTGCCGCCGGTGTCGAGCAGTTCGAACCGCTCGGCGAAGCGCGCCATCATCGTCTTGGGAAAGCGCGAGTAGATCAGGACCTTGTCAGTCATTGTTCTTGTTTCCGGTGAACGCCGTCACAAACGACGAGGGGCGGAATCGGTTGCCCAATTCCGCCCCTCGCCTCATGTCATTTGCAAACCTTAGCCGAGAATGGTGCCCGGCTCGACCTTCACGCCGGGGCCCATCGACGAGGACACCGCAACGCGCTGGATGTAGGTGCCCTTGGAACCGGCCGGCTTGGCCTTGGAGACAGCGTCAGCCAAGGCCTTGATGTTTTCGACCAGTTTTTCCTCGGTGAACGAGGCCTTGCCGACGCCAGCCTGCAGGATGCCGGCCTTCTCGACGCGGAACTCGACCGAGCCGCCCTTGGCGCCCTTCACGGCGCCGGTGACGTCCATGGTCACGGTGCCGATCTTCGGGTTCGGCATCAGGCCGCGCGGGCCCAGCACCTTACCGAGACGACCGACCAGCGGCATCATGTCGGGGGTCGCAATACAACGATCGAAATCGATCGTGCCGTTCTGCACCTTCTCGACCAGGTCCTCGGCGCCGACGACGTCGGCTCCGGCAGCCTTGGCCTCGTCGGCCTTGGCGCCGCGGGCGAACACGCCGACGCGGAGCGTACGGCCGGTGCCGTTCGGCAGGGTCACAACGCCGCGGACCATCTGGTCGGCGTGACGCGGATCGACGCCGAGATTGATCGCGACCTCGATGGTCTCGTCGAACTTCGCTTTCGCGCGTTCCTTGACCATCTTGATGGCGTCTGCGAGCGGGTAAAGCTTTTCGCGATCAATACCTTCGCGGGCTTTGTTCAAACGTTTTCCGATTGCCATGACCGCTTACCCTGCCACTTCCAGACCCATCGAGCGGGCAGAGCCCTCGACCATCTTCATGGCCGCTTCGATGGAATCGCAATTGAGATCCTTCATCTTCTTCTCGGCGATCTCGCGCACCTGCGCTTTGGTCACCGCACCCGCCTTGTCACGGCCCGGCGCCTTGGAGCCGGACTGGATCTTGGCAGCCTGCTTGAGGAAGAAGGACATCGGCGGCGTCTTCATCTCGAACGTGAAGGAACGATCGGCGTAGATCGTAATCACGACGGGAATCGGGGTGTTTTTCTCTTCCTTCTGGGTCTGGGCGTTGAACGCCTTGCAGAACTCCATGATGTTGAGACCGCGCTGACCGAGCGCGGGACCGATCGGGGGCGAAGGATTCGCCGCACCGGCCGGGACCTGAAGCTTCAGGTATCCGGTCACTTTCTTTGCCATGTATCACTCCTGTTGGGCCGGCCTGGGCCGGCGGTTTCAGGTTCGTGGTCTGGGTCGGAGGCGGCTGGCGACCGCCCTCTCCCTCCCACGGCCTCTTGTTACGCGAGACCGAAGCCTCACGCCTACCCGATCAGACCTTCTCGACCTGACCGAATTCCAGTTCGACCGGCGTGGCGCGGCCGAAGATCGACACCGCGACCTTCACGCGCGAGCGCGCCTCGTCGATTTCCTCGACCACACCCGAGAACGAGGCAAACGGGCCATCGGCCACGCGCACGTTCTCGCCGATCTCGAACGACACCGACGCCTTCGGCCGTTCCACGCCCTCCTGCACCTGGTGCAGAATGCGCATGGCCTCGGCTTCCGAGATCGGCATCGGCTTGTTTTCCGCGCCGAGGAAGCCGGTCACCTTCGGCGTGTTCTTGATCAGATGAAACGCCTCGTCGGTCAGCTTCATCTTCACCAGCACGTAGCCCGGGAAGAACTTGCGCTCGGCG
This sequence comes from Bradyrhizobium sp. 23, assembly GCF_023073295.1. Taxonomy (NCBI): domain Bacteria; kingdom Pseudomonadati; phylum Pseudomonadota; class Alphaproteobacteria; order Hyphomicrobiales; family Nitrobacteraceae; genus Bradyrhizobium; species Bradyrhizobium sp. 23. The sequence goes on along the minus strand of NZ_JADPJF010000064.1, from coordinate 415,597 downwards.
TCGATCTTGCGGCCGCGGCGCACTTCCGTGACCTTCTCGGTCGGAACCAGCACCAGTTCGAACAACTCCTCAAGCCCGCGCTGCTTGGCCTGCTCGCGGATCGATTCGGCGACCTTCTTCTCGAAGTTCGAATAGGCGTGGACGATGTACCAGCGCTTGTCAGACAATTGAGCCGTTGCTGTTGCCATCAGTGAATGCCCAGAAGGAAGGTGATGAGGACGCGGATGATCTGGTCGGCGGCGAAGAAGAAGATCGAGGCCACGGCGACCATCACGAACACCATGATGGTGGTGATCGTGGTCTCGCGGCGGGTCGGCCAGGTGACCTTGGCGGTCTCCGAGCGGACTTCCTGCAAGAACTTGAACGGGCTGACTGCCATCGTTTGATGTCCAACGTCCGTCGACAGACGCAAATGAATTTCAGGGATCCGAACAGCCGCCGTTGGCCCAGCCCTCTGTCGAAGGATGAGCCGGAAATCGGGCTCGATTGTTCGGGGATTCAAAGCCGCGCCGGAAATCCGCGTCTAACGGGCCGGCTGCGAGTGCGCGGTATCTACTTCGGATGGGACCAAAGGTCAAGATAGAGAGGGCCCGCGCGCCCAAAACGACCTCCGCGGGCGAACGACCAGAGATCAGGCCGATCAAGGGCTTATCTGCCGCCTGCAAAGCGCAGTCCCAGCGCCTCAGCCGGTTCCTCGCAGAACGAGACCACCGGGGCCCCTCACCTGCAGCCCCTTTTGGCGACCCCCTCAAGGTCAGTCGGCCCGATCGATCGTCGAAATGCTCGGCAACGGCACAACGAACTTTCCGCCCTCGGCGAAATAGCCGCCTCCAGTCGGCCGCAGGGTCGCGGCATGGCTGAGGACAAGCTCTTCAACTAATACGAACGTCAGGACGTCTTGCCGACGTTCGGGAATTTCAATTCCGCCGCCGAACTGCCGGGCACGATGCGAGCCGGCTACGACACGTGTTCAGCCATATCATCAACCTCGCGCGCTACGTGCTCGGATCGCCGCCGGCAGTCGCCGAAAGCAACATCGAGAGCTCGGGCGCGGCGACCGTGACACTCGACTCGACGGCGTCGCCTGCGCGCTGCAGCTCGCGAATGGATCCAAAGGCGTCTGGCGCGAGGGGCTGAGCAACGCGTTCGAGCTGGGCGCGCTGACCATCGAATTGCCACCGCCTTTTGCCGAGCAGGAGGCGGAGGTCGTTCTCCATCAGCAAGGACAACCCACGGAATTGTCTCGCGGCAAGGTTGGGCGTTTCGGCGTCAGGCCGAGGCATTCGTCGCCGATATCGTGGAGCAGAGGACGCCGTGGCTTCCGGCGCAGATTCCGTGGCCGACATCGCCCTTCGGAGGCGATCTGGAAACGGCAGATCATCGCCTAGGGCTGCGCCATCCAGCAATATCCAGCCGACGGCTAATCGCCCACATCCCAGTTAAGTGTTTGATTGGTTGGCAGGAGTGGCAGGGCTCGAACCTGCGACCCCCGGTTTTGGAGACCGGTGCTCTACCAATTGAGCTACACTCCTAGGGACCCTGCGTTGCCGCGCGGATCAGGCCGCTTTGAAGCACAAGGGGCGGCCGGATTGCAAGGCCGGATTGCAAGGGTGAAGCGCGCTGGCTTCGCTTGTTTGTGCCGCGCCTTCTGGGCCACAGTCCGCTCCGAACAATAATAAGCACCGGGAGTACCCATGACTGCCCAAGCGTCCGCGACAGCCGCCCCTCGCCCCTCGATCGCCGCGAAGACCCCGCCTCTGCCGGAATCCCGCCCCGAGACGCTCGGGCTGTCGCGCCCTCGCCTCGAGACCATGTCGGACGCCTTCAAGCGCGAGATCGACAAGGGAACCGTGCCGGGCGTCACCGTGCTGGTGGCACGGCACGGTCAGGTCGGATGGTTTGAGGCGCTCGGGAAACAGAGCCCGACGGGCGCGGCGCCGATGGCGCATGATTCGATCTTCCGCATTTTCTCGATGACCAAGCCGATCGTGTCGGTCGGCGTCATGACGCTGGTCGAGGACGGCCACCTGCTCCTTGCCGACCCCGTCGCGAAATTCATCCCGGAGTTCGCCAACCAGAAGGTCGGCGTGGTCAGCGGCGGCAAGCTGGAACTGGTTCCGCCGAAGCGCCCGATGACGGTGCAGGACCTGCTCCGCCACACCTCCGGCCTGACCTACGAGCACCAGGGCGACGGCCCCGTGCACAAGATCTATCAGGACTCGCGGGTGCGCAGCCGCAAGATCACCAATGCCGAGCACGCCGCCCTGGTCGCGAGCTTCCCGCTGGTCTGTCACCCCGGCGACGAGTTCAACTACAGCCGCTCCACCGACATCCTCGGGCGCATCATCGAGGTCGTCAGCGGCAAGTCGCTCGGCACGTACCTCACCGAGCGCATTCTCACGCCCTTGCAGATGGCCGAGACCGGCTTTGCGACAGCGGAGGTCAATGCCAACAGGCTCGCCGAGCCATTCGCGGCCGATCCCTGGACCGGCGACAAGGTCGCGCTGTTCAACATGCTCGAGCAGCCCATCATGGAGTCCGGCGGCGGCGGCCTCGTCTCCACCACGATGGACTATGCCCGCTTCGCGCTGATGCTGCGCAATGGCGGCACGCTCGACGGCAACAGGATCATCGGCCGCAAGACGCTGGAGCTGATGGCCTCCGATCATCTCGGCCCGAACGTCGTGACCAACGGCACGCTGCTGTCGCCTGGCCATGGTTTCGGCCTCGGGTTCGCGGTGCGGCGCGAAGCCGGCATCGCGCCCTTCCCCGGCAGCGTCGGCCAGTTTTTCTGGAGCGGCATCGCGGGGACGTTCTTCTGGATCGATCCGAAGGAGGATCTGTTCGTCGTGTTCATGAGCCAGGGCCCGGGGCAGCGCGATCATACGCGTACGCTGGTGCGGGATCTGGTGTACGCGGCGGTGGATTGAGGCGGCGCCGCTATGCGCGGCGCTGCATCACATTTTCGCTGTCATGCCCCGGCTTGACCGGGGCATCCAGTACTCCGGGGCGGATGTGGCGAGAGCGAGCTCTCCAACGAAGGCCGCGGAGTACTGGATCGCCCGCCTTCACGGGCGATGACACCTATTGGGGCCTCAACTGATCGTCGCGCCGCCGTCGATCACCATGGTCTGGCCGGTCATGAAGTCGCCGGCCTTCGAGCCCAGGAACACCGCGGCGCCCGCGATCTCGTCGGGGATGCCGATGCGCAGCAGCGGCGAACGCGCAGTCGAGGCTTTCAGGTTCTCCGGATTGTCCCACAACGCTTTCGCGAAATCGGTCTTGATCAGGCCGGGCGCGATGCAGTTCACGCGGATATTGTGCGGGCCATATTCGCAGGCCAAATTGCGCGCGAGCTGCATGTCGGCGGCTTTCGAGATCGCGTAGGCGCCGAGGATGGTCGAGCCTTTCAGGCCGCCGATCGAGGAGACGATGATGATCGAGCCATCCTTGCGCTCGATCATCTGCGGCACCACCATCGAGATCAGCCAGTTGTTGGCGACGATGTTGTTGTCCAGGATCTTCCTGAACTGATCGTCCGAGATGCCGGCGAGCGGGCCGTAATACGGGTTCGACGCGGCGTTGCAGACCAGCACGTCGATCTTGCCGAAGGCGCGGTTGCTCTCGTCGATGAGGTTCTGCAGATTTTCCTTCGACGAGATGTTGGCGGCGATCGCCACCGCCGTGCCCTTGCCGAACTTGTCGTTGATCCTCTTGGCGACCTGGTCGCAAACGTCGGCCTTGCGCGAGGAGATCACCACCTTGGCGCCGTGCTCGGCCATGCGCTCGGCGATCGCAAGCCCAATGCCGCGCGTCGAACCAGTGATGACGGCGACTTTCCCCTTCATGTCGAACAAGGTCATGTTTCTCTCCCAGAGTACGTTTTGATTGCTTGAAGCTTACGCCGCGTCCGCGCGACCGGGCAATTGCTCAGGCGAGCTTCTTGACTTCCGGTCCCGCGGGT
>NZ_JADPJF010000064.1:397152-411530 GCF_023073295.1 Bradyrhizobium sp. 23 | reverse complement strand
ACGGCTGCTGGTTCACCATCGGCAGCCGCCAGACATTGCGTTCGGGGCTTGCGAAATAGTCGAGCCGCGTCACAGAGCAATTGTCGATATCGAACGCGAGCCCTCGCTCCGGCTGATTGTCGAGCGCCAGCCCCAGCGCTGCCTTGATGGTGCCGCCATGTGCGACCGCGATCACGTCCTGCCCGGCGGCCTCATTGTTGATCCGCTCGATGGTGCGGCGGGTGCGGTTGTAGAGGTCCATGAAGCTTTCGCCGCCGGGTGCAGGCTCGTTGATGTCGGCAAACCAGCTCGAGCCGACGGGACGGCTGGCGATGAACTCGGCGCGGTTCATGCCCTGCCAACGGCCGAGGTTTTGTTCGGCGAGGTCCGCCTCCCATTTCATCGATGCAGGCCTCGGGAATCCGGCCGCCCAGATCGCTTCGGCGGTCTGATGGGTGCGCATCAGATTGCTCGAATGCCAGACCGCCTTGCGTGGCAGCACCTTGGCAACAGCATTGAAGACGTAGGCATCGCTGGTGTCGCAGGCGAGATCGGACTGACCGTAGATGTTGCCACCGTCATTGCGCACGGGCGCGTGACGGACCCACCACCAGCGTGTCGTGACCACTTTGGGCTTGTCTGCACCTGCCATCGAAACCCTTCCATCCCGTCTGATGTCGCTGTACGTCAGTAGCGAACGTGTCTCAAGACACTTTACCGTTTGAAATCTTGTTTGAAATTCCGTCGCGCGGCAAGCGTCGCGTGCGAACCAAAGGGAGAAATCGCATGGGCCGTCTGCAAGGCAAATCCGTCATCATCACCGGTGCCGGCAGCGGCATCGGCCGCGCGGCCGCGCTGCTGTTCACCAGGGAAGGCGCCAAGCTGATCGCGGTCGATCGCAGCGAGGCGGTGAAGGAGACGGTCGACGAGGTGAAGAAGGCCGGCGGTGTCGCGGAAGCCATGATGGCGGATGCGGGCTCCGAAAAGGACGTCATGGCCGTGATCGACAAGGCGGTGAAGACGCACGGCCGGCTCGACGTGATCTGGGCCAATGCCGGCGTCTCCGGCGGACTCGTTCCGCTCGGCGAGCAGACCGTCGAGCAATGGCAGGAAGTCTTGCGCATCAACCTGATCGGGCCGTTTCTCGCGGTGAAGCATGCGATGCCGCACATGGTGAAGCAGCAGTCCGGCGCGATCGTGCTCACCGCGTCCGTCGCGGGCCTCAAGGCCGGCGCCAGCGGACATCCCTATGCCGCGAGCAAGGCCGGCGTCATCTCCCTGGTGCAGACCACCGCTTATTCGCTCACCGGTACCGGTGTGCGCATCAACGCGGTGTGCCCGGGCCTGATCGAGACCGGCATGACCAAGCCGATCTTCGACCGCGCCAAGGAGCGCGGCACCGCCGACAAGATCGGCCAGCTCAATCCGCTCAAGCGCCCCGGCCAGCCGCACGAGCTCGCCGCGATGGGACTGTTCTTGGCCAGCGACGAGGCGTCGTACGTCAATGGCCAGGCCTTCCCGGTGGACGGCGGACTGACGGCGTCGATGCCGTATACGGGGAAGCCGGTTTAGTTCACGCACTCTCGCGTCCCGGACGCGCTGCAGCTTTCTCACGCTGCTGCGCTGCGTCCGGGGCACGAGACAGAAGTTTTGGCGCGCAACTGCTTCAGCATCGTCATTGCGAGCACAGCGAAGCAATCCAGAGTCTTTCCGCGGCGTCCTTGCTTCGCTGTGCTCGCAATGACGGAGTCTGTGGGTGGCAGGGTCGCGCTTCCATTCGCATTCCCGTTCGCAGACACACCTTCGCCCTCTCGCGGCTTGTTCGCCCGAGCTTTGCTTGATCGCCTCACCCTCGAATGAAAGAGGGCGCAGGGAAGACCGGGCGCCGGCTGGCACCCGCGGTCCACTGTGCGAAGTTGCAGTAAAAAATCTGCACAGCGGCATACAGGTGAAGCCAAAACGTCCGGCCTTCCCTGCGCAGCGGTTTTACGGCTTATGCCGTGCTCTCCCCGGGGAGCGATGCACTATTGCCCCCGTCGCCTCATGGATGGCTCATGCGCGAACCCGGTCGGGCCGCCACATCACCACCAGACTTGACGCACAGACCCCGGGCGTCAGGACGACACGGTTTTGCCGTACGCTGTCAGCACCGGTCGTGTGCGCGACGCCTTCGCTCACGGTTGCCCGCCCTGCGAAACCATTCGCGCCGGTGTGGCCCAGCGTCCGCCGCTGTCCGGCCCGCGTTCGTGACGATCGCGATACGCCCCTCTTCCTTGGGCCGGGTTACGGCGACACATACGCCGTTTCCGAATTTCGGTAAAGTGGAATATTTTCAGCGGCGGGCGTTGACCTGCCGCTCGCGTGTTTTGCCCGTCGGCCAATGCAAGGGCTTGTAGCCCGGATGAGCGAAGCGACATCCGGGATTCCGACCACGAGCTGTCCCGGGTATCGCTTCGCTCACCCGGGCTACCGGTCTGTGTTGATTTGCTCTACCACAGCCGACGTTGGTATGGTTCGTGCAAGCACTTCAGCTTCCATCCCCCTGACAAGAACGTGACAATGCCAAGCTCAAGACCCGACCGTATTCGCAAGCTGCTCGCCGACCTCGTCGGCTTCGACACGATCAGCGATCGCTCCAACCTGCCCCTGATCGCGCATATCGAGAGCTATCTCGCCGCACACGGCGTCAAGAGTGAGCGCATCGTCGACGAGACCGGACAGAAAGCCGCGCTATGGGTCACCATTGGACCCGAGGACCGCCCCGGCCTGGTGCTGTCGGGACATACCGACGTGGTGCCCGTGGTCGGCCAGGACTGGAGCCACGATCCCTTCAAGCTGATCGAGCGCGACGGCAAGCTTTACGGCCGCGGCACCACCGACATGAAGGGATTCGTCGCGGTGTGCCTTGCCATGGTGCCGGAGATGCTGGAGGCGAAGCTGACAACGCCGATTCATCTCGCCATCTCCTATGACGAGGAGATCGGTTGCGTCGGCGTGCGGCCGATGCTGCGCGAGGTCGCGAAGAAACGGATCAAGCCGCTCGGCGCCTTCATCGGCGAGCCGACCGAGATGAAGGTCATCATCGGCCACAAGGGCAAGCACGGCGTGCGCGCCACGTTCCAGGGCCTCGCCCGCCACTCCTCGATCGCGCCCGAGGGCGTCAACGCGATCGAATACGCCGCCGAGCTGATCGTCGAAATCCGCCGCCGCGCGTTGCAACTCGCAAGCACGAAAGCAACGAACAGCCTCTACGATGTCCCTCACTCGACGCTGCTCACCAGCATAGTGCATGGCGGCGCCGCGCTCAACATCGTGCCCGATACCTGCACGGTGGATTTCGAATGCCGCGGCATCGGCATAACCGAATCCAGGGAGGTGACGGATGCGATCGTCGCCTGGGCCAAGACCGAGATCGAGCCGGCGATGAGGGCGCAACACCCGGAGTGCGGCATCGACTTCGAAGAGATCCTCGATTATCCCGCCCTCGACACCGCCGCCGACGCCACCATCGTCACGCTGGCCAAGAGCCTCGCGGGGCGCAACGACCACGCCAAGGTCGCCTTCGGCACCGAGGCGAGCCTGTTCGCCAGCATGACCGATATCCCGTCAGTGGTGATCGGGCCCGGGTCGATCGCGCAGGCGCATACGCCGGACGAGTTCGTGGAGATGGCGGAGCTGGAGAAATGCGCAGACTTCGTGGAGAAGCTGATCGCGCATTGCGTGAAGGGGTAAGGTGTTTCCGCGTCATTGCGAGGAGCTCTTGCGACGAAGCAATCCAGACTGCCACCGTGCGAAGATTCTGGATTGCTTCGCTTCGCTCGCAATGACGAGCGTCTGGAGAGACCCGTAGTCCGCATGAGCATAGCGGCGACATGCGGGGCCGCTGTCCCGGATATCGCTGCGCTCATCCGGGCTACGAATGAGCGGTGCGCCTCATCGCTCCTGCAAAGCCAGCCGCACGCCGACGGCGCAGTAGATGGTCCCGACCACCTTGCCCTGCCATTTCACGACGGCTGGATGGCGGCGTAGCAAATTGCCGAGACGGCCGGCGCCGACGGCGAACACCACCGTGCTAAGGAGGCCGAGCAACACGAACACAGCACCGAGCAGCGCGAGCTGCAGCGTCGTCGAACCATGCTCGGGCCGGACGAACTGCGGCAGGAACGCGAGGAAGAACAGCGCGGTCTTCGGATTCAGCACCTCGGTCAGCACGGCCTGCCGGAATGCCCGTACTGCGCTGATCGCGGGCGCGCCGCCATTCACCTCGAGCGGCGTCTTGTCGAGCATGGCGCGAATGCCGAGATAGATCAGAAAGCCCGCGCCCGCGTATTTGACGACGCTGAACAGGAGCGCCGACGTTGCGATGATCGCAGAGAGGCCGATGATTGCCATGGTGGTGTGGACCACGTCACCGGCCGCAATTCCCGCGCCCGTCGCGATGCCGACCCTGGTCCCCGAGCTCGCGGCGCGCGCCATGGTGAGGAGTGTCGCCGGTCCGGGAATGAAGACGAAGCCGAGGACGATGAGGATGTAGGTGATGAGGGTGGTGTGATCGATCATGCGGGCATCTCTCTCGTCATTCTGTCCCGTGTCCAGACACGAGAGGAACGCAAGCAAAGGCGCGGCCGTCAGCCGCGCCTTCGGATTCCTTAAACCGCGCCCGCCTTCTGCGCGTACTCCCAAGACGCCTTCGACAGCGGAACGGTGCGCTTGGCTGACTCCAGCGCCTTGGCATTCGCCGCGGTGCCGTCGCGGACCCGGCCGGCGATGCCTTGCGTGATGCCGGCGAGACGGAACAGGTTGTAGGCGAAATACCAGTTGAGGTCAGGCACCGTCATCTTGGTGACGTTGCAATAGATCTGCGCGGCCTCCTCCACGCTCGGGATGTTGAGCGCCTTGAGGTCGGCGCCGTCCAGGCCGGGCATGACCCACTGCATCAGCAGATAGGTGAAGTCGGCCATGGGATCGCCGAGCGTCGACAATTCCCAATCGAGCACGGCCTGCACGCGTGGTTCCGTCGCGTGGAAAATCATGTTGTCGAGGCGATAGTCGCCGTGGACGATCGAGACGCGCGCCTGCTCCGGCACGGTCTTCGGCAACCATTCGGCGACCTTCTCGAACTCCGGAATGGTCTGGGTCTCGGACGCGCGGTACTGCTTGGTCCAGCGGTCGATCTGCCGGGCAAAGTAGTTGCCGGGTTTGCCGAAGTCGCCAAGACCGATCGCGACGGGATCGAACATGTGGAGTTTTGCCAGCGTCTCGATCTTGCTGGTGAAGATCTTTCGACGATCATCCCGCGTCTGGCTCGGCAGCGTCGGATCCCAGAACACCCGGCCGTCTTCCATCGACATGATGTAGAAGGCCGAACCGATGATGCTGTCGTCCTGGCACAGCGCATAGGCCTTCGCGACCGGAAAGCCCTGCTTTCCCAGCGCCGCGATCACGCGATATTCGCGATCGACCGCGTGCGCCGACGGCAACAATTTGCCGAACGGTTTTCGGCGCATCACATAGGAGCGGTTCGGCGTGTCGAGCCGATAGGTCGGGTTGGACTGGCCGCCCTTGAACTGGAGCACGACCAGCGGTCCCTCATAACCCTCGACGTTCTCGCGCAGCCAGGCTTCGAGCCGCATCTCGTCGATGCGATGACGCTCCTCGACCGGTTTGGTGCCCGAGAACTCTTCGTCTTTCCTGACGCCGTCAGCCACGATGACGCTCCCTCTTCAGTCCGAACATGATCCTAATCGGTAACCCCCAGCGCACTTGCGTCAAGCGGTCATCCGATCACGGATCATGCCCTGTCATTTCTTCAAATCGGGAGCGCCAGCGTGCTCTCCCGCTTAATGACTGGAAGAGTTTGCATACTTCCGAACCTCGAGCCTGGCAATGGCGCGATTGTGCACCTCGTCCGGGCCGTCGGCGAGACGGAGCGTGCGGATGTGGGCGTAGTCCTTGGCGAGGCCGGCTTCGTCCGAGACGCCTGCACCGCCGAAGGCCTGGATCGCCTCGTCGATGATCTTCAGCGCCATGTTGGGGGCTGCGACCTTGATCATGGCGATCTCGGCCTGCGCGGTCTTGTTGCCGACCTTGTCCATCATGTCGGCGGCCTTGAGGCACAACAACCGCGTCATCTCGATGTTGGTGCGGGCCTCGCCGATGCGCTGCTCCCACACCGAATGCTCGACGATCCGCTTGCCGAAGGCAGTGCGCGAGGTAAGCCGCTTCACCATTTTCTCCAGCGCCTCCTCGGCCTTGCCGATGGTGCGCATGCAGTGATGGATACGGCCGGGACCGAGGCGGCCCTGCGCGATCTCGAAGCCGCGGCCTTCGCCGAGCAGGATGTTCTCCTTCGGCACCCGCACGTTCTCGAGCAGCACCTGGGCGTGGCCGTGCGGCGCGTCGTCGAAGCCGAACACGGGCAGCATCTTCTCGACCTTGATGCCGGGGGTGTCGAGCGGAACCAGGATCTGCGACTGCTGCTGGTGCTTGGCCGCCTTGAAGTCGGTCTTGCCCATCAGGATCGCGATCTTGCAGCGGGGATCGCCGACGCCGGACGACCACCATTTGCGGCCGTTGATGACGTAGTGGTCGCCGTCGCGCACAATGCTGGTCTCGATGTTGGTGGCGTCAGACGAGGCCACGGCCGGCTCCGTCATCAGGAAGGCGGAGCGGATTTCGCCGTCCATCAGCGGACGCAGCCATTTGCGCTTCTGCTCCTTGGAGCCGTAGCGCATGAATACTTCCATGTTGCCGGTGTCGGGCGCGGAACAATTGAAGACTTCCGAAGCCCAGGAGATGTGGCCCATCTGCTCGGAGAGCAGCGCGTATTCGAGATTGGTCAGTCCCGCGCCGCGGAATTCGTCGTCCTCATGCTCGTTGGGCGGCATGAACATGTTCCAGAGGCCTTCGGCTTTCGCCTTCTTCTTGAGATCCTCGAGCACCGGGATCACCTTCCAGCGTTCGCCGCTGCGATCCTGCTCATCATAGACCGGCACCGCCGGGCGCACGTGCTTGGCCATGAAGGACTGCACGCGGTCGAGCCATTCCTTCTGCTTCGGCGACAGATCGAAATCCATGGGACGCTCCTCGTCTTTGCCAACTCGTTTGGCGAACTTGTTTTGCGCCGGACTGTCCACCCGCATTGTGCGACCCGCAAGTGCGAATGCGCGGCTTGCGGATGCTCCGGAACCCATTCGCGCGTTTGCGAACGAGTCCCGATTGCGGATTGACTTTCCCGGCCTTCAAACGATAGTTTCATACAACTGTTTGAATTGCAACTCCCTCCCCGAGGGGCTCCCATGGCCAGCGATCATACCCGGACTGCCATTCTCGCCGCCGCCGAACGGCTCTATGCCGATCGCGGGTTCGGCGACGTGACGTTGCGCGACATCGTCGCTGAGGCCAATGTCAACCTCGCGGCGGTGAACTATCATTTCGGCTCGAAGGACGAGTTGATCGCGGAGCTGTTCGTGACACGCTCGATCGCCACCAATCGCGAGCGTCTGCGCGAATTGAAGGCGGCGGAAGAACAAGGCGGCGGCCGCGCGCCGATCGAGGTAATCCTGCATGCCTTGGTCGGCCCGACGCTGCGCGGCTGCCTCGGTCCCGAGAACCAGCGCTCGAGCGCGGCGCGCTTCATGATCCGCGCTTCGATCGAATCCGTGCCGCCGATCCGCCGCATCAAGAATCGCGAGATCGACCATTTGCGCAAATTCGCCGGCGCGATGCGAAGGTCCCTGCCCGACCGCAGCGACGTCGATATTTACTGGGGCCTGAACTTCGCGCTCGCCATGGCGCACCATACCATCCGCGAGAGCGAGCGGCTGACGAAACTGTCGGAGGGCAAATGCGACCTCGACGATGTCGAGGACGTGGTCGCGCGCGTCGTCAGCGTGGCGACGATGGCGCTGACGGCGGGACGGACGGAGGCGAAGGCGCCGTCAAAAGTGGCGGCGCGCTAACCTTCACATCATCGCGATGCAGTCGATCTCGACGTCGAAGGGGCCGAACCATTCCGGCGTACAGACGAAGATCCGCGCCGGCGGATCGTGCGGGAAATAGCGCGCATAGACGTTGTTGAACGCGGCGAAGTGCTTGGTCGAGGTGCAGTAGACGTTGCACTTCATGACGTTGTCGAGGCTCGCGCCCGCCGTCTCAAGGCACAGCTTGATCTGCTCCATGATCAGCTCGCTCTGCCGTTCGATCGGCACGTCCGCGATCTCGCCCGTCTCGGGGTCGAATGGCGGCAGGCCGGCGACGAAGATCATGTTGCCGGCGCGCGTGACCGGCGAGACCGGCGCCTGCCGACGATCGAGGAAAGTCGAGATCGGTTCGACGCGGAGCGCTTCGCGTTTCATTTCGAGATTCATGGGCGGCCACCTTCGGTCCAAGCGAGATGACGGCTTGCTACAGCATGTTGCAGCCGTCATGCTTCGCTTCTGATCGAAGTTTGGTCGCCGAGCCGCCTAGGCGTGCTGCGGCATCTCCTCGGCCTCTTCCTTGGCGAGCAGCAGCAGCATCTCGATGCCCATGTCGCCTTCCTGCGGCGAGCGGATGAACTTTATTTCGTCGGCGCTTTGCCGCAACGCGGCAATGATCGCGACGGCCTGGTTGGCCGTTGCCGCCTCGGTCGCCAGAATTGCCTTCTGGTTCTTGGCCTGAAACCCGATCGTGTAGGACATGCGTTCCCTCCCGGACTGAGTGGACCGATCGAATCTGAGTCGCGCGCGGAGCGGAAGCCTGTGTGAGTACGGACCGGAATTATCTGGGGATTGCCCGCAAGGTTCGCGCAAGGCCGCAGGAGCGTCATGTTGACGTCCCTTTTTATCCAGTGGCGATCAGGCCAAACCGCGCGCGCCGCTTCGCCGAAGCTAGATAATCCCCTGCTGCTTCAGCGCCTCGATCTTGCCGGCATCGTAGCCGAGCTTGCCGGCGAGCACCTCCTGGGTGTGCTCACCGAGCAGCGGCGGGGCGCGGTAATCCTTGATCGGGGTTTCCGAGAGCGTCAGCGCGTTGCGGATCAGCGAGAGATCGGGCTGGAAGGGATGATCGACCTTCACCCGCATGCCGCGCGACTGGACGTGCGGATCGGAAAACACCTGCTCGAAATTGTTGATCGGGCCGGAGGGCACGCCGGCCTCCTCCAATCTGTCCAGCCAATAGGCCACCGGCTGCTTCAGGAACAGGCCGGCGAAGATCGCCATGATCTCCTTGCCGTGCAGGACGCGGTCGTTGTTCCTGACGAAACGCTTGTCGCTCGCGAGTTCGGGCGCGCCGAGCACGGCGCAGGTGCGCTGGAACTGGCCGTCATTGCCGACCACCAGCATCAGCTCGCCGTCGGTGCAGCGGAACACGCCGGCCGGCATGCCGCCATTGCCCCAGGTGCCGCGGCGCGGCGGCGTCTTGCCGTTGACGAGGTAGATCTGCAGCCAGTGCGACAACGACGCGATGACGGTGTCGAACAGGCAGACGTCGATATGCTGCCCCACGCCATCATTGGCGTCGCGATGATAGAGCGCCGAGAGAATCCCGATCGAGGTGTTCATGCCGGTCATGTAGTCGACGATCGACGGGCCGACCTTCATCGGGCCCTCGCCGGGCTCGCCGTCGATATGGCCGGTGACGCTCATCAGGCCGCCCATCGCCTGCAGGATGGCGTCGTAGCCGGCGCGCGGCGCATAGGGGCCGGTCTGGCCGAAGCCGGTCACCGAGCAGTAGATAATGCCGGGATTGATCGCCTTGATGGTCTCGTAGTCGAGGCCGTAGCGCTTGAGATCGCCGACCTTGTAGTTCTCCATGAAGACGTCGACATCCTTGGCGAGCTCGCGGATAATCGCCTGCCCCTCGGGCTTGGCGATGTTGACCGTGACCGACTTCTTGTTGCGGTTGGCGCAGAGGTAGAATGAATTGTTGTTGTTGGCCTTGCCCTCGGGGTCAGTCAGGTAAGGCGGGCCGAAGGCGCGCGCGTCGTCACCGGTGCCCGGCCGCTCGATCTTGATAACCTCCGCGCCCAAATCGCCCAGCATCTGGGCCGACAGAGGCCCGGCAAGCACGCGGGTGAGGTCAAGGATCTTGATGCCTGAGAGCGGCAGGGCCGACATGTCGAATTCCTCCGGGAACTGGATCTTGGCGCGGCGGCGAGATCGCAGGCCGCGCTTCCTGCGGATACACTATTTTGGCGATCCGAGCACTGCACTGTGGGCATACGGCCATCCCCCAGCCCGCCCGGCGCAGGTCACCGCGCGGTGAATTTCCGCATGGCGAATATTCTCAGGCTGCAGCCGCTGCAGCCACCTGCGGCCGGCGGCGGCCGAGCAGGACCAGGATCAGCACCGTGGCGCAGGAGCAGACGAAGGTGAGACCGAGCGCGCCGCGGCTGCCGAACTGGGTGAGCAGGCCGACAAGGAGCGGCGGCGAGACCGCGGAGGCGAGATTGAGCGGCAACGCGATCATCGACATCGCCTTGGCGAACTCGGTCTGATCGTAGAACACGAGCGGGATCGTTGCCCGCGCCACCGCCATCGCGCCGCTGCCGGCGCCGTAGAGCAGGATGAAGGCCGCAACCGCCCAGGTCGCGCCCTCGCTCGTCATCAGCAGCAGCATGGCGATCGGCAGCGCCGTGCCGGCGACGAGCCCGGTCGTGATTCCATCCCACCGCCCTCCGCCGAGAAAATCGAGTCCGCGGGCGCTGACCTGGATCACGCCCAGCATCGAGCCAAACGCAAGCGCCTGCGCCGGGGGAAGCCCCTCCGCCCGGAGCAACTCGATCATGATGGCGCCGATGCCAAAATTGACGAAGGCATTCAGCGTGATCGCGGCAACGACGAGGCTGAAGGTGCTCCTGGGAATCGTAGGCGGCGGCGAAGATTTCACCGGCTCGCCGCCACGATCACCGACGATTTTCCGGCGCGGTGCAAAGAATGCATAGAGCGGAAGGTTGATGACGACCATCATGGCTGCATAGACGAGGCACGTCCCGCGCCAGCCGAGCAAACCGCTGAGGAACGACGTCGTCGGCCAGAAGATGCTGCTCGACAGGCCCGTCACCAGCATCAGCGCGCCGATGGCATTCTTGGCCTGCCGCCCGGCGACCTCGTTCAGCATGATATAGGCGCCGGTCGAAAGCGTGGCGCTGCCGGCGATGCCAAGGACGATCCAGGCCGCGAAATACAGCATCGGCTCGCGCGCGAGGGACAGCAGGATGAAGCCCGGCACGGTGAGGACCGTGCCTGAGATCATGACCTTTCGTGCGCCGTGCCGCGCAAACGACCTGGCGAGCCAGGGCGCGCATAGCCCCATCGACACATAGAGGATGGACGTCCCGGCGAACACCGCCGGCAGGCTCATGCCGAGATCGGCCGCGAGATCGCGTCCGACGATGGCGGGAAGACCTATCGTACCCCACCCGACAAGCTGGGAGACCGCAAGCACCAGCAGGACCCCGATGAGCCTGCTGTCAGATTTCAAGAACCGCATTCCAATCGTCGCCTGCCCGGCAGGCGCCGATCACGCCTGTGACACCTGTCTTACCCCCGGACTTAGCGCAGGGAAACGCCGGCCGTCGAATGGCAGCAGGCGGCCGGGAGCATGTCAGGTGGCGGCAGGAGCGCCCTACCCCGCGAGCCCGAGCAGGGATCGCGCCTCGGCCGCAGTCGCCACGCGCCGGCCGTGACGCGCGACAGCCTCACCGGCGATGGCCACGAGTTCGGCGTTGCTGGCCGCGAGGCGCGCCTTGTCGATCCTGATATTGTCCTCGAGGCCGGTGCGGACCGCATCGGCGCCCCGCGCGAGCGCCCAGCCCATGACCTCGGCCTGGTGGCGTCCGATCCCCGCTGCCGTCCATGTCGCCTTCGGGATCAGCCGCCTGAGCTCTCCCAGCAAGATGTCGAGGACATGCTCGTCCGCGGGCATGGCGTTCTTGACGCCCATGACGAACTGCACGTGCGGACGCTGGTCGATCAGCCCCGCCTCGATCAGGCGGCGGGCGCCATGCAGATGCGACAAATCGAAGATCTCGATTTCCGGCCGGATGCCATTCGCCTTCATCCCGGTGGCGAGGGTCTCGACCAGCGCGGCGCTGTTCTCGTAGACGATGGTCGGAAAGTTCACAGAACCGGTGGAGAGCGAGGCCATGTCCGGCTTCAGGTAGAGCGACGATCCGCGCGCCGAGGGATCGCGGCCCCGCCCTCCGGTCGAGAACTGAACGATCATGTCAGGACAGTGCTTCTTGATCCCCGCCTGCACCAGGGCGAAACGCTCGGGATCGGAGGACGGCGTCTCGTCATCGTTGCGAACATGGATATGGGCGAGCGTGGCACCGGCTTCGAAGGCCTGGTGCGTCGACTCGATCTGTTCGGACGGCAGAATCGGGACCGCGGGATTGTCCTTCTTGCGCGGAACGGAGCCGGTGATTGCGACGGCAATGACGACGGGGTTCATTCTGCAACCTCATGATGATCGCGCTCGCGCGCACCAAATTCGAATCGGCGGCCTGACTATGCAGTGAGGCCCTGCCGCCGCGAACATCATCGATCGCGGCGGCAGTTGCCTCTACCATACCCGTCAGGTCCGAACCGTGGCAGCCCCGCTCACCGCATCGCCGGCGCGCTGACGGTCATAATCTGCCCGCAGCATTGGAACGGCATTGGGATTGCCGAGATCGTCGATCCTGATCCGATAGGTTTCCCGCGCGGTCAGGGCGGCCAGCGCGGCGATGACCGTGATAGCGAAGGCAATCGCCCCCACCGTCAACGGAATGTTGGTCGAGCCGGGAGGCGCGACGGTCGCAAACAGGGCGGGCAGCAATGCGGTGATGGTGGTTCCGATGTTCTGCGATATCGCCATCGCCGAGACGCGGGTGCGGGTCGGAAACAGCTCCGGGTAAAAGCTCGGGAAGATCGCGTTGTAGCCCTGATAGACTACGCCCCACATCAAGAGCGACACCAATATTGCCAGCGGCACATTCCTGATGCTGATGGCATAGAGATAGCAAAAGGCGAGCAAGCCGGAGAGAAGCGCGCCGACGATGATCGGGGGCTTGCGGCCGACCTTGTCGGAGAGATTGCCGACGAAGGGAATGACGAACACGGCCAGCATGTTTCCGAGCACGGGGATCCAGAGATAGACGTCCTTGGCAAAACCGATCCCGTAGGCCGGCTGCACCGCATAGGCCGCGCCGAAGATGGTCGCAACGACAGGAATGACATTCATCAGCGCCATGCAGATGACCCTGAGCATGTCGCGCCAGCTCAGCTTGATGGCCTGGACGATGGGCGCGCGCGGCGTTTCTCCCCGTTCGCCCTCGCGGGCAAAAGCAGGGGTCTCGTCGACTTCGCGACGAATGATGTAGCCCGCGACGATGACGAAGAAGCTGAGCAGGAAGGGAATCCGCCAGCCCCAGCTGTTGAAGGCCTCGGTCGGCATATAGGCCGCCAACGGCAGGAAGATTGCTGCGGCGAGGATCTGTCCGGCCTGCACCCCCTGAAGGGCGAAGCTGGCATAGAAGCCCCGCCGGCCGAACGGCGCGTGCTCCAGGATCATCGAGCTTGCGCCCGAGATTTCGCCGGCAACGGCAAATCCCTGCACGAGGCGCAGAATGACGAGCAGAATTGGCGCCAGGATGCCAACCTGCTGGTAGGTCGGCAGGATACCCACGGCCATCGTCGAGATGCCCATCAGGAACATGCAGATGATGAGAACCGTCTTGCGGCCATGGGTGTCGCCCCAGTGCCCGAGGACGAACGCGCCAATCGGCCGGGCCACATACCCGACGCCATAGGTCGCCAACGAGGCGACGAT
Source organism: Bradyrhizobium sp. 23 (assembly GCF_023073295.1). Classification (NCBI taxonomy): domain Bacteria; kingdom Pseudomonadati; phylum Pseudomonadota; class Alphaproteobacteria; order Hyphomicrobiales; family Nitrobacteraceae; genus Bradyrhizobium; species Bradyrhizobium sp. 23. The sequence continues at coordinate 397,754 of NZ_JADPJF010000064.1, read as the reverse complement.
CGCGACGGTGGGATTCTCCGACGGGAAGAAGATTTGCGGGAAAATCAGTGACGCGGCGGTCGCGTAGATGAAGAAGTCATAATATTCGAGAGCCGACCCGATCCAGCCGCTGGCAGCGGCTTTCCTGGACTGACTCATCTGATGGATCGCGGTCATCTCAAGATTCCTCCCTTGGGTTTTGCTGACGTCCCGTTGACGGGCTTCGCTCAAAATTGGGCAGCACTCTCCGGCCGCTCTGCGGAGTTTCGCGAGCGCTTGTCATTGCCGATGGGTGTCTGCTTGGTGGCGACGATAAGCTTTCGCCGGGCTAACACAATTACCCAGTTATTCGACAAACCTAACATGATGTTACTTGGCGAGCCTGGGCGCGGAGGTCCGGCGAACACCGCCGGCAGGCTCATGCCGAGATCAACCGCGAGATCGCGTCCGGCGATGGCGGGGTGGGAGGCGGTTGACATTGGACCATCGCATGGTCCATTTTATGAAAATTGAGGAAGGACAATGAGATGCGGGTCTCCGTTACCGACGCAAAAGGACAATTGACCGATCTTGTCCGCCGCGCAGAGGCCGGCGACGAGGTGATCCTGACGCGGCATGGGCAT
>NZ_JADPJF010000064.1:370563-397063 GCF_023073295.1 Bradyrhizobium sp. 23 | reverse complement strand
CTCGTCCCGGTCAAGCTTTCGCCGGACCGCGCCACCCGCCGGACCGCGCTTGAGGCGGCGCGAAGGACCGGCGGGGCCAAAGCTATTCCCGGACCGAGCGCCGCGCGCAGTCAGGACTTTCTTTTCGGCGATGACGGACTGCCGGAATGATCGCAGTCGATACCTCCGCACTGATGGCGATCGTGCTCGACGAACCGCAAGCCGATGCTTGCATCACCGCGCTGGACACCGCCGACGAAATCCTGATCTCGGCGGCCTCCGTTGCAGAAAGCCTGATCGTCGCGGCACGGCGGGGCGTCGACGAAGAGATGAACAAGCTGATTAACGATCTCGGTTTGAACGTGATCTCGGTGACCCAAGCTTCGGCCGAACGCGTGGCGCAAATCTACTCGCGTTGGGGCAAAGGCATTCGTCCTGCCGGTCTCAACTTTGGTGACTGCTTCGCCTACGATGTCGCCAAGGAGCATGGCTGCGCACTTCTTTATGTCGGCGACGACTTTGCCAAAACGGATATCGTTGCGGCGGCGTAAGTCGACGGCCGGGCGCCGACTTACCGGCCGAACAGAAAAGCCGCGGGGCAGCCGTCAGGCCGTGTGACCGGGATCGACGTGCTTCGGCGTTTTCTTGTCGCGTTGGGGTGTCATCTTGGCCGGATCCGGCGCACCCGGCACGCCGCGCGGCCCGAGCTGGTCTCGCTGAATGTCGTCTTCAGAGCGGGAGGGTTCAATGCCGTTCGGTTCACGGGGCTTGGTCATCGCAGCCTCCTGAAGTGTGTTCTGCTCGGAGTGTCCCATCAAATTCCCAGCGCGTTCTCGCCGGCTTCGCGGCCGGGCACGCTGACATGGACTTCGTGTCCCTCGCGAAGCGCCAGCGAGGCGGCAGCCACCGCCGATTCGAAGGCCGCTTCCTTGGTGGAGTATCTGTTCTTGACGTCGCCGTCGTGCAGCACGCCCCATTCGTCCTGCACCGGCACGATCGTGTATTGAGCAAGGCCCATGGTGTAACTCCTCGAGATCTATCTATCGCTGCGTGAGCTGCGGGTGCGCCGCCGTCACCCGCCACACCGTGTTGCCGCTGTCATCGGCGACCAGCAGCGCGCCGGTCTTGTCGATGGCGACGCCGACGGGCCGCCCGCGCGCCTGGTTGTCGCTGTTGAGGAAGCCGGTGACGACGTCCTGCGGCGGGCCGCTCGGCGTGCCATCGGTGAACGGCACGAACACCACCTTGTAGCCGTTCAAGACCTGCCTGTTCCAACTGCCGTGCTCGCCGACGAAGGCGCCGCCGCGATAGGCCGCCGGCAAACTCGCGCTCGTGTTGAAGGCCATGCCGAGCGGCGCGACATGCGAGCTCAGCGCATAGTCAGGCACGATCGCCTTGGCGACGAGATCAGGACGCTCCGGCTTGACGCGAGGATCGACGTGCTGGCCGTAATAGCTGTAGGGCCAGCCATAGAAGCCGCCGTCCCTCACCGACGTCATGTAGTCCGGCACGAGATCGGGACCGAGTTCGTCGCGCTCGTTCACCACCGTCCACAGCGTCCCGGTCTGCGGCTCGAAGCTGAGGCCGTTCGGATTGCGCAAGCCGCTCGCGAAGATACGCCAGCGGCCGCTGGCACGGTCGATCTCGAGGATCGCGGCGCGATTGTGCTCGGCCTCCATGCCGTTCTCGGTGATGTTGCTGTTGGAGCCGACGCCGGCATAGAGCTTTGAACCGTCGGGGCTCGCGACCAGGCTCTTGGTCCAGTGATGATCGATCGGTCCGCCCGGCAGCGGCGTCAGCACCGTGCCCGGCGCGGTGATCTTCGTATCACCCTCCGTGTAGGGATATCTGACGATCGCATCGGTGTTGGCGACATAGAGATCGTTGCCGACCAGCGCGACGCCGAACGGCGAGTTGAGATGGTCGAGGAAGACGCTCTGCACGTCCGGCACGCCGTCGCCGTTGCTGTCGCGCAGCAGCGTGATGCGGTTGCTCGCGCCGGTCTCGCCGCCGGATGTCGCCCAGGACTCGATGTATCCCATCACGATTTCCTTGGGCCGCTTGATCGGAGCGCCCTTCGGCGCCTTGGATTCCACCACCAGCACGTCGCCGTTGGGCAGCACGTAGAGGAATCGGGGGTGCTGCAAGCCGGTCGCGAAGGCCTTGGCCTGCAAACCCTGCGCGACGGCCGGGGTCTCGTCCTTTTTCCAGCCGACGATACGGGCGATGTGCATCGGCGGCAGCAGGTATTGCTGGATGTCGGGCAGCGTCGGGTTGGCGCCGGTTTGCGCCTTCGGATCGCCACTGCCGTCATTGCAGCCGGCGAGACACAGCAGCGAGGCGCACAACAGCACCCGAGCGAATGCGGAGTTCATCGCGCAACTCCTACGCCGTGGCGATACACCATCGCCCAGCCGAGCCAGCCGGTGACCGGCAGGATCAATACGGTGATGGCTGAAAGAATGAGCCCGGTCGGCCACACCGAGGTCCAGGCATCGCGCGTATGGATCAACGCATTGACGATCGCCAGGACCAACGCCACCGCGTTGCCGATCAGATGCGGCCAGGCCGGCGGTTGCGCCCGCACCAGACGGTTGCCGAGAAAATCGGTCAGGCCCGCGATCGCCGCCAGTACGCCGAAGATGACGCCGACGACCAGAAGCCAGGCGGAAAAATCCGCCCACATGATCTCGGCACTGACGACATAGGCGATATCGGTCAACAGCGCTCCGATGAAACAAGCGATCGGTATCGGCACCAGCATCGGATGAATCGGATGGCCCGCGATCTGCGCGGTTGAGCGCACACGCAAATTGTCTTGCACGGTTGGCCTCTTGTCAGATCGCCACCCGCCCCGGTAGAAAACACCCGCTTTCCACGAAGGTTCCTGATGGTCGACCACGGCGCCGCCGCTGTGCCTCAACAATGCTGCGGCGTGCGAGCACTTACCAGGAACCCCTTGCCGCTCCGAGCCTTGATCCCGGCATTGAGATGAACCTGCCCTTCAGGAGACCGCGGAGTGGACCAGCCTGGCGACGGCGCCTCCTTCAATCCAGCCTCAAAGCTCGACGGCGTCTCGCGGCGCCAGACGAAACAGATCGAATCCCAGAGCCGGCCTAGCGCAGCGCTGATCCATGAGACAATCCGCGCCGAGGGTGAGCAGGAACTGGAACGGCGATGGTGGGCCATCGTGCTGTCCGGCCTCGCCGCCGGCCTTTCGATGGGATTGTCCCTGATTGTCCAGGGCGAGTTTCACGCGCTGATTTCCGACGAGGCCACCCGACGGCTGGTGGCTCCGCTCGGCTACACGGTCGGTTTCCTGGTCGTGGTGCTGGGACGGCAGCAGCTCTTCACCGAGAACACCCTGACGCCGATCCTGCCGCTGTTGCACAACAGGGATCTCGGCACGCTTGGGAGCGTGATCAAGCTTTGGGGCCTGGTCCTCGCCTCCAACATCGCAGGAACCTGGGCCGTTGGATCCGTGCTCGCGCACACCAGCATCTTCGAACCCCGCATCGTGGGCGCCTTCGTCGATCTCAGCCGCCACACCATCGAGGGTACGTTCGCGACGACCCTTGTCCGGGCGATCTTTGCCGGCTGGCTGATCGCCTTGATGGCGTGGCTACTGCCTGCCGTGAAGGGATCGCGCCCGCACCTCGTCGTCGTGATGACCTATGTGGTCGCGCTCGGCCAGTTCGCGCACATCATCGCGGGCTCGGTCGAGTGCGCCTTCCTGGTGCAGAGCGGCCTGGCGTCGCTCTCGCAATATGCCTCGGACTTCTTCGTACCGACACTCCTCGGCAATATTCTGGGCGGAACGACCCTCGTGGCCCTGCTGAACTACGGACAGGTCGCCCCCGAAATCGACGACCACAGGGAGTAAAGAGCCTGCACAAAAGCTGCCGCCTCGACAGGAACGATGGGCCCGAGCCGAGCTTGCCTCGGCAAATCAACGCGCGCCGACGAGCAGGATCAATCATGAGCACCGATACCAAGAGCCCATTCGACAAGGACCCGGCCGAAGGATCACGCGACATCATCGATCGTGAATTGCAGCGTGCCGAAGATACCGCCAACAACAAGGTCGATCATCTCCCCGGCGTGAAGGTCAGCGGGCAGCCCCAGGGCGGCGCAGTCGATCGTGCCCGGAAGCAGCGCGAGGAGAAGGACGGCAAACAGGAATAGAGCCGCTCTGCCGACCCGAAACGCACCCGGTCATCGCAAGGCCGCCCGCTCCAAGCTCCAGCCGTCACTGGGACCGACTTGACGGTCAAAGTCGGTCAATCAAGATGCATCAATTGTTGGGATGGAGCGGGTGAAGGGAATCGAACCCTTGTATTCAGCTTGGCAGTCTCGAAATACTGTAGTGTCTTCAAAGGCTGTTCTGACATTTTGGGCGTTTTTTGACCCATTGAGATCACCACGGCGGGTCAACCCGGAGCTCCCCTCGCCGACGCCGGCTAAAGGTTATGATGAGCCGATTCACTCAAGGCCCGCCAAACGGCTTCGGTCGCTCTAGCGGGACGAAAGCGCTCAAATGGGCTGGGTAGGTCGACGCGCCGCCGCCGATGGTCGTGCCCGTGCTGATGCTCAAGTAGACGTCCTTCACTCCTCTGGGCGTTTCCAGCAAGATCCAGTTCTTGCTTAAGTCCCCTATCCCGATAGTCGTAAAGCGCATTGACTTGCCGAACTGCGAACAGGAGATTGGCTTTTCGGTCGTAAACGAATTCCAGGGGCCATGCAGAGTCCCCGATCTGCCGCCGGTCTTCGGAAGGGTCAAGCCGAAGCCTAGGCCGACCGCGGCATAGACGTAGGTGCACTTCAAATTGTTTTCCGTGTCCCATATGGAGAACAACGCGCTGGCAAACGCAATCCCGGCTCCGGCCCTGCCCTTCACGATGCGCTTGATGGCCGCTCTCGCTGCAAACGAGATCGAACCGTCGACCTCAAGCAGCATGGCTATCTTGAAATTTCGACTGACCTTTGGCTTCGGCGGAACGGGTCGGGGCAAGTCTGGCTTTATGATCGGTTCGAAATAGACCTTAGGCAGAACCCAAAGGACCACTGATCTATCGTTGTCTTCGTCCAGCCTGTGATTTGCCGTCTGCGTATTGCCGATGGCGTGCGTCTGCATTTGCTCCGGGCGGATGCCCATCTCTGACAGAGACCGCGCGACCGTAATGGCGCGGTTGGCTGATGTCGTCATATTCCAATCAGCCGTACCGATCCGGCTCGCGGATCCCGTCATCCAGATCTGACCAGCGTCGTGCTCCACCAGGGGAACCACCTTGTTCTTCAGAAATTCGAAGTGCTCTGTCTTCAAGCCCCGAAACTGGTAGCCGGCAAAGTCATCGAAATCGAAATTCCAAAGCCGCGCGTGCAAAACCCCCACTCCCGAAAAATCCAGATCGACGTCAACCTTGCCCGGACCGGTTTTGTGGAACATTCTCTTCGACCTGCAATCGACAAATAGGAACTCGTCGGTGATCGTCCGGACGGCCGCAGGACCACCTTGTTTTAGTGCAGGCAGGAAAAGAGAAGTTCAAATCGACAGCTGCAACGAAGGTTGTGACCTTGCTCCCATTTCGATCTGGCACCGAAGGAGTATGCGCTTGTGCAATACGCGACATCACTGTCGCGATCGGAGCAGCTACGATATAAGAGAGTCGCGATAGGACGGGCCCTGGAATTCGTACAGCACGACGACTTCGCGCGATCGCCCTAGACTTGGAGGGCCGCTACCCAACCACGTTAAATCGGCAGCGCATCTGGATAGTACGGTTACCGGCTTGTTCTGCGTCTGCCTGATCGCCCATCAAAAATAGAGCGAAACGGTAAGCGTCGTCTAGCGCAGCTGCAATATCCCGGAAGCACTTGATATGGTCGTTGGTGATCTCATCGTTGGGGTCATTTGCATATTAATCGCGGATGGCTTTTCCCAAAGCGGGAGAAGTGGTTACCAGCGTGATCGCAATCATGGACTCTTGCGCCGAACGCCTGGATTGGAGCGACGAGGATCTCGCGAATAGGAACGAAGGCGCGCAACGTGCAGAACGACGGAGCTGACAAATTCTGCGGCCGGCCACGGACTTATCCGCCAAATCGCTTGACCAGCTTTGAACCCTTGGCTGCATCAATCTGCTGGCCCGTCAGGTCAGAACCGACGCTCAATCCTATCGTCATGAGGTTCTTGACACGCCGCGCCGCCTGCTTCTCATTGGAATAGTCGATCTCGACGTGATCGAGGCTCATTAGATGGCCGAGCTCGTGAGCCCAGGCGCGTCCATTGGCGTGGTCATTGCCATACCATTGGACGAAGCTTGCCGGCTCCGGTTGGCTATTGGGGTATGAGCTTCCACCGGCGGCCAGATTTTCAATCGAATTGACGAGGTAGATGTGGACGGCATTGTCCGGATCGTGCCGAGAGGCAAGAACACCCAGCAATCGCTGGTCATTGCTGCGCGCGCTCTTTGCCATGTCGAGCGGCTTCTCCATCAAGCAATCGCTGATCACGAACGCGATCTTGGCCTTTGACCAGATCGTATTGACCACGTCGAGCGCCTTCTTGGCTGTCTCGCTGCTCCATTGCCCGGGCTCAACGCTCCCCCTATCGGCAAATGGCGTGATGTAAATCCTCAACGGAATGGGCATCAACTTCTCCAAAGTTCGGAATTGCGATTGTATCTCCGTACGCTATCGTTCGAAATAGAGCGGCTTATATTCAGGGCTTTCTGATTAAGTCGGCTGGCGACTTGCGCACTGACGACTTCCGGCAGCGGCCACCGACGCGATCGACTGGTCGACCAAGGCCCGCCTTCGCGACTCGGAGACTGGTTCCCTCATTGCGAAGGAGCAGTTGCCGGGGCGAGCGTCCGGCAGGAACCTGAAGATCGAGCACCGGGGACCATGGAAAGCCGAACTGACGGGCTCCTGACCTCCGCGCAAGCTGTAACCGAGAGATTGACCCGCAAGCCGGCGTCCTGGACTTCACGTCCCCTCGATCTGCCGACCGCGGAATCTTCGTTTGAACTAAGCCAGAGGCTCTGCTGCACTGCCGCGAACACGCCTTAAGTGCAATAATCCTACAATTTCAAAAGCTTAATTCGCCAGCGCGAGACATCGATACTGGCGGGTGCCCATCATCCTCATGAAACGGCACACAGCGCCGGCCCGCGATTTCTTCCGTGCCGTTTGAACGCGAGCGCAGTGCCAGACAACACATAGGAATGGATCGGGCTCGAAACTGGTACTGTACGGAGATAGGCCAGCGGCCAGTGGCGTGTGAATTCAGTAATCATGCCTTACGCGGCCATCTTCGCGACGTTATCATTCGATGAGCATAGGTTGGGTGTTCGCCATGAGGTTATACAGGCACCTTCGAGTTTTGCTTCTTCTTGCCGCTTCGCTGTTACTGGCAGCCCAGCCAGCCTGGGCGACAAAGCGCGTGGCTTTGGTGGTTGGCAATGCCAACTATCAGAATGCCCCTCTGCTCCCAAACCCGGCCAACGACGCTGCCGCCATCACTGAAACCTTGAAGGGCGCAGGTTTCGATGTGGTTGACTCAAGGCTCAACCTCGCCGCGACCGATATGCGGCGGGCCCTGAGAGAATTCGCCGATCAGGCGCGCAATGCGGACATAGCCCTGGTGTACTATGCTGGCCACGGCATCGAGATCGACGGGACAAACTATCTGATCCCGACCGACGCCAGACTCGAACGTGACACTGATATTTATGACGAAGCATTCTCACTCGACCGCGTCCTGCTGGCAATCGAGCCTGCGAGACAGTTGCGCGTGGTGATCGTCGACGCGTGCCGCAACAATCCGTTTGCCGATTCGATGAAGCGTACAGTTGCCTCTCGATCAATCAGCCGCGGGCTGGCCAGGGTCGAACCCGCCGTCTCCAACACGCTGATCGCGTTTGCCGCGAAAGCCGGACTAACCGCCCTCGATGGCAACAGCAAGAATAGTCCGTATGCGACGGCTCTCGTAAAGTACATCGCAAAGCCGGGGCTCGACTTGCGTAGGGCCTTCGGCTTCGTCCGCGATGATGTCTTGCAAGCCACCGGCAACCGACAGGAGCCCTATGTCTACGGCTCGCTGGGCGGCGAAGACGTTGCACTTGTTCCCGCTGCCAAGGCTGATGAGCCGGTGCAAGCAGCCAACCCCCAGGCAGAAATTCGTCGTGATTACGAATTGGCCTTGCAACTACGCAACAAGCCCGCTCTGGACGCGTTCCTGAACCAGCATCCGGACGGATACTACGCAAATCTTGCCAAGCTGCAGCTTAATCAGCTCGATGCTGAGGACGCACGCGTCGCGGCAACAGCGAAGGCGCAGCAGGCGGAACAGCAGAAAACTCGGCTGATGTCGCAGGGCGCCCAGCGTGCCGACCAAGAGAAGGCGGCCGCGGATCTGAAGGCTGCGGAAGACGCCCGAATTGCCGCCGAGAAGGCGAAGCAGGCCGCGCAGGAGCAGGCCACCGAGGCAGAACGGAAACGAATTGCGTCCGAATCTACAATCGTTGCGGCTCTCTCCGGGAATAAGCCGGCTGTTGGGAGTGCCTTCGCGGACAATCCTACAGTCGCTGCGCTGGCTGACGACAATACGCCGCCAAAGCTTGCCGCACTCAGCGCCGAGCCGCGCCAGACCGATATCGCAAAAGCCGATATCACCAAATCCGTACAAAGCGAATTGAACCGCGTCGGCTGCTTCACCGGTAGCGTAGATGGCCAATGGAATGCAGCCTCCCAGCGCTCCTTGGCTCTCTTCAACCAGCACGCGGGAACCAAATTTGACGCCAAGCTCGCAAGTCTCGACGCGCTTGACGCAATCAAGCTCAAGCCGTCCCGCGTCTGTCCCCTGATCTGTGATCATGGCTACAAGGCTGCCGGCGACCACTGCAGCAGAATCTCCTGTGCAAGGGGCTCGTTCCTCAACGACGACAATGAATGCGAGAAACAGCGCGCCAGGCCCGTCAATGCCGCCAAGAGCAATGACAGTCAGCGGCAGGATCGGCCATTGCGTCAGCGGGCGCAGGCGAGCGCAGGCGGCTATGGCGCTGCGGTGGGCCATGCGACGGCCAGTCCTCAGATCATATGCAACGCCAGCAGCTGCCGTCCGGTCCAGCGCGGCTGCCATCTCGAATATCGCGGCGGTGGCGGGCCAGGCAACGAGGCCAATGTCGAGGTATGCCATTAGCCTCACCGCTCCTACACAACTGCGCGCTGGCACGGCGCCGAGTTGTCACGGCGCGTCGGAGCCATCAGGCCCGGTGGATTTAGGATCGCAAGCATGGCAAGTGGCCGAGCTAACGTCAGAGTCCCAAGCCTGATGTGGCCGAATCGGAGCGACCTGCGTGGTTGCGTGTGAGCTTGAGCAAAAGGACGCCAACGCCTTTCCTGGGGTGACGCTCTTCACGAAGCGGCAGGCGCCCGGCATGAAACCAACGGCGGTTTATCTTCCGCCAAAGCACCCAACAGCCGCCACGAAGTTCGATGTCGTGATCTGGCTTCACGGCTTCTACGTCAAAAACCATGAATTCCTTTTCCACAACGATCCAGCGCGGCTGCGCGAACAGGTCCGGGATTCCGGCAAGGACGTGGTGCTCATCGCGCCCTTCCTGGGCTACGAATATGCTGTGGGCAACACCTTTGCCGGAAACTACAGCGTGTCCGACCTGGCCACCGCGAACTGGGGTGAACGCTATCTCGAGGAGATCCTTGGAGCTCTGGCCAGGTTCCTGGGTATCTCCTCGACGTCCATTCCTCAGCTCCAGATCGGCAAGCTCATCATCGCATGCCACTCCGGCGGTGGTAACGGCATGCGCAATCTCGTCGGGAGCCTCGGAAAGTATCAGGGGAAGCTGACGGCTTGTTGGGGATTTGATTGCCTTTACGGTGCCAATGCGCGGCCCGACGATGCGACCTTTTGGTACCAGTGGCTATCTGGGCAGAGCGGCCACGCCCTCGAGATCGTGTATGGTCCGTCAACTCTCCCGCAATCGGTGAAGCTGGACCTGATCGGGCGCGGGCTGGCGACGGCCGATGGCAATCAAACCCAGCCTCAGCGCCCTGCCCTCAAGAATCTCAACGTAAGCTTGGGTCATTACGACCTGTTCCCGGCATTTGGACAGATGGTCAGGGTCAACGATCTTGACGCGGCTTTCGTGGATCGCTTCATGATACCGCAGGTCGCGGACCAACCGCGGCATAAGCCTGCGCCGCTGGACGGGGAATTCCTCCAGCACGCGATTTCCAACATTCGCAGTGCTTTTCCCTTTCCAAAGGACATTCATTACATGATCGCCCGCGGTGGCTTCTTCAGCCGACTGAGCAAGCTATAGCCCCAAGCCTCACAGGACTCACTTGATGGAATAGGATTTGACGTCGAACGACCAATTGTTCGTCACAAGCTTTCCGCTGCTGTTGTCCGGCACGCGCAGCTCACTGGTCCAGGCCGATAGATAGCTCAACGCGTCCGCCTGACCTTCCAGCTTGCGAGGCATGTCCGGCAAATCGAGCAATTGCACGCGCAGCTCGCTCAGGATGGCGATCATCACTGCGGACCCCGTCGGCGGTGCGACGACATATTCAAAACCACGCTGCCGCGCCGCCGGAGCAGGGACGACAAATTCGACACCCGGCTTGACGAGATTAATGTCGCGTTCGTTCGACTGCGCCAATAGCTCGGGGGTCGGAAAGATCTGGGACATCCGCCCTTCCGAGTCGACGTCAACCAGAATGAGATATCCAGGCCTCCTGGCGGTGACGCCGAACGAGACCTTGGCGCCGACGTTGACGGTCTGACTCGGGAGGATCTGAAGGGACACACTCGCGGTATTGGTCTGCCTGCGCACCGCTTGTGCGGGCCAAAGCCAAGGTACGTACGTCGTGCCGATATGCAACGCCCCCGTCGGCAACGGTGCTGCGGACGCAGGTCCGCTGCCCGCCTGTAGCAGCAGGAATGCGAACCATGCTCGCTTGCGGCGGATCGACTGCGATGACGGCATGGCGTGCTCCCCTAAGAGTCAGGGAGCACTGAAGAAGCCGATCGAGGCGATTCGCGCGTCCGCGGGCAAGTAACGCTCGAGACTCTTGATCACCTGCCCCGAGGCGCGACGCCGGTTGAACTGTACTAGGGCTGTCTCAAGCTCGACCATGCGTTGCTGCGAAGTCACCGCAACGATCTGTTCCGCACCGAACGGCTCGCCGACCCTGAGCGGTAGGCGCAAACTCGCCGATCTGGCCAACGCCGCATCAGCACCCACCGGATACAACAATTGGATGGTGCCGTCGCCGGACACATTGAACAGCAGCACCGCCCTTGATGCCACATCAGATAGGTCAACTTCGATGGTCTGGCCAGCACGTTGTTGGCGATCGTCTGGCCAAATACGCATCACCTGCGGCGACCGTGTCGCAATGCGCTTGAGTTCACGAATTGCCGCAGTCCTATCAATCACCGTCGGCAGGCTGGCAACGTCCATCCCGTAGGCGACCACATCACCCCAAGCGATCACGTCGTGCGACACAGGATCCCATATCAGGTCGGGATTGTCCGTCGGTTGAACAGCCTGCACGGAAACATCTTTTGGCTTCACGCTTACAAAATAGCTAGTCTTGCCGTCCAGCGCCGCCAGCCGGATTGGTGCAACGAGGCGTAGAGGCCCCGGCGCGCCGGCGATCGGAAGTTCCTTGGCCGCCCCCGCAAGGGTCGGAATGGTTGGAGCCTTGGCCGTGACAGCCGGCGGTGCGGGCGCCTGTCCATCGACGGGCACCCCGGCTCCGGCCTGACCCGAGGCCGCTCTCGCGGCCGGCCCCTGAATCAGCACGACACCGCGCGTCAATCCGAAGGCGACGTCGGTATCCGGCGTCTGAGCTGGCGATGATACAGTCACGATATTCTGGCGCTGGTCCGAGAGCTGATAGACCACCTGCCGAACGTTGCTGAAAAGCTCCTTAAGCGTCACCTTCCCATCGTGATTGATGTCCGCGCTACCTTCCACCGCACGCGCGACCGCATAGCTGAGAGCCCCGCGTAGGCCATCGATGCCAGGGATGCGGACTTCCGGCGCTTTGGTGTAGCGGTCCACCGCGGCCAGAAACGCCGTGTGGTCAAGGTCAAGTTCAGACTTCGGATCGTTGCTGTCCGACACCGGCTTCAGTTCGTCGACCAGCAACGTGTAGCGCGGGACCTGCCGGAAGCTCATCTCAGCGGCACGCGGATCGATGTCGCGCACCATACCGCCACCGTGGCAGGTGTCAGCCACGAAGATCACCCTCGCTCCGCGCAGCTCGAACTGCCGTATGAAATGGTTGAACTCGCTGCCCAGAACCCGCTCAACGGACCCGGTTGGCGTGGTTTCAAAGCCTGGCAGCAGGAACACGTTCTCCATCCCGTCCGGCTCCGCGCCCTTGACGCGCTCCGGCTCCTGGGTGCCATGGCCGGCGATCGACAGAAAGATGAGGTCGTTGTTCTTGGTCCGCTCCACCAGTGCACTGATCTCGCGCAGGACGCCTGCCCTGTCGGCCTGCGCGTTAGTCAGTTCGACGACGTCGCCAACCCCCATGGATTTAAGGCTGGTCACGATGTCCGTAGCGTCAGCGACCGCACCCTTCAATTTGCGCACGTGCTGGTAGTCGTCGATCCCGATCACGAGCGCACGCACCGCCGCCCCATCTGGATTGCTGAGCGACAAATCTCCTGCCGCATGCGCCCGCGGGATTGTCAGTCCGATCAACGCGGCGAGCCCGATGGTGGCGCACAGCCGCCCGATCCCGCAGTCAAGTCCTCTGGGCATCCGCATCGTGATCCACCTCGACATCATGCCTACCCATTTTGTAGCTCTGGCGACACACTGGGTTCAGCGCCTTTTGCCTGCCGTTTTGCGGCCCGCCGGCGGTTGTTCAGTCTGCTCCTGATAGGCGCCCGCTGAAACCGTCGTCTGATCATCCGCGAACGCTCGAAAGCGGACCGGAACATAGCCGCGCGCGAGCAAGCTCGCCAATGGATAGACGTTGCGACAGACGCGGCCGTTGCAGCCACCGGTCGAGGATTCCATCACCTCGGCCTTGCGATCAGGCGTGAACCGCAGGAACAGCATCACATGCGAGCCTGGCTTGTTCAGCGCATCGCCGGGCCTCAGGTCCCAAGGATTTGCCACGGGCGCAGCGATCGCGGGGATAGCTGCAGTCGTATAGTGGACGGAGAGCCCCCACGCGGCGCTGACGAATGCCGAACAGTCGACGCCCGCCACATCGGGCCGTGGCGCATTGCGGGTGCACACATTGCCAGCCAGCGTTCCGCTCTCGATCCGCTGCCGGAAGTTCGCGAGCGAACCGTGGCAGCCCCAGCAATACGGTACGCCGCGCACCTCCTGGTTCACTTTTCCCTGCAGATACCACGGCCGACGAACACGGCTGAAGCCGCTGCATTGGCTGTCGGGATCGTTGCCGTAGTTCGCCTGCGTCAGCTTCCACTGGATACCCTCGAACGCAAACGCGGTCTCGATCGCCTGCTGGCGATTGGACGGCCTCACGGCGGCCGAAGCGTCAAATTTGACGCCGGATTGTGGTGCCGGCGCCGTCGTCGTTCGCGACGGCCGCACGTCGATAATCGAGGCATTGGTCAGAGGTCGGAACCCGACGCCAATCACTTCGATACCGTCCGGCTTGGTTCGCAGGAAATAGACATCGCCACTGCCCGACACCGTGACGAACCGTCTGGTCAGCGGCGTATTTTCCAGAGGAAGCTCATAGATTCCCTCGAGACGCCCGTTCGCGGCATAGCGTGCGACGAACGTGGAGGCGTTCTTTCCTGATGGCGGAACGTCCTCGGCCAGCACGTAGAAGCGGTCGCTGTTGTCGATCTCGAGAAACTCCACCGTGCCGAGCTGGTTGCGCACGCGCAGGCCGAGTTGGCCGATGGTTTCGTTGGTGACCATGGTCTGGATCTCGACCCGGACGCTGGCATTGCCCTTGTCCGGAATGATGTCGGCGATCACCGAGCCCTTGCTTCGAGAAGCCACGTATTGCCGGTCAGGCTGCCGGGTCGTCCTGATGATGGCCGCGCGGGTGTTCTGATCGAGCAGGTCCGCCGCGCTGCCGGGTGCCTGCGATCCCATCTGGGCGAAAGCGGAGACGGCAACCTGGTCGTCTGCTCCACGGCTCGAGACCTCCTCAAGCTGGATCACGTCACCGCCGAGTCCGCGCGTGGATTGCCCCGGCGCCGCCTTCAGCGTCCGTACGCCACCGTCCCAAACCATTATGTCGTCGTCATGGACGACGAGATCGGTCGGCTGGACGTCTTTCGGCATCTTGAGGACGTCGGGATCGGAGTTTGGCTGTTTCGGGTCAAACTGGATGATGCGACCGTTGATCTGATCGAGCAAAAACAGGTTGCCCTGCCCGTCGGCGCTGAGTGCTTGCGGTCCCGCGAGTTCCACGTCCTCGCTGGCCGGGACTATGCCGACCATGGAAGCAGCCGAACCGCCGGTAAAGCTGCGTACGACAGTATCGTCGGCGTGCGCCTTGGTTCCGAAAATGCCCGCGCTAACGATGAAGACCCAGATCCAATGTTTTGGACGAAGCATATTCGCCTCAATGTACCCCGAACCGATCGCCGCGTCGGATCGACTAATCCGAGATGCCGTTGATGCCGCGCGTCAATTAGTGGTGAGCAATCTCAATCGCGTTCAATTCTATCACTGGACGGTGATAGTCCGAAATTTCTTCAGCTTGCCGAGGAAAACCATGGCCCGGAATAGATTTGAGCAAGTGAACGAAGTCCAGCCCGACGCGGTCACGCTGCTCCTGAAACGCGACAGTGACGGTGCCTCCGGAGCGATCGTGCTGCCTGCCGCCGCGAGCCAAGGGCGGCTGACCACCGACCAGGTCAGCGCGCAATTGCCGGCTCAGGATGCTTTTCGCGGCGCGATCCGGCTGGCTAACGACGTCAAGCTCGCGCTCGTGGTGTGCGATCCAGACGGGGTCTGGAAGCCCGAGTGGGGCGATCTTTATCAACCGATCGATTGACCCGCATCGGATGGAGCCGGCAAATGCTGCGACGCCGCATACAGACTAGCTTGCCGAACGGACCCTCCGCCCGACTGTCGTTCCTTATACGGGCCCTGATGGTCGCGCTGCTCGTTGCGACAGGCTGGCCGGCACGCGCCAACGACTCGGCTGCGGAATTGTCGATCGGTGGGCTCCAGTTCGTACGCACCAATGACGTGGCCATGGAGAGCGAGAACCTTCGTATCACGCTCGACAGAATCAGCGTTCGCTACCAATTCGCCAACCTCACCGCCAAGCCGGTCACGCTTAATGTTGCCTTTCCGCTGCCCGACATCGACCTGTCGGAGGCTGAGAATGTTGCATTGCCGTCAAGTGATCCGATCAACTTCGTCGAATTCGAGACCAAGGTCGATGGCAACCTGGCGCCGCTGACCGTCGATCAGCGCGCCATGGTTGGCAACAGGGATGTCAGTGCCCTGCTCCGCGAACTCAAGTTGCCGCTGCTGCCGATTGGTGGCCGCGAGATCCGGGTGACCGACCTGCCCGCGGCGACCCGGACCCGGCTTGTGGACGACGGACTTCTGATGCCTGCCGGAATGAGCGACAACGGTCGCCAGCAATATGCGCCGGGGTGGACCGTCAAGACCTCGGCTGTGCGCCAGCAGTTGTTTCCGCCCGTGCGCAGCGTCACGGTCGAACACCAGTACCGGCCGAGCGTCGGCTCCAGTCCTGACACCATTCTGCGCTCGAGCCTGCGCCGCAGCAGCGCACTCGGTCAGGAAGTTGCGCGTTACCGGAAAGAATACTGCATCCAGGATACGTTCCTTGCCGAGCTCGACAAGCGCACGGGCAATAACCAGACCAACGGCGCAAATCTCCAGGAGCGGCGCATATCGTACGTGCTCAAGACCGGCGCGAATTGGGCTGGGCCGATCCGGTCATTCAAGCTGACTATCGACCCAGGCGGCAGCGACCGCTTGGTGAGCTTCTGTCCTGGGCGGCTAAAGGCATCGTCCGCTACTGGAAACACGCTTGAATATACGGCAAGCGACTTCAAGCCGGATGCCGACCTGAAAATCCTGGTGATCGGAACATTCTGAGCGTGCCGGTCAATTGGTGAGCAGCACGTAGCGCACGGCCGCGATGACAGTCATCTTATTGCGCTGAGCCTCGCTTAGCGCCTGCAGGAAGAACGTGTCGGCGGCGATCGGTCGCGGCTGGCGCAACGAGTCGAGAACCTGCGGGACCGCCACGACCAATAGCAGTTGCGGACCGCTCGCGCGCGCTGTCGGGAGCGTAAACGAAAGTGAGTCGATGCCCGGCTTCAGAAGATAAGACAGGCTCTGAACTTCGCCGCGATCAGATACCATCAGGAGCTCCACCACGCGGTTGGCAAAGTTCTCGATGGTCCCATTGAGGGTTTCACCGCCCTTCAGCTCTGTCGCTGACAAGGTGATGCGTGGCATTCGCGCCTGATCGCTCCCGACCTGACTCAAGAACTTGACGGCTGGGCATTGCGCCTGGGTCACTTGCCTGACGCCGATCGAAGCCTCGAAACCCTGCTCACGCCGAAACGCTTTGTCGAACGTGTCGAATGGGACGGTCGAGGCACCGAACCCTTCGATGACAGCGGCATTTGGGCTCACGGCAATCGGCAACACGAAGAAGCAGTCACCGCCGGAATATTGGGCCACGTATTTGCGGATGCGCTCGGCGCGCCCTGGCCCATCGAGTGCCGGAGACTGCGTCGCCGTCGGCTGCGCGGGCAACTTCTCCGGCTCTTGGGGTCCGGGCTGTGGTCCAGCGGGCTCGACCTTCGGCGGCGCCATTGCGCCGGCGAGTTTCGGGGGTGGCGACAAGACCGCGGTGCTTGGCGCTGACCAAACCAGCTTGTAGAAGGCATATCCACCACCGCCGACCAGCAGCAACAATGCCGCGGCGCCCGCCCCCAGCCAGAGGCGGCGCGGACTCCGCGCGATCTCCGGCATCCTGTCCTGCGGCGCCGGCGACGCGCTTTCCGGCCGCCGCAGCGGATCGAAGCCATATAACGGCGCGGCCGGCGTCTGGGCGGAACCGGTTGGCGTCCAGCTGGCGACCTCCCCCATAGTGGGGCGCAATGCCGGATCAGGCTGCAGCATCCGCTCCAGCAAAGGTCGGATGCGCATATCCACACCACCGAGATCGGGCACACGCCGGCGCTTCTCCACCAGTTGAAATTGGCTGCCGCCCATGTCGAGTTTCTGTCCGGTCAGCGCATGGAACAGCACAAGACCGAGGCTGTAGACATCGGATTTCGCAGTCACGTCATTGCCGTACAACCCTACTTGCTCCGGCGATGCGTAGTTGTCCTTGCCGGCGAAGCCCGAGCCGATGATGGTTTTGTCGCCCATTTGGGTCGACCGAGCGATGCCGAAGTCGATGATCTTGGCCCGACTGACGTCGTCGAGCGGAATGATGATGTTGTCCGGAGACACGTCGCGATGGATGATGCCGTGCTCATGTGCGGCCTCCAGTCCCAATGCGACACGCTGCCTCAGCCTGATCAGCGCCTCGAAGGTCAACGGCCCATCATCGAGCATGTTCGAGAGCGAGCGGCCATTCACGAACTCCATCGCGAGATAAGGTCGCTGCAGCACCGGCTCGACGGTAAACAGGAAGTAGCGAACGATCGCGTCGTGCGGAAGATTGTGGAGTGCCGCGGCCTCTCGACGGAACAGCGCGAGCGCGGCCTCGTTATCAACCACGTCGGGCAGTAGCATTTTCACCGCAATAGGCGATCCAGTCTGGATCTCACGGCATTTGTAGACCTCACCCATGCCGCCCGCGCCGATCACCGCTTCGACCTCGTAAATGCCATTGAGACGGGTGCCGGGCGGCACGCCGTGATAGGACGATCGGAACGGATCGCTCGGACTCATGGTTGCGGCTCCCGATTGAGCGGAGATCTTGTCGTCCCCTGAGATCGTGGCGTCAGTAGTCGCACGATCACAATCGTCAAATTGTCAAGCCCGCCACGATCAAGAGCCAGCGCGAGCATGTCATCGCAAGCCGCCTGGGCGCGTCGCGTAGCCGCGTGCTGCAGGATCTCGTCGTCCTGCACGTGCCTGGTCAGGCCATCGCTGCAGATCACGAAGATATCTTCTGGCTCGGCCGGGCCTGTCACCACCTCGAATTCCGGATCATCGGCGACACCGACGGCACGCGTAATGGCATTGCTCGGCCAATCATTCACGTCTTCGCGCGACAGCGCACCTTTTGCGATCAGCTCCTCCAGTTCGCTGTGATCATGCGAGACCTGGCGAATTGCGCCGCGACTAATAAGGTAGACCCGGCTGTCACCCGCCCATATGCAGGCATAGTAGTTATCGCGAACGAGCAGAACCGCCGCTGTGGTCCCGACGGTGGCACCCTGTCGTTCATGACTAAGCGCCAGTATCTGCTGGTTTGCGCTGAAAAGCCGCTCCTCGCATTCCGCCAGCAGGTCTGCGGCTGATTCTGGTGTGGCGATAGCGTCGAGCGACTGCACTACGATGCGACTGGCGAGATCACCGGCCTCGTGCCCCCCCATGCCGTCGGCGACCGCCCACAGACCAACGTCGGTTCGTACCAAACATGAATCCTCGTTCCGCTCCCGCACGCGTCCGGCATGGGTGACGCTGCCAACATCGAACAAGGACGGAATATGCACCATCGCGCGTCATCCATTCCCGGATGCCGCGGGTCCGAGATCACCGGTCAGCAGCGTGACGTAGTGAAACGGATCTGGCAATCCGCGACAACTCAGCGCCATTGGCGGGAAGCCTTCTCCTCCGGCGGTCCACCAGAAGCTAGCCGCGGCGTAGACCTGTGGGTTGGCAGCGCAAAGTGCTGCAAACGACGCCGCGAAGGCTTCGACCGCCGAAGCCCTCCCCATTGCCGCAGTACCAAGCGACGTGACCGGCGGATCGCCGGTGATGGTCTCCTGCAGTCGTGGCACCGAAAGCCGATCCAATGCATCGGAGATCTGCTCGAAGGTTGCGGCCCGATCCAGGGTCGAAAGCAGGAACGCCTCCACTTGCCCGAACCATTCGTCCTGCGGATCAATGCTCGGCGGCGGCAGCGAGACGGCCTCGCCGGTCACCGCATGCAGGGTCAAGGGATAGTATCGCCCCACCCCATCGAGCGAGGGCATGATCGCACCCGCCACTGTCGTGCCGCAGATCGCGGCGCCGAGCCAAAACCGCCAGACCGGCGCGGTCAGAAAGGCCTGTTGCCATCCTGGGCCAAGCTGGTGGCGACTTGCTGACAGCGCAGCCTGTACCCACGGCTCCCAGGCTTCCAGGAAGCTGCGCGGGGTCGCGATCGCGATGAAATCGCGCTTCGCACCGATTTTGCCGAATATCCCGCAACGCATGGTCATATCCCGGTCGGGCAACGAAACTCGCGCAGCACTGACAGGTTCAGCGGGTTGCGCAACGATCCGGTCGAAATTTGATAGTTGAGCTCGCGCCCGGCGACGATGAAACTCGCGCTGGCGGTTTCCGCTTTCACCACTAACGAGCCCGCCTCCAACATCCGAAACAACGACCAGGGACCAATGCGCTCAAGCACGGATGGCGGGCCGGTATCGTTACTGACTGAAATTGCCGTTCGCGGCGCTGGGCCCGGCCATAGGATAGTAGTCGGCGAGTTGGTCTGCGGCTGTGGCGGTGGCGGTGGCGTAGGTTGCGGCCCGCCGAACAAGGACGGAGGGGCCGATCCGGGAATGGTTGGGCTCGCAATTGTGGTGCCACCGATCTCGGTCTTAACTGTCACGCCTGGTCCCGGTGCCCCAGGGGGTCGGATCGCGAATGAAACGGCGGGCACACCGCCGCCCGTCTGGAAGAACGCATCCCGGATATAAGCCGCGTTCTGGAATTGTTTGAGCGTCTCGGGCGAGAACGACCGACCAACGGGGCTCTCCTTTCGCCAAGCCCAGTCCGACCGCGACGTGTCGGCATAAGGTGCCAGGTACTGGGTGAAGAACCTGTCCATAACGCCATTCGGACTGAACAATTTGGCAAAATCCGCGAGCGGAACTTCCTGGCCGCTGCCGCGGATAAACGGGTAGCGGTTAGTCACGGTCTGTTGGCAGACCGGCGTGACCTGATCGCGCAACGTTTGCAGGATTTGTCCGGCGGTTGAAGCCGCGATGCTACCTTCGAACTCCGCGGCTGCTGCTCGCAACATATCGGAGAATGGCGACGGCATGCGCGAGGCGTTGTTGCGGAGCGCTGCGACCTGGTTCTGGAGCGCAGCTGTGGCTTGTGCGGTCAGTTGGGGATTCTCGATGATCAGCGTCAGGTTCTGCGCGATGTCGTTCAGGTTCGCGACGGTCGAGTCGATTGGCCGGCGGGTGCTCTCGCCTTCGAGCGCTGCGTGGTAAGGCTTGAACTGTGCTTCGATCATCGTGCCAGGCGGTCCATCCTGAGCATTCGTGAAGAGTGCTGGCGCCGATGCGGCAGCTGGCGCCGAAGCGCTCTTCGCCCGTTCCTTGGTCAGCACCGTCTCGTCGCGCACCGACTCCAGAATTTGCCGCATCGGCGAGGTCGGCGCCGAAAGCGCCCGAAGCACCTCATATTTCGGTTTGTCGGCGAGCAGCTTCTTCAGGCGCAGGCTCCCGAGCGCCGTTCGCCAGGTCGTCACGAAATCGTTTGAATAGATGCTGAGCAGATCGCCGGCCAGATTGTCGTACTGCTGGTTGATGGCCGACTGCTGGCCGGCATCCCCCAAAACCCATCGCTCCCGCTTCATCCGCTCAGACAATCCGGACAGCCGGGCGACGAACTTCTGATGGAAGCCGTTATACGTGAAGAACTCAGGTACCCGCACGGCGTCCAAAGGCTGCCCGGTCGTGGTTTCGAACACGACACCCATGTCGGGTCCGCCATGGCGGCTGGCGATCCAGTCGCCGGCGATCGACGCGCGAGCCTCCGATTTCAGAAACTCGTACGCTCGTTGCGACACGCTCAGGCGCGCCAAGGAGTTCTGGGCCTGCTTGATCAACCGGCCGTCGAGTTCGACCAAGGGCGGCTGTTCGGTCTCGAGGTCGAACATTGCCACGAGGTTCTCGTCGAGCAGACGCCGCCCTTCTGCGTTGGTGGCGCCAGGATAGAGATTATCCACCCAGTCACGTTGCATCCAGGAGCGGATCAACTCGCGATCCGGCGACTGCAGGCCACCGATCATCAGATAGACCTTGAGCGCCTCATAGACGAAGGCAGGCTCGTTTATGCGCGCATTGAGCTGCTCTTCCAGGCGATACAGCAGGCGCGGTCGGAACATGCGTTCAAGCGCGGTGTGATAGGCCGCTTTCGAGGGCGACAGCAGCCGGGCGCGCTGACTGAGCCCGTAGCGAGCCGACAGAGGCACCGATTCGCCGCGCGATCCGTAGCCCGCCGGGGCGTTGCGAAGCCGGTAGAGTAGCGGCAGCACCTTGTCGAGATCATGATCGGCAATCAACGTCTGCTTGATAAGTGCCGCGCCGGCGGTTGCATACTCGCTATCCGCCTGCAGGCTTTGCTCGATCAAATCGGCGTTCCGCTTGTAGCTCACCAGCCAAGCTGCGATCAGCCCGATCGAGACCAGACCGATCAATGACAGGGCTGCGGTCTTCAGGACCAGCGCGCGGCGCACCGCGGCACGGTCAGTCGAGACCCAGTCGGCCTCGCCGATGATGACCTTGGAAATCAGATCGGCAAGGAAGAAGCTCTTGCCCGTGCCCGAATAGGATCCGGAACCGACTTCCTCAGCGCCGAACGTGCGCGCCAGCGACCCGATCAATTGATCGATCGGCGTGCCCTGCTGCGTACCCGAAGTAAAGTAGAATCCGCGCAGGTTCGCGTTCACGTGATAGCGCGTCGGCTCGAAGATCAGGTTGAGGAAATCGTGGATCTGAGGCTTGAGCCGCGCCATCTGTGCCGGAAAACCGAACAATTGCACGCGGTGCTGGGGCGTCGGCTCGTCCTGCAGACGGTCGAGCGTCTCTTCGCTCAGGCGCTCCAGCAGACGGTCGAACTCGAACGGGATCTGCCCAACCAGATTCTGGGTCTTGTCGGCGGTCTGGAACGTGGCACCCCAGACTTGACGGCGGCCGGCCTCCCCGAGATAAGCGAAATACTCGGTGAAGCCGGCAACGAGATCCGCTTTGGTAAATAGCGCGTAGACTGGGAAGCTGACCTTGAGTCTCTGATGCAGCTCGAGCAGGCGCATCCTGATGGCATCGGCATGAAGTGCGAGCTCCTGCTTCGGCAGCGTCAGGATGTCTTCGATACTGATGGCGACAAGAACGCCGTTGATCGGTTGGCGCGACCGGCTTTTCTTCAGGATGTCCAGGAACGCCAGCCAGCTGTCCTTGTCGGCCTTGCTGTTGGAGTCCTGGGTGGTGTAGCGGCCGGCGGTATCGATCAGCACCGCCTCCTCTGTAAACCACCAATCGCAGTAGCGGGTACCGCCGACCCCTGCGATCGCCGCGGGCGTTGCCCCGCGCGCGAGCGGAAATTTGAGCCCGGAATTGACAAGCGCCGTCGTCTTGCCGGCGCCGGGCGGACCGATGATGACGTACCAGGGGAGATCGTAGAGATAGCCCGACTTGTTGCCGCTGGCGGTCTTCAGCGTCGCGAGCGCATCCTTCATGCGCTCCTTGAGCACTGGTTCATCGCTGACGGGCTGGTCTGCACCAGCGATACCATCGGCAATCTCCTTGGCACCCTTGCGCCGCTTGAACAGATTGAGGCCAACGATGCCTGCCACGGCCGTGGTGAGCAGCAGAATAGCGATCTGCCGGACGATATGGTTCTCCAGCGGCCGCCAATCGCCGAATGCGATGAAGGGACCGGCGAAATAGATCACCGCTCCGAGCGAGCTGAGCCCGACCCCGTAGAGAACGATGCGAAGAATGTCCTTGGCAAGCATCTAACCGTACCCGTCGCAAAACCACCTGATCCGGCGGTGTGTGCCTATTCGCTGCGTTCGATAAAGATCTCGACGCGCCGGTTCTTGGCACGTCCCTCGGGCGTTGTGTTGCTGGCAATCGGCGCATCTGCTCCTTTGCCCTCGACGTCGACGCGCGAACCATCGTTCAAGCCAGGTTTCAGTGCCGCGGCAACCGCCTTGGCGCGCTCGACCGACAACTCGAAATTGGTCGGGAAGCGGACTGTGCGGATCGGCGAACTGTCAGTATGGCCGACGACCCGGATCCGTCCCGGCTCCTTGTCGAGGGTTGCTGCGACGCGGAGAGCGATCGGCTTAAAGCCGTCGAGGATGGTCGCTTGGCCCGACGCAAACAAGGCCAGGTCGCAGACCCTGATCACGATGAAGCTGGGGGTCTGGTCCGCCGTCATGGCGCAGGCGGTGTTCTCCTTCGCGAGCGCATTGCGGATGCGTTGCAACTGGGTAATGCGATCCGGCGGCGGCGGAGGCGGCGGCGGTGGGGGTGGTGCAACGACCTGACGCTTGAGTTCGATCGGACCGGCCGGATGGAGCGCGAGCGCCACCTCAGCAGCATTCTCTGCCCGTCCAGCGAGGAGCGTCCGCAGAACGAAATACGACCCGGTCAGCAGCGCGGCGACCACGGCTGCCACGAGCCAGACCGGAACACGCAGACGCTGCCGGCGCCCCGCCAGCGCCTGCCCGCGCCAGTTGGGCGACAGGTCGCTCATCGTTTTCGGTCTGACCCGGCGCAGCAATTCATAGAGGTTGCGCTGGATCAGTTGCAGGTTCGCAAGTCCGCCCCCTGACGTCCGGTGGATGCCCTGAAAACCAAGCGCAAGGCAGGCGTGCTGAAGTTCGAGGACCGGATAGTTGACCAGTGGATCAACCTTCAAATGGTCGAGGATCTCAAAGAATCGGACGCCGCCGACACGCTCGCCGAAGAACCGGCTCAGCATCGAATATTGCGTCCAGACGTGACGCTCTTCGGTTGGGATGTGCTGCACGATATCGTCAGCAGTGGCACACAGGATGTATTTTGCTGTGTTGGCCTGGTGCTCGGAAATGCCCGCTGAACGGATGTCCTTCTCAAAGAATTTGATCGCGTCTGCGACCTGCTCCATCAGGCTGGCGAATGACGCTCGCATGAGCGCCACACGCAACCGACCGAGCAGTTGCAGCAACGGGCCCGCAGCGCGCATCACCGGATTGGCATTTGGCGCGACCAGATCGTCAACGCGCAACGGCGGCCCTGGCGGCATCAAGGGTTGCGGCACCTGGCCTTGCGCGGGTGTCGAGATCCATTCCTCGGCTGGATGGCTGGCCGGCGCGGAGGCGTAGTTCGAGCCCTGTGGAACGGGCGAAAAGGATGGTGGTGGGGCCGGCGTGCCGGGAGAGGGTACGGGTGATGGCGAATAGGCTGGGCGTGCTGCGGGCCCGCCGCCCGGCGGAGGTTGAGAGATCGGCGCCGGCGGCAACTTTCCGCCGGGGTTGGGACGGATGATCGTCCGTTCGCCCCGCCCGAAAGGATTGACCGGCTTGTCCTTGTCGCTCATGGCCTGTCTTCCAGGATAGCCCAAAGATACAGCTCAAGCTCGGGCCAGTCGCCGGAAAAATGCATTCCGATCGACGCAGCCGTACTGAACTCGGGCCACAGCGGTGACTTGCGGTCGAGATAGAAATAGACGTGATCCGTGATGGCCCGGATATGCGGCGGCGGCGTCGGCAAATGCGCCAACGTGAGGCCCGGCAGGTTTGCGTGCACGATCTCGTTCATCTTTGTGTTCGGCCCGACCTTGAACAGGTGCGGGAAATCGTTCTGGATCTCCACAAGCGGCCGCCGTGCGGCAACTTCCAGCACCAGGGTCGCATTTCGGAATAGCGCTCGATCGCGGATCGGCGATACGAACGCATTCTGTGCGCGCTCGATGATCTCCAGGCGGATCGCCCGCCGACCCAGCCGCGCGCTCAAGAAGTCCTGGATGTCGCTCACCAAGGGTGTGAAGACGTTCTCGAGATCGTCGTGATTGTACGCCGGATAGTTGCGCGCCCGCCGTTCCGCCGTGGAAAACGTCGCAAGTTCACCCGCGAACCTCAGCAATTCCTCGTACAGGCGCTCCGGGTGAACGCTGCCGGAGCGCTGGAAATGAGTCAGCACGGGAATGGTACGGTTCAGCACTTGCAGGACCAGATAGTCGACGCTCTGCAACCCACCACCGGATGACGGATCGACGGCGTAACGCGCCAACTCGTCGAGTTTAGTCTCAACCCAGCCGATGATGCGGTTGAGCCAGCCATCGATGATCGGATGCGCGGCGCAGACCAGCATCGGCGGCACGAACTTGTCGTCGAACAGGATGTTCTTGTCGCGCACCTCCAGAATGCGCGCGATGCCCAGGCCCATGTATCCGGGCTTGCTCGTCTTGCGCAGTTCGAAAGACAGGCGCGGATAAGCGATGTCGATCTCTTCCTCGATGCGGAGCGCCGAGGTCGAGTCGATGAAGGTTTCCGAAGTGCGAACATAACGACTGGCGCTGTCGGTGCGGTCCTCGTCAACCTCGCGGGTGTTTGGCGCCGCGACCGGCATCATCAGCCAGACGATCTGGCCTGCAGCCGTCTCCGGCACCTCGATCGATTCGGGTATTGGGCTGTCCGCAGGGATATCGAACGGCGTACCGTCCGGCATGAGGCCGGACGCACTGCGCACCGCGAATTTGCTCTGTTCGGTAAGATCCCTATCGATCTCTAGCTCGGCAAAGCCCCAAGGGTATGGTGTCGTGTAGCGAACGCGCTTTTCCAGCAAGTGTTCGATGTAGCGGTCGTTCTGCTGCAGATGATGCGGCCGCAGAAACAAACCTTCCGACCAGAAGACCTTGCTGTACCAAGACATTCCTATATCCACTTAGAAATTGTAGGCAACCTCGTGGTCGCCGAGAGTTTACTTTGAGCCGGGCTTATCACCGCGGTCGTAATAGTTCGAGAAAAGCAACATAAAGGTTTCGATCGGGGCGTTGTTGTCGCGGCCAAGATGCGCTTTCCAGCGCGTCAAGAACTCGTCCCAGAGTTTGCCCTTGTTCGTGCCGAGCCAGGAGCTTGCGCCACGCTGAAGCTCGAGCTCGCGCGCCATCAGCGTCGGATCTATGCCCGCAATCAGCTCATGGACAGCGTGCTGCATCGCCATATAGGTTCTCAACTGATGTGACTTGAGATCACTGAAGCCCTGTGCAAAGGCGCGCTGTGCATCGAGATAGCTGCGTGTCGGCGGCCCAAAGAGAATGCGCATCGCTTCCTCCGAGGTCGGCGAGAATTTCAGCGGATTATTTTCGAGGGCTTGGACGGTGGTCTGGCTGGTGCTACGGGTCAGCTGCTTGGCTTGGGTTCGCGCTTGCAGCAGCGCCATCAGATTGTCCACGGTCATACGCAAGATGATGCCAAGCTGTTCGGCGAGTTCGGCATCGGACTTGCTGGCGAAGAAATTCTCCGGCAATCCCGCAGCGCGCGCCACCAGTCGCGCGAACTCGGTACCACCGACTGGCTTGGCCGCGACAGGTCGCTC